>NZ_JAIVFV010000004.1 GCF_020829445.1 Nostoc sp. CHAB 5836
AACGCACCGAAGAAATCCTCGCTAACTACAACCAAGAAAAAGTCGCAAAGTCTTCTAAAAGCTTGGATTCACCCTACGAAAAAGCTCTCTACTTAGCTCAATATTTAAAGCAACGCTACTCCCTTCCGCAAAATCCCTTAGAACTACCTTATTTAAGTGAAAAAGAAGACTTGGTAGAAACCTTTTTATTCAAGCAAAAAGGAGGCTATCCAGATCACTTCTCTACAGTTCTGACAGTGATGTTGCGTTCCATTGGCATCCCAGCGCGGTTGGTAGCAGGGTTTAGTTCAGGAGAATTTAATCCATTTACAGGGCTATATGTTGTCCGTAATACTGACGCTTATGCGATGACGGAAGTGTATTTTCCTAGATATGGTTGGTTTGCCTTTGACCCCATTCCCAATCATCCTTTGATTCCCCCATCGATTGAAGATACTCAGACTTTTAGTGTGTTGCGTCAATTGTGGCATTGGGTTGCTGGATGGTTGCCCTCTCCGGTGACAGGTTTGTTGAATAATGTATTTGGGACAATATTAAAGTGGGTAATTAGAGCGATCGCTTGGTTTTTAGCTTTATTTTCTCAAGGTTGGTTTGGCGTATTGACTGGCTTAATCTTGGCAACCACAGCAGCTTTCTTTGGTTGGCTGGGTTGGGGTCAGTGGCGAGAGTGGCGCAATCGTCGATGGTTAAAGAAATTGCCAGCAATGGAGAGCCTTTATCAACAAATGCTGCAATGGACAACCCAGAAAGGTTTAGGCAAACATCCGGCACAAACACCTTTAGAATATGCCAGAATTTCATACCAGCATCATGCCCCAACAACTGCTCAGGTAATAGATGAAATTTGTCAAGCCTATGTTGGCTGGCGTTATGGTGGTCATACACCTAACTTGCAGCAACTCCGACAAAGATGGCAAAGTCTTAAAAAGACTGCTAAGTAGGTTGGCGCAATTAAAGCTAACTGGCAAGGGCTGTCACTTGTACTGCCCTTCCCTACGGGACGCACTCGCGTTCGACTATGCAGTTCGACTGCGGTTCCATCTCTTCTTAGGCTACGCCAACGAGCAAAGTCGAGATGCTCACCGTCAACTCACCAAGCGCGAACGCGAGTGCGTCTGGTAGAGTTGTCGAACTATTGATCATTAGTAAGGACTTTAAGCTTATTTACGTTTCGTAACATAATGAAAGTTTATTTATGCCGGTTTACTTAACTAATTCAATAGTTTGTTTGACAAAATCCCTACAGCTATGATTATTATCTAGTCGAGCCTGATTTTTTCATTCCAGATTGCTTTGGCTGAGTTGGGGCATTTGGTTGGCGATTAGTGCGAAAAGTCACATTCACGCCTTCATTCGATTGCTCCAGCACCAGTAGAGGTGTAGGTTTAGCCTTTTGATCCCAATGCATGGTGGCAATCCGCCCTTGAATTGTTGGTTGCCAACTATCTTCGTCTTCTATAGGGCTGAGGTAAGTTTCTATACAGTTAATAATTTGGCTAATAGTTGCAGAAGTCGCTTGTGTCGGTAACTTCATTAACCGGATTTGAATCCGAAACAGCACTCGTTTAGCAGAGTTCCCTGGAGTACCAGTTTCATACTCCACATCAAAAATTTCATCTACCTGCCGAGCAACGTTATTAGCAATTCCGACTGTTCCTTGTTGGGCTTGACTTGGACGCAGGGCTTGAGTAACTTTTTCTTTGATCTGAATCTTCACTTGATTAACGATCGCAAAATGAAACACCTCCTCTGACATTCGCATTCGCAGATAATCCAGGTTAAAATCCCGTGAGTTAACTAAATCGGGATTAGTTTCCATTTTGCGAATTGTTTCCAGCGCCAATTTAAACTTTTTTTCTAGCTCTCGCGCCCGGAATTGTTCAAACTTAAGTTTTTTCTCCAGCTGATTCATCTGGAGTTTACTATACACAATCAAAGCAATCACCACTAAAGCCAGTCCTCCTGAAGTTACCAACAATAATGCTGGTGTTTGAGGATTACTTGCTGGCACTTCCTGGGATGCCTTTTTAGTCTTTGTCCCGGAGGATTGGGCAAGAAACATCGAAGTGGACATGGTTGGAAACTGAAAAACTTGACTCCTGATGTTTAGGATGCCCAAATATTCAATGCCATCTTGCTGTATGATTAATATTTTTTACAGCCTTTTACAAACCGTATATGTCCAGACATTTGAGCCTCCCTCCCCTGTCTGAGATTTCATCTACAAGCCTTAGCAATATTCGTCTGATCGCCACAGATATGGATGGCACTCTGACTAGACGAGGAAAATTTACTCCCGCACTGCTGCAAGCTTTAGAGGATTTAGCCGCAGCTGACATTAAGGTGTTAATTGTCACAGGACGTTCTGCTGGGTGGGTGAGTGGATTGAGTGCGATGATGCCAGTGGCAGGTGCGATCGCAGAAAATGGCGGTTTCTACTTTCCGCCTGGGAACCAGAAACCATTAGTCTTAACAACCATTTCCGATTTAGCTCAACATCGCCAGCACTTGGCTAGGACTTTTGAGAATTTACAAACTAAATTTCCCCAAATCCAAGAATCTGTTGATAATCGCTTTCGCATCACCGACTGGACTTTTGATGTAGCTACTTTGCGTCAAGATGAATTACAAACCCTAGATAATCTCTGTCAACAAATGGGTTGGGGATTTACCTATAGCAACGTGCAGTGTCACATTAAACCCCAAGGGCAAGATAAATCTGTGGGATTGTTGCAAGTATTACGCGAATATTTGCCCCAGTACTCACCAGAACAAATTGTTACTGTTGGCGATAGCCCCAATGATGAAAGTTTATTTGATCGGCGTTATTTTCCTGTTTCTGTAGGTGTGGCAAACGTCCTGGAATATGTGAATCAGTTGAAATATCACCCTGCTTATATTACTACTGCTGCCGAAGGGGAAGGATTTTGTGAGTTATCTAGTTATATTTTGAAAAGCTTGCACATCTCAAGTTAGAAAGAACTAGAGTTGTTCTACAATAATCTCGTAGCACTGATTTTACAACCATGACGGCTACTTTACCTGTTAGTGTCGAATCGGAAATATTCTACCCCAGTGCTGATGGTCAACCAGTGGCAGAAACTTACGACCACCTTTACGCCTTACTAACTACCTTAGAAGTCCTGAAACAGTATTTGGCAAATCGTCAGGCAACAGTATTGGGAAACCAATTTCTTTACTATGCACAAGGTTTTCCCAAGTTGCGGGTAGCCCCGGATGTGATGGTGATTTTTGATGTTGCACCCGGTGGTCGGGACAACTATAAAATCTGGGAAGAGGGTCAAGTACCCACAGTTATTTTTGAAATGACATCTTTTAGTACTAAGGGACAAGACGAAATCTTCAAAAAGACTCTCTATGAGCAGCTGGGTGTCAAGGAATACTGGCTATTTGACCCCAAAGGCGAGTGGGTGGAACAACAGTTACGTGGCTATCGCCTGCGGGGAGAAATCTATGAACCTATACAAGATGGACGCAGTGAACCGTTACAACTGCGTTTGGTAGTTGAGGCAAGGCTAATTGGGTTTTATCGAGAGGATACGGGGGAAAAATTACTGATTCCAAACGAACTGGCAGAAGCTTTACGACAGGAAGTTTTAGCAAGACAGCAAGCAGAAGAACTGGTAGAACAGGAACGCCAACGAGCAGAACAGGAACGCCAACGAGCAGAACAAGAACGCCAACGAGCAGAACGGGCAGAATTGCAGATAGAACAGTTAAAGGCGAGGTTGCGATCGCTCCATGTAGACCCCGATGCTATTCAGTAATATGCCCCAGAAGTCGCTATAGCGATGACATCACTCTGTCAATCAACTACAACTATTCGGAATATGCTAACCTAGTATGGTTAACTAATCTCGCACATCTAAGAATTCGGGTGTTTCTCAGTTGGGAAATACACTTGGATGGAGGTTTAACCCGAATCGGAGTTGAAAAATATATGCCAGTAGTTTCATTGGCTCAAATGATGGAGTCAGGGGTTCACTTTGGGCATCAGACCCGGCGTTGGAACCCAAAAATGTCTCCTTACATTTATACTTCCCGCAATGGTGTGCATATTATCGACTTGGTGCAAACTGCCCAGCTGATGGATAATGCCTACAACTATATGCGATCGCACGCCGAACAAGGAAAGAAATTTCTTTTCGTCGGCACCAAGCGCCAAGCAGCTGGAATTATTGCCCAAGAAGCCAGCCGTTGTGGTTCCCACTACATTAACCAACGCTGGTTAGGTGGAATGTTGACCAACTGGACAACCATCAAAACAAGAGTAGACCGTCTGAAAGATTTAGAACGCCGTGAAGAAACTGGCGCACTAGATTTATTACCCAAAAAAGAAGCATCAATGCTACGTCGGGAAATGACGAAGCTTCAGAAATACTTGGGCGGCATTAAAACAATGCGGAAAGTGCCCGATATCGTGGTAATTGTTGACCAACGGCGGGAATATAACGCAGTTCAAGAATGCCAAAAGTTGAATATTCCCATTGTGTCTATGCTGGATACAAACTGTGACCCAGATGTAGTAGATATCCCCATCCCCGCAAACGACGATGCTATCAGGTCAATCAAGCTGATAGTCGGAAAATTGGCAGATGCCATTTATGAAGGCCGTCACGGTCAACTGGATGCTGAAGAGGATTACGAAGATTACGACGGTAGTGAGTATGACGATGACTACGAAGAAACCGAATATACTGATGCCGTAATTGCCGACGAGGAAACAGAGGAATAAGTAAAGCCGGGGTGAAGGAAATTTCCGAGGGCGGTTGTTTGAGTAGCAGCAATCTGCCCTAGCCTGCGGCAAATAGTAGGCTAAGGTAAAAGCGAAAAAACTCATACCTTATAACTTCATTATTTTTTCTACCCCAGCGCTGAGTAAGATAGAAATACTCAACACCCGTGAGCGATTAAAACTCGAGGTCAAGTTAGGAATTGAGGCAACATGGCGGAAATATCTGCAAAACTCGTCCAAGAGCTACGCCAAAAAACTGGTGCCGGCATGATGGACTGCAAAAAGGCGCTGATAGAAAATGATGGCAACATAGATGAAGCCATCGACTGGCTAAGAAAAAAGAACTTAGTTTCAGCTGGTAAAAAAAGCGATCGCATTGCGGCAGAAGGTCTGGTAGACACCTACATTCAGCCTAGTGGTCGAGTGGGAGTACTCATAGAAGTCAACTGCCAAACCGACTTTGTTGCTCGTAACGAGGCTTTTAAAGCTTTAGTTAAGAACTTAGCAAAGCAAGCAGCGACAGCTGATAGTGTTGAGTCTTTGCTGGCTCAACCCTATATTGATAGTGAAACCGGGACTGTAGAAGAATTCATCAAGCAAACTATTGCCACCCTTGGTGAAAATATCCAAGTGCGTCGCTTTGTTAATTTTGCAATCGCAGAAGGTACACAAGGTGTAATAGACAGCTACATTCATACTGGCGGTCGAGTTGGTGTATTGGTAGAGCTGGGTACTCAAACTGAGTCAGTGGCTGCTAATTCAGAGTTCCAAACCTTGGCACGGAACGCGGCAATGCAAGTTGCGGCTTGCCCAAATGTCGAGTATGTGAGCGTAGACCAAATCCCAAGGGAAATTGCCCAAAAGGAAAAAGACATTGAAATGGGCAAGGATGATTTGGCGAACAAGCCAGATAACATCAAAGAAAAGATTGTTCAAGGACGGATTGAAAAACGCCTGAAAGAATTGGCTTTGCTCGATCAGCCTTACATTCGCGATCAAAGTATTTCTGTGGAAGACCTCTTGAAGCAAGCGAAGGCTCAATTAGGCGGAGACATCCAAGTGAATCGCTTTGTCCGTTATATACTGGGCGAAGGCATTGAAAAGCAAGAAATTAGCTTTGCGGATGAAGTCGCTGCACAAATGGGCACTAAGTAATATTTGGTTAGGAGTTAGGAGTTTGGAGTTGGGAGTTGGGAGTTTGGAGTTAATAGAAAGTTGCTTCATAATTCATAACTCATAATTCTTAACTCCTAAGCGCTTAAAATACAGGTCAAGCAAATCGCCTGACCTGTATTTTATTTAGTAAAGATGCGAAATATGGCATTTAATTTAAAATCTAAAATTCTCTGGAAAGTTATCCTCAAATAAATTTGTACATTTGTACTATTTAATAGTTCACATGGGCAAGAACGAAAAGATATGGCAAGAGCAATCGAGCGAATTGAACGGGATATTGCAGCACTGAAAGAAGCGATTCGCGCGATCGCACTAGAACTACAAACCGCTTATACTAGTTATCTAAACTCCTTGGGGTTAGGTGTACGAAAACAGTTGATTCTTGCAAGTTACCACCTCTGCACTCAAGGATATCCCGAAAATTTTCTGCATTTGTCATTGAATCAGCGCCAACAATTGCAACAAGCCATCCGCAAGTTGGGGCAACTGGCAGCTGAAGATTTGCTCACTTGTATTAAAAGTGAGGAAGCAGGGGGGGATGAGGGGGATGAGGGGGATGAGGGGGATGAGGGAGTAAGATCATCTTCATCTTCACTATTTCTGGAGACCTCTAATTCTCAGTATCTGACTGCCGACACCTGTGATCCTATAGAACTGGCAAAATGGCAACAGAACTTAGAAGAGGTCATGCAAGAGATACTGAAAAAACTTTCCCATGATGCTAATCTTTTATTACAAAAAGCTGGGGTATTACCCAAAAAATTACCAGAACCGATTTTAGCAGCCGCGGCTGCGGCATCAGAGGCATCTGCCGAGGTAATGCCAGGGCCACCTAATTTATTAAACTTAGTAGTTGAAATTGAAAATGAGCAGCAGTCAGAAGATTCTGGACTAACACAAATTATGGCTATTAACCTGCGGCTAGGAGAAATCGAATTTGCTGATGTAACACTCTCCTCTGAGCGCAGGCAAATCCGCAGTATTTTAGTTCAGCTAAACAAGTTAGGGCGAGAGTATCAAAAGAGACATCGTGAAAGAGCGATCGCGGAAGCTGAAGCTGCATGGCGTGCTAGTTGGTTTGAAGATTAGTCATTTGTTCTTTGTCCTTTGTCCTTTGTCCAGAGTCAAATGACCAATGACCAATGACTAATGACCAATGACTAATGACTAATGACTAATAACTAATGACCAATGATTAATGAAAAACCAGATTGGATACGATTGCAGAAAGCCTTGGCAATAGAAGCTGAACGTGGCTTTACAGACTTGATGGGCAGAGAATACCGTTTCAGTGAATTTCTCAGCCTAACTTTGGGCAAATTCCCGACAGGCTTACCCCAAACTGAACGCCGCCGTTGGCAAGGACTAGCGGTGCAATTTGCTAGTTATCCACATCTAGCAGTGGAAGAAAGACAATATTTAGTAGCAGAGACTCGTAGGTATCTTTCCCAACTACAGCAGGGGGAGCAGGAGGAGCAGGGGACAATTTATCAATACAAAATGCAAAATCGTTCGACTGAGGGTAGCCGAAGTCCAAAATCTCCAATTGTTGCTGAGGTCAGTCGGAGGCTTGCGCCGAACATTGAGCAAAAACTCAGTGATTTACCAGAAATAGGCTTTAAAAAAGCTGATAATTTGGCAAGGCTTGATTTACATACCGTCCGCGACTTGCTTTTCTACTATCCTCGTGACCATATTGATTATGCACGTCAGGTAAATATCGGCGAGTTACAGGCGGGTGAGACGGTGACAATAGTCGCTACCGTGAAGCGTTGCAGCTGCTTTACTAGCCCTAAAAATCAGAAATTATCAATTTTAGAACTAATAGTAAAAGATAATAGCGGTCAAATCAAAATTGGTCGTTTTTACGCAGGTACGCGCTTTAGCAGTCGCGCTTGGCAAGAAAGTTTAAAACGCCGTTATGCAGTAGGTAGTATTTTGGCGGCCTGTGGGTTGGTGAAAGAAAGTAAATACGGCTTGACGCTTGATAATCCAGAACTGGAGGTTTTGGCAAATCCAGGAGATACGATTGAGTCGTTGAATATTGGGCGGGTGGTGCCAATTTATGGACTGACTGAGGGCGTGGTAGCGAATACAGTCCGACAGGCGGTAATTGCTGCTTTGCCTGCTGCGGCTAACCTGAAAGACCCTCTGCCAAGTGGTTTGCGGCAAAAGTATGGTTTGATGGAATTGAAAGATGCGATCGCTAATATCCATTTTCCCAGCGACAGTGACGCTTTGAAAGTTGCTCGTCGTCGCCTAGTTTTTGATGAATTTTTCTACCTACAACTTGGGTTACTGCAACGTCAGCAGCAAGCAAGGGCGATTCAAACCAGCGCCATCCTTGTCCCACGAGGTCAACTTGTAGAGAAATTCCACGAAATACTCCCTTTTCAACTCACTGGCGCACAGCAACGAGTCCTCAACGACATTCTCAACGATTTGCAAAAACCTGTGCCAATGAATCGTTTGGTGCAAGGTGATGTCGGTTCCGGTAAAACGGTCGTCGCCGTGCTAGCTATCCTTGCAGCAATTCAATCTGGCTACCAAGCAGCGCTGATGGCTCCCACAGAAGTTTTGGCAGAACAACATTATCGCAAGTTAGTTAGTTGGTTTAACCTCTTGCATTTACCCGTGGAATTACTGACAGGCTCAACCAAAACTGCTAAACGAAGACAAATACATTCTCAGTTAGGAACTGGTGAATTACCTCTGTTAGTGGGAACTCATGCCTTGATTCAAGACCCCGTAAACTTCAATCAACTGGGATTGGTCGTGATCGATGAACAGCATCGCTTTGGGGTAGAACAACGAGCGCGTTTACAGCAAAAAGGCGAACAACCCCATGTGTTAACTATGACAGCTACCCCGATTCCCAGAACTTTAGCGTTGACGATACATGGGGATTTGGATGTGAGCCAGATTGATGAGTTACCGCCAGGACGACAAAAGATTCAGACAACAGTATTATCAGGTCAGCAACGCAACCATGCTTACGACCTCATCCGCCGAGAAACTGCCCAAGGTAGACAAGTTTACGTAGTTTTGCCCTTGGTAGAAGAATCAGAAAAATTGGATTTGCGATCGGCTGTGGAGGAGCATCAAAAGTTACAGGAAAGCGTTTTTCCCGACTTTCAAGTAGGGCTGCTACACGGTCGGATGAGTTCAGCCGATAAGGATGAAGCGATTACTAAATTCCGCGATAACCAAACGCAAATTTTGGTTTCTACTACCGTTGTTGAGGTTGGTGTAGACGTACCTAATGCTACAGTTATGCTCATTGAGAATGCGGAGCGATTTGGCTTATCACAACTGCACCAGCTGCGGGGACGTGTCGGTCGTGGTGCGGCTCAGTCTTACTGTCTTTTGATGAGCAGTTCTAGGAGTCCTGATGCTCAACAACGGCTTAAAGTGTTGGAACAATCTCAGGATGGTTTTTTCATTTCAGAGATGGATATGCGTTTTCGTGGCCCAGGGCAAGTACTGGGAACTCGTCAATCTGGAGTGCCAGATTTTACCTTAGCAAGTTTGGTTGAAGACGAAGAAGTTTTACTTTTAGCTCGGCAAGCAGCAGAAAAAATTATAGAAACAGATGCAACTTTAGAGCGCTGGTATTTGATGAAAGAAGAGTTAAAGTATCGGTATGAGCGCTTGATGGGTGGCGCGATTTTAACATAGTATATCTTGAATGAAGAAATTGCTGATTACACGTTAAACCACGTCTATCTTGAAACCTGTATAGGACTTACGCAATAACTCTCTAAAACCTTATTCCTTTGTGTCCTTTGCGTCCTTTGCGGTTCGTTTTTTCATGATTTTGCCTATGACTGCTTACCCTGTTTAGATTCAATACACTTGGGTTAAGCATTTCCTCCTTCTCTTCTCTCTGTGTTCTCTGCGCCTCTGTGGTTCGTAAAAAAAAGAGTTTCAGCCCTTTTGTGAACCGTATTGTGTTTACATTTAAATTTAAGACTGTCGTCAACTCACCCGCAATTCATCTCATCACTTCCGCTTCGCGGTAAGTGAGAGGCTTCTTACGGAATTAGCTAAATTTTAAGCCAGAGCCACGGCTGGTTGCTGCCAACGTCCCATCGCTTTACCAATTACTGCTAATTCTTGCATCAACTTATCGAAACGGTCTGGTGTGAGAGATTGAGGCCCGTCGGATAAAGCTTTGGCAGGATTGGGGTGAACCTCTATCATCAGGGAATCTGTGCCAGCGGCGATCGCAGCCATTGCCATTGAAGGCACAAACTCAGACCAACCTACGCCGTGGCTGGGGTCAATCATAATTGGCAGATGAGTCAGCTTTCGCAACACTGGCACTACTGATAAATCCAGCGTATTTCGCGTATACTGGCGGTCAAAGGTGCGTATTCCCCTTTCACACAAAATTACATTGGGATTACCAGATGCCAAAATATACTCGGCTGCCATTAACCAATCTTCAATAGTAGCTGCCATTCCCCGCTTTAATAGAACTGGTTTCGGCTGCGCTCCCACTTTTTTGAGCAAGGAAAAATTCTGCATATTTCTTGCTCCCACCTGGATCACATCAGCAACTTCGGCAATTTTATCCAGGTCAGCAGCATCCATCACTTCTGTAATGATACCTAGTCCACTGACTTCTCGCGCCTTCGCCAACAAATCTAAAGCACTGTCGCCGTGTCCTTGGAAGGCGTAAGGTGAAGTCCGGGGTTTGTATGCCCCTCCACGCAAAAATGTGGCTCCAGCCATCTTGACGCGCCGTGCTGTCTCCACAATCATTTCTTCATTTTCTACGGAACAGGGGCCAGCAACGACTACCAAAGGCTGGTGTTCACCAAATACCACCGCTCCATTGGGAGTATTAACCACCACTTCCGAAGCTTCGCCGTGGCGGTATTGACGGCTGGCTCGTTTGTAAGGCTGCTCTACCCGCAACACCTGCTCAATCCAGGGGCTAACTTCCTGAATTTGTAGTGGATCTAAATTGGCGGTTTCACCTACTAGACCAATAACTACTTTATGTTGACCGACAATTTTTTCTGGAGTTAGGCCCCAGCTAGTTAGTTCCTGATCAATGCGGTTTATTTCCGCCTCTGGAGAACCACTTTTCATTACTATAATCATCTTAAAGTTCCTGATTAATTGACTAAAATTTTCTATAAATGGGCTAATTTTATTGTTGCCTATTAGCCTAATTAACAGTAGTTAAGAGTATTAAAAATAAAATTTGTTTTTTAAACAAATTTAGCGGTTCTCCCTTGAGTGGAGTATAGTTTTGATCTCTCTCCTACAACGATAGAGCCTTTGAATCTTACTCCCCTTCCCTAGAAGGGAAGGGGCTGGGGGTTAGGTCTGTATTGGACTCAACTTCAAACTGCTATAGGCTAAATATAGCGCTCAGTCCGTAGTTTTACTACTAAATAACTGGACATGAGGGATAAAAAAGATTATAGAATTTTCATTAGTAAGGTTGAAATTTTATAACTTCAACTTCAACATTCACTTTTTTCCTTACCCAATACCACAGTTACGTAATACCTGAGCGCCGTTTATTATAAGTTTTTCTGCCGAGTTTCTCGCCAAACTGCCACCATTCGTTCCCAATTGGTGTTGAACTCACCCAAACCGAGGAAACTTCCGACTTTTTCTTCATCCCAAGATGCAGACAGAACGCCATAAGTTATCCCTAAGACCCCCAAACCAAATAATCCCATGTTTACCAATAACACGGCGATGGGAGGTAGTTGGATGTCGGAGTAGATAGCAAGCAGATAGCTAACAACCAGGGTGGTAATGCCCAAAGCAGTTGGTACACCACAGAAGCCGACTACTCGTCGGATCATCCTCTGGCTGACTACTTGGGGAATACTCATCTGTTCTTTGGTGTAAGGCGCTTTTCTATCAGCCTGTTTGGTAGATTCTTTTGGCTGTGCTGCTGGTTTGCTTTGAGTTTTTGCGGGTTTTTGGCGCTTTTTGTTTGGTTCAAAGGGCAAGGGACTGCGTTCAGATTCTTCAGCAGACATAAGCAGTAGTCCTATCCACGAATACCGAGGCGAGCAATCAAAGCTTGATATTTTTCGCGGCTTTCCTGTGATATGTAGGCTAAAAGACGCTTGCGCTGACCAATTAGCTTCAACAGTCCTCGCCGGGAAGAATGGTCTTTTTTATTTGCCTGGAGATGTTCGCTGAGGCGGTTAATGCGCTCAGTTAGCATGGCAACTTGGACATCGGCCGAACCAGTGTCGGTTTCGTGAACTTGGTAATTGGAAATTATTTCTTGTTTCCGCAGTTGCGTCAGAGCCATGATCGATTTAGTTTCTAGTTTTCAAATGTATGCAGCAGTCTCCCATAATATCACAGCCCTCAAGCTGGATGTGGAATGACCTTTCTAGTTAGAGATAGTAATTTTTCATACTAAGTAAATAGGGAGCTAGCCTCTGACTATAGCGGTTCCCAATTGCATGGAATACAGACCTAACAAGAACAGCCCCTTATAAAACTTAAAAATTTTCCTTAGCAGCTAACATTTGTAAAATCTTTTCTACATGATCCAACTCTCCAACGATTCGCCGAATTGGGTGAGGCCAAACTTTGACAAGGGTAGGAGTTGCAGAAACCTGATTGAGTTCTGCTTGTTCTGGATGACTTAAAACATCAATCACCTTCAAAGTATAAGGATGTCCCAGCGATCGCTCTAACAATTCGTGTAAATTTTGGAGAATGCGTTCTGTGGTACTGGTATGTCCGGCAACAAACAAGCGCAGAACATAGCCTTGTGTGATTACTTCTTTTTTTTGTACTATGACTGGTTGGTGATATTTTGGCACAGGTTCAGAAAGGTCTAGACGAACAATTAAGTCGTGATCCTCCCAAAGCTGCCCAAATGAGGAACGATAAGTTGTTAACACCATGCGATCGCACAATCCCTCTTGCCAGGGAGCTGCTTGCCATACTAACTCCCCTGTGCCAAAAATGGCATTAAGCAAAGCTTGATGTCTAATTACAGCCGGATAAGCTTCAGCAAAAGTTCGCACTTGGTGAGTACGCTGATCTAACCAATTGTCAATAGTGGCAGTATAACAAGGCACTAAAAAGTGCGGCGGCTCTGGTAAATCTAGGATTTCTTGCAAAGCCGAGCATAAATGCAAATGCCATCGACCTTGCTTGCTAGGGTCGATGCAGTAAATTAAATCTCCTCCAGGTGTAAATAGCGCAATGCCTTTAAACAACTGGGGTGTAGATAGTTTATTTGTCGTCAAATGATTCACAAAAGCTAGGAAGATAAAAGTAAAACGTTCTCTCTTTTACCTTTTACCTTAGCTATAACCGCAACCAGGATGACAAAGATATTTGGTTGGGATTGGGGATGAGGGAGATGAGGGGGATGAGGGGGATGAGGGGGAATATTGAACAAGTCTCTTCTCTATGCCCCATGCCCAATCTCCAATCCCCAATGCCTAAGTAAGTTGGCGCGAAAAAATTAAAGTATATTACGAAACGTAAATAGGCTTAAAATCTTTACTAATAGACATAGGAGTGAAAAAGAATTGTTTTGACGTAGCAGTGCTACGTCTCTACAAGGGTTCTGGGTAAAGCATATTTAATTTCACTCCTATGTCTAATGACCAATTGACTTAGGACAAATGACAGCTTTAGCCAGTTAGCTTTAATCGTGCCGACTTAGTTAATCTTAAACTCGACCTCGGAGAAACTGGGCCATTTCATTAGGAGTTGGCGACATTTCTAAAGCAGTTTCTTCAGTGATGCGACCGTCTTGATAGAGATTGAGCAACGACTGATTCATCGTAATCATGCCGTCAAAACTAGCTTGTTTCATCAACTCGCCAATTTCATCATACTTACCGTCTTTGATCCATTCTTTGATAGCCTCAGTATTGATCAGCACGTCGTGGAAAGCTGCCCGCTTGCCATCAGTTGTGCGACACAAACCTTGAGCAATTACTGCCACTAAAGACTCAGAAATTGCCACCCGCATTGCATCCTGTTCGTCACCAGAGTAGAGGTTGAGAATCCGCTCAATGGTTTTGACAGCGCTATTAGTGTGCAGGGTTCCCATAACCAAGTGACCAGTCTGAGCGGCTTTTAGGGCGGTATTGACTGTTTCCTTATCCCGCATTTCCCCCACCAAAATCAAATCTGGGTCTTCCCGCAAAGCTGCTTTCAAAGCGTTGTCAAATTTCCGGGTGTGCATTCCCACTTCTCTCTGTTTGACTAAAGACTTGCGGCTTTGATGGATAAATTCGATCGGGTCTTCAATGGTGATGATATGCTTGGCCATCTCCTTATTGATGTAATCCACCATTGCTGCCATTGTGGTGGACTTACCAGAACCAGTGGGCCCAGTTACCAAAATTAAACCTTTGTGGTGATGACAAATATCCCGAAAAACTGGAGGTAATCTCAACTGTTCCATAGTTAAGATTTTTAGCGGAATTAACCTTAACACCATTGCAGGCCCTTTGAGGGAGCCAAAAACATTAATCCGCACACGAGCAAAGTCGTATTGAGTTGCTCCGTCAAATTCTAAGTGTTCTTCATAGCGCTGAATTTCCCCCTCACTCATCACCTCCCGCAACCAATTCATAAAAGCTTCTTTGTCGGTTTCTGGATAATCCATTGATTGAATTTCTCCTCGGCTGCGGAAGCGGGGTACTTCGCCTACACCCAAGTGCAAGTCAGAATATCCCTGATCGTAAGCTTCCCTGATTAACTTCTCTAAAGTAGGCCCTGCACTGCTATTTTTAGGCGGAACTGAACTAGGTATTGGCGGTGGACTAACCAGACGATGACCTGCAACAGGAACATTGGTACTCCTATCCATTGACATATGCAATGTTTGTGTGACCTGTCTCTGCGTACTAAAGGTTGGGGTTGGCGGTGGTGGCGGGGGCATTGGTGGCAGGTTACGTTCGGCGGCAGAGTTATTATTTAATGGAGACTGTGATTCTGTCATATATCTTCACATTTGGCTGTTCAAAAGTTGAGTTCACGAGAAGTCAAGTCACTTGTTTCGATGACTTTTGGAAAATGCTTGTCTACAAGCTTTAGCAGTGATGTAATGGGATTGAAACTCTAGAACCACGGTCAATCCATTTAATCAACCTCAATTGGTATCTTTTTTTCTGGAGATTCCATAAGTCAGAAGATTTATAGAAATTATTTAACCGATATAAACTGGTTTAACACACGCAATAGCTGAAAACACCTCAGCAAATATACACTGACTATTTAGTGCTTTTTATAACTTAATGCCTGAAGTAAATATTCTCAGGACTTAGATGAGAAATTTATTCCGGACATGGAGACAAATTGCCAGCAATTAACAGCACAAATCCTAGCAGAGCATTTATTCAGCCCATCTATAAATTATGAGAGCCACTACTAGTTTTTATAAGAAATGTTAAGTTGAATCGGAGCAATAACCTGGGGATCAAGGTTAATGGGTTATGTATTTTAGGTTATGTGCCTGAAGGTAGATGCAATAAGCAAGTTTTTTTAATAGAGGTAAACTCGACTTTATATCCACAATTACAAAAGATTAACTGTAAAGTTTAGTAAACAAATGCTCATTTTCCCAATTAGTTTTTATATACTAAATTTCACTGAGAGACAGACAGTTAACTCGCCAAAAGCGAGATATGACTGAAAATTAATTAAAATATGTTGTGTATTTTTAGGAGGAAAAGTCATGGTTTCTGCTCAAAGCTCTAATCTAGGAAAGACCTACTCCTTGTTGATGATCAAAAGTTTTTTAATATGGACTTTTACATTAGCAGTATGCTTGTTGGTTGTCGGTTTTCCACTAGTTGTCTTGATGGCCACGGTCGGATGTCTGTTGTCGATTATCTTGCAATCTGTAATGCCTGTTAGTGCTGTTTTGCTTGTAGCAGGCGGTTTAATAATCTTTAATGTCATGGCAGTTGTATTGGCTGCGGGTGTGCTAACTCTTAAAGGAGTTCATCCTAATGAAGTTAAATGGTTAAGCTGGCTACATGGAGAGGCAGAGCAAATGCAGGCTAGTGTTTACGCTGCTTGCCCTTTAACTTGTGAGATTAAGTAGTCATTACAAGTAAATACGACAAACAGTACGTCTGCCCGGTTAAGCCGGGTTTTTTCATGCTCTTTAACATTTGAACTTCTGAAATCAAGATGTAGTCATTTAAATTTTAGCTAGATCAGCAGAAGCCCCGCACTCACTAGACGGAGTGTGGGATGCCAGTCGCCTGCGACGGGAAACCCGTCTACAGCGCTGGCTCATGAATGCGCGGGAGTGGGGAGAGATAGTGATTAATGCTTTTTGGCGTAGCCGAAACAATTAATTGCTATATCGAGCCATGACCCATATTCATTCTGGACTAGTTTGATTCTCAATATATTCTTTAAGTTTTGAAATTGTCACTCCACCGCAACTAGCTACAAAATAAGATCCATTCCAAAACGCATCTTTCCAGAAAAACTTTTCTAGATGCTCGGCATACTCTTGGCGTAACCTGCGCGAGGTAACAGATTTAATGTTGTTTACGAGTTTACTAAGTTGTAAATCTGGGTGGTACTGAAATAGTAAATGTACATGATCTTCTTCGCCATTGAACTCTACTAGTTTGCAATCCCACTTTTCGAGTAAGTCAACTAAGATATCTTCTAGCCGCTTCAGCATCAGTAGAGTAAATGCTTTACGCCTATACTTGGTGGTCAAAACTAAGTGAGCTTTTAAATCACTCACTGACCGACCAATCGAAGTCAAAATCATTTTTCATTAAAAATAAATAACATTATCGTATCATTGGTGTAGTCTTAAATCATAACACCCATTCAACTACTAGGATGAAAGTAACCTACCAGTACCGACTAAAGCCGGAATCAATTCAAAAACTAACTCTTAACGAATGGTTGAGAATTAGTCGGTACTGGTATAACCGCCAATTGGGTGAACGCTTCTCTTGGTGGGAAAATAACCGCCATGCTGTAAATAGTTGTCCAATCTTTGTAACCAGACTCCCTGAGTTACTAGACCGACCTAACTACTACAGTCAGAAGCTCCAGTTACCAGTCATCAAAAAAGATTTGAGCATTGTTCAATGGTCAGGTGAATTACTTGACTTTAAAAGCGTAGACTCAACTGTTCTACAGGATGTTTGCAAGCGAGTTGACAAAGCTTTCGAGCGTTTTGTTGTTGGGGATTCTAGTGGCAAACGTTCTGGAAAACCACGCTTCAAAACTGAGGCGAGTTTTAAGACAATGACGTTTGCAACAGCTAGTAACGAATGGATAAGGTTAAAACGTACAAACTGGCTATATATTCGTTTACCCAAGTTGGGGATGTTTAAGGTTCGGATGCACCGACCTATACCTGACGGATTTAACCTAAAACAAGTCAGCATCACAAAAAAGGCGGATGGCTGGTACATTCAGATGGTCTTGGAAGATGTATCTGTGCCAAATCAAACCACCGAGCTTATCCCTAGCTGGGACAACTCAATGGGCATTGATGCTGTGCTGCAAGGCGATGATTATCTTGCAACTTCAGAGGGTGAAAAACTTCCATCTTTAAAGCCATTACGCAAAAATCAAGCCAAGCTAGACCGTGTTTCTGTTAAGAGAAATAAACACAAGCGTGGATCTAAGTCTCGGCGTAAATTGGCAAAACGTGAGGCTAAACAGCATCAAAAAATTGCTAGAAGTAGAAAAGATTTTCAGTACAAAACAGCCCATAAGCTTGTCAGAACTGGAAAAAAGTTCTTCTTCTACGAGGATTTGAATCTGAAAGGACTAATCCGACGTAATAAAACCAAACAGGATGAGAATGGAAGCTATCTCAAGAATGGGCAGTCGGCTAAGTCAGGACTGAATAAGTCGTGGTCTGATGGTGCTTTTGGACAATTCTTTGAAATATTACAGCCCATAGCCGAAAAAGCTGGTGCTGTAGCAGTTTCACGGAACCCGCAATATACTTCAATGATTCTCAGCTACCGCAATGAAATTATTTTTACTGATTGCAGTATCAGAGAATATTGGGATGAGCAAAACTCTTTGATGGTTGACCGCGACATTAATGCAGCAGTCAACTTGAAAAGACTAGGGTTGGGCATTTTCCCTAGTATAAAACGCCGTAGTGGGAAAATAGACATAGTTGGAACTATGGACAATAGTACCACGAAGGAAATCCTTCATACCCTTCATCGGGCTGTTGGAAGCCTACACTTACCGCTCGCAAAAGTGTAGGAGTATGTCACAAACAGTTAGGACTTACACAACTGGCATATTATTTGGAGTTTGTAGTGTTCGCGAGTGCGTCTCGTTGGCGCAGCCTAAGAAGAGAAGAGAGGACTAAAGTTCAATACGCTTGGGTTAAGGATAATTGTAGGTTGGGTTGAAGGTCGTGAAACCCAACAAACCCCGCTCTTCGGTTGGGTTTCGTTCCTCAAACGCCACGTGCTTCAAGTCGGGGAACCCGCCCAACGCAGTGGCTCCCCAACCTACGCAATACAAGGTTTTTGACGCTAACCCAAGCGTATTGGACTAAAGTCCTCTTTCATCAGGGCTGTTCGCGGAGCGTTCCCGTAGGGTAGCCCTTACTACAAACTAAAAGCTTTTATTTTTTGTGACACTTGCGTAAGTCCTAACAGTGCATTTATCTGGTTAAGCCTTTATATTTGTGGTTTGTGTGATGATTGAGCGCCAACTATTGACTATTGGCCATAAACCATTGACTATAACCATTGGCAAATGACACATGACTAATGACAAATGACTAATCAAAAACGGGTTTGCATTATCTTGGGTACTCGGCCGGAAGCGATTAAACTAGCTCCAGTGATTCTAGTTTTCCAGAAGTCTTCAATTTTTGAGTTGCAAGTAATTCTAACTGGACAGCATCGGGAGATGGTTGAGCAAGTTATGCAACTGTTCAACATTAAGGCAGATTATAACTTAGAAATTATGCAGGTTCAGCAATCCCTAAATGATATTACCTGCCGTAGTTTACAAGGGTTAGAAGCATTATTCCAGGTGGAAAAGCCCGATTTGGTGCTAGTGCAGGGAGACACGACCACGGCTTTTACCGCAGCTTTGGCAGCTTTTTATCAAAAAATCCCTGTTGGTCATGTAGAAGCAGGCTTAAGAACTGATGATATATTCAATCCTTATCCAGAAGAAGCTAATCGGCGGTTGATTTCTCAAATTACTCAGTTGCATTTTGCGCCGACTCCTTGGGCTGTGGAAAACTTGCATCGTTCTGGTGTTTTGGGTGAAATTCACATGACCGGTAACACGGTAATTGATGCATTGTTAAATGTCGCTGCAACCCAAGGAGTTTGTGATGTACCAGGCTTAAACTGGGAATCGTATCGCGTTCTGTTAGCGACGGTTCATCGTCGTGAGAATTGGGGAGAACCTCTCTTAGCGATCGCTCAGAGCTTTTTACAAATTTTAGACAAGTTTCCTGATACCGCTTTGTTGCTACCATTACACCGCAATCCGACGGTGCGAGTCCCATTACAGGAACTTTTAGGAAATCATCCCCGAATTTTCTTGACAGAGCCTCTAGATTATGGCGAATTGGTGGGAGCAATTGGGCGATCGCATCTTTTGCTCACTGACTCTGGTGGCTTGCAAGAAGAAGCCCCTAGCTTGGGAAAACCAGTGCTGGTTTTGAGAGACACCACCGAAAGACCAGAGGCTGTTGCAGCCGGTACAGCCAAACTTGTAGGCACTAAGAGTGAGAATATTTTTCTAGCTGCTGCTGAGTTACTCAATGATCCAGATGCTTATGAAGCAATGGCAAATGCAATTAATCCCTTTGGAGATGGTCATGCAGCAGAGCGCATTTTGCAGATTGTACAAAATTACTTGGGTATTTCATCAAAAACATCAATTTAGAAACTGAGATTAAACAAAGTGCAAAATTTCTATTTTTTAGAGTGCATAAAACCGGCAGAAAAGCCGGTTTTTATTTTTTTACTGATTTTACCAAATATTTGGTAAAATCAATTTTTTTAACGAACCGCAATCGCGTAGCGTCTCCCCCTGGGAGAAGGACGCAAAGGACGCAAAGAGAAGGAAGAAATGCTTAACCCAAGTGTATTGCAATTGGTTACTAATATATGTTGACAAAAACTTAAGTATGTGACTTACAAGAAACGTCTATTTGGAAGGTGGTTTCTGGCTAAATACCCAAAGCTGATCGAGTTTCGGGGCCCACAATACCATCTACAAGTAGACCTTTACTTGCCTGAAAGCTTCGGACTCGGCTAACAGTTTCTTGACCATAAACTCCATCAACTCTGAGATTACCTAAAGCTGTTTGAACGTCTCTCACAAGTTGACCTTTAGAACCAGGGGTAAGAATCACCGAACCGCCAACACCACCAGGTCTAGTCACAGTAGAATTGGTAGGTTTATCAGCAATCCATCGGGCAAAAACGTATCTACCTGTAGAAAGCCGAGCAAAACCGTTTTCATACCTTTCAATCGCTGGAAGTGTTGCGCCATTTGGTACACAGTCCACATAGGAGTAGTTGGTGCTTGGGCCTGTACGGATACGTAAACAACTGCCGTTAGTCTTGACATATGCAGCCGAACTCATTTGAATTTGAGTAACAGCAGCAAGTAATACACCGACCCCAGCTAAAGCTAACCAAGCTGAAGATTTCAGCAGTTTTTTCCAATTAATAAATTTATATTTGCTGTTTTCAGATGCCTCTTGTTTAGTAATAACTCTGTCAGAAGATTTAAGAGGTTTTTCCTCATTGAATCGGAATTTAGGGGGATTAGATTTGGTGTTTCCAGATGCCTCTTCTTGAGCAATAAACATCTGGGAATAAGCAAGATATTCCATAATATGCTCCAATATATGAAAAAATGAATGCTCACAGAGAAATACTTTAAGAATTCGATTTGATTACTGAATCACTCGTAAAGAGAGGGAACTTTTAACAGGGAATCAAGGTGTAAGTAGGTCGGCGCAATTAAAGATAACTGGTGATGGCTGTCATTTGTCCTTAGTCATTCGTCATTGGTAAGGGTTTCAAGCCTATTTACGTTTCGTCACATAGTTTGATTTATTTTCGCCGACTTACTTACTAAGTTTTGTTCAAAAATCTAGTACGAGTTCTATTGATTTTTCTCTGGATCTTAGTATATTTTAGATCACTGTGCTTTCAAAAGATTTTGACTGGTAGCGAAATTAATAAAAAATAAAATTAGTCAAAAGATTCCTGAGAAAATGCCATGTCTACGACGAGGTACGCCTTGGCGCTGATCTAGTATAAAAATCACCCTGCCATCGCCTTCTCAAAATAAATAAAATTTTAGTAGACCAAAAAGTTTTGCGATCGCTCTTAGAGGATGTTTGAAAAGTCCTCTTCTTGGTAGCAAAACGTTCTATATCCCCCTAAATCCACGCCACTTGCTTCACTTGGGGAGACCTCAAGTGAAGCAAGTGGCTCCCCTTTTTAACGTCTGCCACCACCACGATAAGGCACTTCAGTGTCTTGTAGCTTTCTTTTCGGTGCAAACACTTCTTGATGTTGTTGCTGCTGAATTTTTTCCTGTGCAAACTTTACACGGGTACGAACTCCAAGATCGGCATCTGTATCAAGGATTTGCTGAAGTTGATTTGTAATCTGCGATGCTTGATCAGGTAAAGTGACTGCTATTGCAATGGCTAGTGTTTCTAAACTGGTCACTGCTGCATAGCGCACTACCCACTCTGGATCTTGAGAAATTAGTAATAGCGCCTCTAACACCTGAGTCTGAACAGATTCCACTTGATCAGGCGGTAGTTGATGCCAGCGCAAAGTGCCTAATCCCCTGGTAGCGGCCCGCCGCACACTTAAGGAAAAATCGGTTTTTGCTGCCTCTAACAAGGTATCCAGTGCCCGAATATCGCCAATTCCCGCTAAGGCACGAATCGCCCAGGCTCTAGCACCATAGTTATAGTCATCAATTAGTTCCAATAGTGGCGATACTGCTGCTTCTCCCATCGCAATCAGCCCATCTACCGCCGCCACCGCCGCCCCTGGATTGTTGTAGCCCAAAGCTGCAATCAGAGTGGGAACGGATTCCTCTATACCAGCTGCTGCTAACTCTTGAACTGCGTCTAATAAGCGATCGGAGGAGTCTGCTTCTTCTACAGCACGGATCAATATTTGGGCAAGGTCACTGTTATTCATAAGAATTTTTGATGAGTCGTTAACCGCCAGCCAATTGTAGCTTAAGTTATCCGTAGTTGGCATCATACATAAACCCCCTAGCCCTAATTTTGCAGTTGGGTTGGGGGTTTATGTGTGGTAAACATTTGGTTTAAACGTATTAATCAAAACTCGTTATCTATAGCACTTTTCATTTGTATGCAATATAGTTTGACCTCTCTCCAAACCTCTCTCCTAAAAGGAGAGAGGCTTTGAATCTTACTCCCCTTCCCTTATAGGGAAGGGGCTGGGGGTTAGGTCTATATTGGACTCAACTGAGAACCGCTATAGAACTTGGGACTACAACAGTGAGTCCATCAAATTCATTACTTTAATCGCACCTGGTGACAAAGTGCTTGTTCCTGTGTGGCTAACTTGATGCTCTAGTAATCCTTTCAGAGAAATCAGCTTTAGACTATTTTCGGCAAGAGTCTGTGCGATCGCATCTGCTGCGGGTAGATAGCCAATGGCTCCCAAATCTGCTAACACGGCTCGACGCAATTGCAATTTCTCTCCCGCCAGAGCTTGTACTAACCGTTCTCCATAAACTGGTTCTTGGGTTAATTGATACATAGCTCGTGCGGCAGCATATTGCACTAATTCGATTGGATGCTCTAAAAATGGCTTTACCAAAGAGATGAACTTAGTCGCCCTCAAGGTTCCCAAAGCTTCTAAGATGGCGTCGTAGGGTTGAGATAAATCAGGCTGCTTTGATGTGAGCTGCTCTCCCTGCAAACCTACTGCTAATAGCTTGATCAGGGCAGGAATACAAACCGGATCACCCAGCATCTCCAAAGATTGTGCCGCCGCTTCCCGTACATAAAAATCTGAGCAGTCCAAACACACAATTAAAGGTGATACTGCTTGGCGATCGCCGAGTTTTCCTAAGGCCCTAGCTGCGTTCCGTCGCAGAGGATATCCGCCTTCTGGTGTGCGATCGGCTTCATCCTCTAACGCTTTAATCAGTGCTGTAACCGCAGCTGGTTCCCCGATCCGAAACCTACCCAACCACCAAGCAGCATAAAATCGCAGACCTAAATCTGCACTCTCAAGATTAGCGATCGCTTGCTCTACTGTTAAAGATTCACCGTTGGCAAAGTCACCTGTTGGTGATAAATCTTCAAATTTCTGCGGACTGGAATTCATTAGAAGAAGGAGGAGCGCTTTGTTCGCTATTTGTTTTAGCTTCAGGGTTCAATGGCTGAATGCTAACTATTTTGCCACCCAAGCGAGTAATTCGCTGCATTTCTTTATTCATCCGGTTCTCAGGTACTGTGAAAAATACAGTGGCACTAGAACGAATGGGATAGTTAATTTTGTCGGTTTCTTCGCTTTGGCGCAGACCTACTACTTCATACCGAAAGTAGCGATTACTAGTTCTAGTACTAATTTGTCCTACCATAAAATCAATTCCAAATTCTAAATTGTCATTAGTCCTTAATAGTGACGGGAGCATCCCAATGCAAGCTTAAATCTTTTCCCTCACCCCCAGCCCCTCTCCCAAAGATGGGAGAGGGGAGACAGAATTGTAGTTCCCCAAATCCCATGTTTGAGAGAAAGGGTTAGGGGATGAGGGCTATCAAGGTTTTTGCACATTTGGGATGCTCCCTATAATGACAAATGACAAATGACAAATGACAAATGACACTAGAGTGGCTTCACACTGGCAATTTTACCACCTTGTTTTAGCACTCTTTGGAAGTAACCAGATAGCTCTTCATATGGTATAATTACCGCTTGATTAACACGGCGGGTGCTAGGATACCCTGCTCCAAAAACCCCTGCTACTTCAATGCGGTAAAGTCTGCCTTCTTTGCCAAAAGTTCCCGCACCACCGAAAGTACTGTTGGGGGTAACGCCTTTTTCAGAAGCAACGTATGCAAAGCCTGAGCCGCTACCGGAGGGGGGAACAACGACAGATGCACTATTGCGACCTAGTTCGCTAGCAAGGCGGGAGGATTTGCCTTTGAGTTGGGAAGTATCGCTACTGGCATAGCCACGATAAAGTTGGAATATCCGGCTAAATCCCACAGTTTTCTGTCCTGTTTGGGTTTGAAAACCGCGATAGTAAGGCACAATATTTTCACCAAAGTTAGATTGATACTCTGGCGAATCGATATAAGAATCTATGTCGGCTTCATATCCCTTGTTTTGGTACAAGTCTAAGTGATAAACCACCTCAGACTCATCATAAGGGGCACGACCCAACAAATGTTTATAGTTCAGTTCAATGACGCGAGTTTGGAAATTGTCGTAGAAAAACTTGGATTTGTACAGTTCTGATTTAGCTAATTGACGGACAAACTCTTGCACTGTATTTTTCCCATCGCGCAGGATGGATTCAGCACTTGTAAGGCGGTCAGATGCCAATATGTAGTTGTTGCCTAAAACCTGACGATAGATGGCAACAATTACTCTCTCAATGTCTTCTTTGGTTGCATTGGGACGCAATTCTACAGGAGACTGATCACTAAAAGGTTCTGTTCCCAGACGGGACGCTGCTGTTGTAATCGCCATTGGTAATTCTCCTTTTGTAATTGGTAGTTGGGAAAAGTTAGGAGTTAGGAGTTAGGAGTTAGGAATTCAAAACTCCTGACTTCTCATTAGACATCTGGTGAAATTAAATATGCGTTACCCAGAGCTCTTGTAGAGACGTAGCACTGCTACGTCAAAACAATTCTTTTTCACCAGATGTTTATTCCTCACTCTCAACTTCTAACTCCTAACTTAATTCCCGATTCCCTAGACCTCTTGCAAAAGTCCCTAACACTCCACCCCCAACCCCTCCTCGCTCTTGGGGAGGGGAGACAAAGCGTAGCTTTGGCTCTTTGGGGTTCAAATTGTTTGATTTATGCAAGAGGTCTCCTATTTATACGGCTGTAATGCTAATGACCTTACTACCCTTACGATTCAACTGCTGCAATTTACTAGAAAGTTGTTCGTAGGGTACAATCAATTCCGCAGTACCCCGTCGTACTACAGTTGAGTTCGGGGAAGCTGCTTGTAGCACTCTGATGCGGTATGTTTCCCCACGACCACCTGTAGAGAGACCTGTTAAGGCTCCGGCGGAGACTGGGTAAATGGGTGAAGCCAAATTTTTTGCCACTTCCCAGGTTAGCCGTCCTTGTTTTTGTCCTTGAGCGCGATCGCTATTGGCATAACCACGATACAGTTGGAACAGTCGGCCAAATCCAACGTTTTTCAGTCCTACTTGACTTTTAAAGCCTCGATAGTAAGGTACAATATTTTCACCAAAACTTTCTTGATATTCTAATGAGTCAATGTAGGAATTAATCTCAGCTTCATAACCTTGTGAGTTGTAAAGCTCGACATGGTACGAAATTTCTGACTCATCTTCTGGGGCACGCCCCAATAAATGTTTATAATTCAACTCGATAAACCGAGTTTGAGAGTTGGAGTGGAAAAACTTATCCCGATAGAGTTCCGATTGAGCAATGGCTAGCACAAATCCCCGAACTGAGATTGTACCTTGTTGCAACAGTGATTCGGCACTCTCCAGACGCTCTCCTTCTAGTAGATATGCATTACCCAAAACTTGACGGTAAGCTGCTCGGATAATCACTGCTACATCCGCTTCTGTTCTATCGGGGCGTAGTTCTACCAGTGCTGAGTTTTCAAATGCTCCAATCCCTAGTCTTGCTGCTTGTCCCAAAGCTGCCATCTTTAACCTCCTCAGTTTTAACTGCAAAACTGAAAACTTTTTAGAAAAAATTTTTTTTTAGTCTTTTAACAGTCTCTTGAAAATAAAACTGCCCAAAGAGGTAAACAACTCATAGAACTTACTTGTCATCAGAGCTGATTTCCTCTCCGGGCTAAAGAAACACTCTAGCTTAGAGTATTGATTACATAGTCGATGTAAGAATTTGCTTCAACAGCTGGATCACCGCTGAGACCGTGGTTAGCTTTGATGTACTTGAGAGCTTCAATGTACCAGCTAGGAGACAGATCAAAAGTCCGGTTGATTTCAGCCAAGCCAGAAATCAAGAAATCATCTAAGGGGCCTGTGCCACCAACAACTAAAGCGTATGTGATAATCCGCAAGTAGTAGCCGACATCACGTACACACTTGCCTTTGCCGCGTGCATCATACGCGAAGTTAGGGCCTTGTTGTTGAGTGGTGTAAGGAAACTTGTTATATACTGCTTGAGCAGCACCTTCGGTCAAGCGTTGAGCATTAGCGCTCAATGCTTTTGCTGCTTGTAAGCTAGCTGGCGCTTGACGGAAGCGACCAAAAGCAACTTGAATTTCGGTGCTGCTGAGATAGCGTCCTTGGGAATCAGCCGATGCAATTGCTTCAGTTAGAG
The DNA here is from genome assembly GCF_020829445.1 of Nostoc sp. CHAB 5836. Lineage (GTDB taxonomy): Bacteria > Cyanobacteriota > Cyanobacteriia > Cyanobacteriales > Nostocaceae > Nostoc. The sequence goes on from NZ_JAIVFV010000004.1 coordinate 26,457, forward strand.
GTGTTTTTGTCATTTTGGTATTTCCCTATTTACAAACTTTTGGTTGAAATTTTGTTTTGTCCTAATGATGGACAATTATCTCAGTCAATAGCAGCAATATCTGCCTTAAGCTACCGCAGCAGCAGCACGATCAAAATAGCTAGCTATTTCAGATACTAGAGCGCTGCAATCGCCTCTGGTGATGTTGTTTGTATCGTTGACAATTGCTAGGGAAGCTGCTTTCAGTTTCTGAATACCAACAGCAACTGATGCTCCTGGAGTTCCCAATGCTAAATAGGTTTCCCGCAAACCGTTGAGGGCGCGGTCATCTAGCACGCTGGAATCACCAGCAAAGATAGCATATGTGATATAGCGAAGAATGATGTCCAAGTCTCTGATACAAGCAGCTGCACGACGGCTGGTGTAAGCATTACCACCGGGAGTGATCAATTGGGGTTGTTCTGCCCACAAATCACGAGCCGCAGCAGCAACAAGAGCTGACGCATTGCTAGTAATACGGTTAACAGCATCTGCACGCTTGTTACCATCTTTGACTAGTTCGCTCAAAGCATCCAATTGTGCATCGGAGAGATATTCCCCACGTGTATCAGCTTGGGAAACTACTTTTGCAAATGCATCTAAAACCATTGCGTTAAATCTCCTAATTTGCTTGGTTAAGAATAATTGGACTCAAAACTGAATGGTTCAGTTGATTTTTGATGTCAGCACTGCCCGACGAGTTACGAAAGGTTGAAAACAGACATCCAACGTAATAAGTTTACGATCTCCAGGCTTTCAGATTAAAACTTTTGTTAAAAAACTTCAAACTTCTGTGAACGACTGGAAAACCTGATTAAGATGTTGTTTTTAACTTCCAAGTTCTCTTTATACAATGCTGCCGTATCATTATTTATTACAAATTATTGTGATGTTTGTTAATTTCATTTATATAACTTCACATTTTTGTTTCTCTTAAAATATGAGATGCGAGTAAAAGACGACGCAAATAACCATACAGTTGAAAAAGGCTCAAAGGCGGACGAGACAAGCAGTATCGTTCTGGTTCTTGACACTAAATATCTACATTGATGCAGAGATATTGCAGTAATCAAAAGCTAACCGATCGCACCTTTTAACGTGTCGTGGAAGTCCCCACCTTCAATGTACTCATCTCTGTGGGGATTGTGAGCGGGGGGTGAGGATTGCATCCAGTATTGTTTTTTTGCTGAAGCAAAAACAAATACTGGATGTATGACGAAGCGCCAAAATTTTCTGATAGAATTATAGGGTCTTGACCATCAATGCCATAAGCGAAAACCAAGCTCACAGGTATATGTTGCAAGAAGACCCTTCAACTACGCTCAGGGTAAAAGATTTGGGTCTTGGGAACCAGGACTCCTGCCCTTGGAGGGAATGTTAGACCAAAAAAACTACGGAGTAATTGATGGCTATTCCCAATGAATTGGGAAGCTCCGTCCGTCTTACGGCGGAGTAGTTCACTAAATCATCAAGTGGACATCTGGTAGAAATTAAATATGCGTTACCCAGAACCCTTGTAGAGACGTAGCAGAACCCTTGTAGAGACGTAGCAGTGCTACGTCAAAACAATTCTTTTTCACCAGATGTCTAGTGGACGTGATATTGAGGATGCGATCGCACCCTTTGAAATGTAGCATTTACGACTTATTAGCTCCTGCCAAACACACCGCCAAGGGCACGTGCCATATTTTGCGGTTGCATTGCATCCATTGCGGCGGTGGGTTCGTAGCCGCAGTGAACCATACAATCAGCACACTTGGGATTACCACTCTTGTGGCCGTATTGACTCCAATCAGTTTCTGACAATAATTCCTTAAAGGTAGAGTAATAACCTTCGTTTAGCAGATAGCAGGGTTTTTGCCAACCGAGAACGCTATAACTAGGGCTACCCCAAGGTGTGCATTCGTAGTCCTTCTCACCAATGAGAAAATCTAGGAACAGCGGATTATGATTGAAGTTCCAGTTTTTTTCACCAGCTTTGTATGGAGCCAGAATTTCCCGGAACAGGGCGCGAGTTTGTTCTCGATGGAGAAAATGATTTTGATCTGGTGCCCACTCGTAACTGTAACCGGGAGAAATCATCATCCCGTCAGTATTTAATGTTTCTAGAAAGTCGAAGAATTCTTGCATATCTTTGGGCTGAGTACCTTCAAAGATAGTTGTGTTAGTTGTAACACGAAAGCCTTTAGCTTTAGCGGCGCGAATCCCTTTGACAGCAATATCAAAAACACCTTTGCGATCAACGCAATAATCGTGCAACTCTCGCATCCCATCTAAATGCACGCTGAAAGTCAGGTAAGGGGAAGGTTGAAACTTATCCAGGCTCTTTTCTAACAATAACGCATTGGTACACAAGTAAATATACTTCTTGCGCTCAATTAACCCCCGAACAATCTCATCAATCTGGGGATGTAGCAAAGGTTCTCCCCCAGGAATTGAGACAACCGGTGCGCCGCACTCTTCCACTGCGGCAAAGCACTGTTCTGGGGTGAGATTTTGCTTTAAAATTTCCTTGGGATGTTGTATTTTACCACAACCAGTGCAGGCTAGATTACAGCGAAAAAGAGGTTCCAACATCAATACTAAGGGGAAGCGTTTACGTCCTTTCAGACGCTGCGTAACCAGATACTTCCCAATATCCATAGCTTGTTGTAGATTAACTGCCATTGTTGCGATCGCTCCTCTTGTAGATATAAACACACCACATTTTTCACTTAAGTAAGTCGGTGAAAATAAATCAAACTATGTGACTAAACGTAAATAGGCTTAAAACCCTTACCAATGACTAAGGACAAATGACAGCCATTACCAGTTATCTTTAATTGCGCCGACCTACTTAACGTAACCCTGAGCAACAAACCAATCGACAGCATCCTTAAGTGCTGCTTTCAGCGAAGATTGAGGTAGACCCAACTCTCGTACAGCTTTTGCCCCATTGTAATACATAGGTTGTTTTGCCATCCGAACCCCATCCAATGGCACTGAGGGCGATTTTCCCAGTGGTGCGAGAATCTTTTCATCAACCCAGGCAACACTAAGGGGCAACCAAGGGGGTAAAGTTCGTTGAGGGGCACTCAGTCCGGTAATCTCGGCGAGTTGTTCAAGTAGTTGTTTGAGACTGAGGTTTTGATGACCTAGTATATAGCGATCGCCTGATTTCCCGTGCTGCAAAGCTAGTAAATGTCCCCATGCCACATCCCGCACATCAATAAAATTCAAACCAGTATCTAAGTAAAAGGGCATTTGCCTCTGCAAAAACCGTAAGATTATATCACCTGTGGGGGTCGGTTTGATATCCAACGATCCAATGGGGCTACTGGGATTGACTATAACTACCTCCTGACCTGTATCGGCGGCTTGCATAGCTGCTTGTTCAGCCAGAAACTTCGACTTTTTGTAGTTACCCACCAACTGAACTAAGGGGCTTTGATGTGTTTCATCCACAACTTCCCCTAATGATCCTACCCCAATTGCTGCCACTGAGCTGGTGTAAACGGTGCGCTCAATCCCAGCTTTGCTAGCTGCTGCCAACACATTGCGCGTACCTTGCACATTGTGAAGATAGAGTAATTCCTTATCTGCTTGCCAGAGGGAATAATGGGCTGCCACATGAAATAGGTATTGACAACCTACCATTTGCCGCCAGAGATTTGGTGAATTTAAATCGCCTTTGACAATTTCCACCTCCAAGCCGCGTAGATTCTCTAGGTTACTGCTAGGGCGTACCAGTGCTTTAACTGTGTAACCCTCTTGCAGCAACAAGCGTACTAAGTGGGCACCAATAAAACCCGTCCCCCCTGTGACAAAAACAAAATCACCCCTAACCACTTTTCAAACAACCTCTCATAGATGTCCGCCTTCGGGTTTAGTAAGTAAGTAGGTGGGCATGATATCAGAGGATGTTTGAAAAGTCCTCTTCTTGGTAGCAAAACGTTATAGATCCCCCTAAATCCCCCTTTTTAAGGGGGACTTTGAAAGGTTTTGCCCCCCAATTGATGGCTACCGTGTATGTACAAGTCGGCAGACCTCTCCCCAAACCCCTCTCCGAAGCACAGAGGGGCTTTGAAGAAAGATCATTGGTGTCAACAAAAGCCTACAAATGCCTATCTGTTGGCTTCGTCACCCGCCTTGAACGAAAGTTCTTTGGCTTTTAGCTAAAGTCTACTTCAGTAGACTAAAGATTTTCCCGATTATTTAGTCATCTTTTAGATGACTTTCGCTATGAGCAAGGAACTTCAGTTCCTTGCGGGACATAACTTTCACCTTAAGTTGACACCTATGGTCACCAATGAACTCACACTGCAAGTAATAAGTTGGACATCCCGTGATAATATAAATCTCAAACATAAGTATTTTTACTGTTAAAAATTGTTAAAAATTAACTATGGATCCTATTTCTCTAAATATTACAGCTTTAGGCGCTGGTGCGATCGCTGCTGCTAAAGATACCGCAGGAACAGCCGTTAAAGATGCCTATCAGGGATTGAAAACGTTGATTAAGAAGAAGTTTGAAAGTGAACCAAAAGCACAAATGGTTCTGGAAGAACACGAAACAGATCCTGAAACTTATGAAGCACCACTTAAAAAGAAATTAGCTGAAGCTGGTGTTGATCAGGATGCAGAAATTATTAAGTTGGCGCAGGAGTTACTCAAACAAGAAAAGCCTGAAGAGTCAGCAACAGGTAAGTATAACACAGTATTTCAAGGCGAAGTGAAGGGGATTCAGGTTGGCGATCGCAACACACAAGAAAATAAATTTAGCTAACAGCCACCGGAGTTTTGAATGACTGAAGATAGCCCTAAGAACTATACAGAGTTTCAAGGAGAAGTTAAGGGCGCTCAGGTTGGTAATCACAACATTATCCACAACTATTTTTACTACAGAGAAGCTTTGATTCGTAATTGGGGAGAACTGCGAGAATGGATGAATACAAACCGCGTTTTTAGAGCTTGGCAAGAGCGACTGCGGTCAACAAAGGGACAATGGGAAGCAACGAATCGAGATTTAGGGTCATTGTTGCGTGGTGCAGCTTTGGCGGAAGCAGAAGAAAAACTCAAGGAACGCCCAGAAGACTTAATTGATGAGCAAGAATTTATCGAGCAGAGCATCCAAGAACAACAGCGCCTCAAACAAGCCGAAGCAGCCCGCAGAAAGCGGGAAATTAGAACCGCCTGGGGGATTGCTGCGGGTTCGCTGGTAGCGGTAGTAATTAGCGCGGGATTGGGTTTGATAGCATGGAATCAGAAAAACCAATCGGAACTGAATCAAGCCGAATCTCTTGCTCGATATTCCTTGTCTCTATTTAATGAAAATAAACAATTGGAAGCTTTTATCCAAGCAATCAAGGCAGGAAAAATCCTCCAAAGCCAACACGCAACTAACATAGAGGCATTCAATGCCTTGGAGACAGTTCGTTTTCAAGGAAGAGAGCGCAACCGCTTGGAAGGGCATAGTGAAATTGTCTATAGCGTGAGTTTTAGCCCCGACGGCAAGACTTTGGCTTCTGGCAGTGCTGACAACACAATCAAACTCTGGAATCTAGAGACAGGCAAGGAAATCCGCACCCTCAAGGGGCATAGTGAATATGTCTATAGCGTGAGTTTTAGCCCCGACGGCAAGACTTTGGCTTCTGGCAGTGCTGACAACACAATCAAACTCTGGAATCTAGAGACAGACAAGGAAATCCGCACCCTCAATGGGCATAGTAACAGTGTCAATAGCGTGAGTTTTAGCCCCGACGGCAAGACTTTGGCTTCTGGCAGTGAAGACAACACAATCAAACTCTGGAATCTTCCAGGCTTAGAATTAGACTCTTTAATGCAGAACAATTGTGATTCAATACGCGGTTATTTACAAAATAATCCTAATGTCAGCGTGGGTGACAAGCACTTGTGCGACGGTATAGGCAAGAAGTAGGAGGCAGGGCAATACTGCTGGGTTAGTATGTTTGATTCTCGGAGATCCCCCCAACCCCAATACTGCGCAGGTTTTGGCTAAAAAATAAAAATGTGTAGGTTGGGTTTCGTTCCTCAACCCAACCGAAGAGCGGGGTTTGTTGGGTAACGCATTGCCTCAACCCAACCTACGAATATTCACAAAGCGTGCAGTATTGCAAGTGGAGCGACTGGCGTGGGCTAGTGGGGATCGAATTCTATGCAGCTTCATAAAAAATTGGTATAAGTCCTACAGCAGTGGTGAACCCTCACCATGAACAAAAGTGGTCGAAAACTTCATATACTGACAAATTTCTTTGTTTTGCATTCCTTGAAGTAACTTCCGCCTTCCCTGAAGTAACTTCCGCTTTCCCTGAAGTAACTTCCGCTTTCCCTGAAGTAACTTCCGCCTTCCCTGAAGTAACTTCCGCCTTCTCTGAAGTAACTTCTGTCTTTTGTGTAACAACTTCTGCCTTCACATTTAAGTATTTCGCGCAGTCTGTAGCAGCTTCCGCCTTGACGTTAGTTAATTTGCCCCCCAATTTATCGCTACCGTGTATACACAAGTCGGCAGACCTCTCCCCAAACCCCTCTCCGAGGCGGAGAGGGGCTTTGAAGATTGGCTCCCCAACCCTTTCGAGGGTTGGGGCTGTTCTTGTTAGGTCTGAGAGGGCTTTGAGCAAAATAAGTCACTTGTGCATACACCGTAGCTTTTTAAGGGGGGTTGGGGGGGAGCGACGCTTAGAACCCGAAGAACCCCAATACTGCTCGGATAAGCAGGGGAGGCTACGGTGTACACACAAATCGGAGTTACTTTGAGATCCGGGTTTTACCCCCCTTAATCCCCCCGATGTATTGGGGGGAAACAAGAAAATCTAGTTCCCTCCCCAATACATACGGGGAGGGTTAGGGTGGGGTAATTCGAGAACTTGTAGTGATTCGATAACTTGTGTGTACACCGTAGCCCTGCAAGCGGGGAGGGGATTAACGAACTTTGGGGGTTTAAGTCCCCAGCAATATAGGCAGCACGTTTTGTGTTGGGGTCTAAATCCCCGTCACAAAACGTAATTGCGAATGAGCGAAAAAGCGAATTGCGAATTGGTTTAAGGGGTGGGGTGCAAGGTCTACTTGAGTGGTTTTGGCTTTGTTAGATTTTTTCATAAAAATCAACAATTTTACGTATGACAACGCCTTAAACAATTGTCCACTATAGAGTTAGGGTAAATTCGGAAGATGAGTATTAATTATGGCAAGGAAAAAACGCAATTCACGTATGCTTGATAAAGCTGAGATACGTCTAGCAAGCATTAAATCTATTAGTCCAACTCTAGATGTAGGAGAAGGGTTGACGGTTCAAGATTATACACAAAAAATCGAAAGCCTCCGAAAATCTCTGGAAGCATACAATACCACCCTCTCTACTATTGATGTTTTATTAACTCAGATTGTCGAATATGAACAAGATTTAGCAGACTATTCTGAAAATATTTTACGTGGGATTGCTTATAAGTTTGGTAATAATAGCCATGAGTATCAAATGGCTGGAGGTACGCGAAAGAGCGATCGCAAGCGTACTATGCGTCAAAGTATGGTTTTGACTAATACTTAAAGAAAATCGTAGGTTGGGTTGAGGCAATGCGTTACCCAACAAAGCCCCCCTGTAGGTTGGGTTTCGTTCCTCAACCCAACCTACACGGGTTAAGGTTTTTGGGCAAAACCTACGCAGTATTGCCTAACCTCCAACCCGTTGCGGGAAGGGGGAACAATTTCATTGCCTCTTTCCTAAAAGGAGAGAGGAATGGAAGTGAGGTCAAAATTGTGCTTCACACTTGCCGAGAACCGCTATACGCGCAGCGTTCCCCAGGAAAATCTAAAATTTATTGCGGGGAAACCAATCATCCAAAATGGCGTAGACTACTGGCACAACAATCAAACTGAGGATAGTTGAACTTACGAGTCCACCAGCGATCGCAACAGCCATAGGCGATCGCAATTCGGAACCAGCACCCAAACCCAAGGCGATCGGTAGCATCCCTAAAATAGTGGAGGCGGTGGTCATCATAATTGGTCTGAGGCGCACTAGTCCGGTGTTGAGGATGGCCTCGGTGCGGTCTAAGCCAGCCTTGCGTAACTGGTTAATGTAATCTACAAGCAAAATGGCATTTTTATTTGCCAGCCCCAGCAAAAAGACGAAACCGATCAGTGAAATCATGCCAAAGTCGCTTTTGGTGATTAGTAGTGCTAACATGGCCCCCACCAGTGCCAAGGGCAAAGAGACACCAATCACCAGAGGGTCTACCCAGCTTTTGAATAGTAAAATTAGTACCACAACAATACACAGGGCAGATAGAGCCAAAGTACTGCCGAAACTGCTAAAAACCTCACCTTGGCTAGCAGAGTCTCCTCCTAAATTTAAGGAAACATTAGGGGGTAATACCGCCTTTGCTTCAGCTACCACTTTGTCCGTGGCATCACCCAAGGATAGATCCTTGCCAAGATTAGCACTGATGTACGCCACGCGCTGATTATTTAGACGCTCGATCTGAAAAACCGTGCCCTGTGGATTCGTTTCACCTGTAACTGTCACATCAGCGAATCCTGGTAGTCTCTGAATTCTCTCTTTAATTGCCTTGACTGCTTTGCTTAAAGCTTGGAGATCATTACCGCGTAATGCCACTTGCAGAGGTTTTTGACCGCCGGAATCGACAAATTGAATATCTTCAACACTAGTAGTTACCCCAGAAAGAGTCGGTAAGGATGAGCGTAACTGGTCTTGTAGTTCCCCAGTTGTGATTGTGCGGTCTTTCTTTAACTTTACATATAGTATCCCCTTGTTCGGCTCACCCTCACGAGAACCGACAGTGGTAAATACCGTTTCAACTGCCGGTGATTTTCTCACAACCTCTTCTAGTTTCTTCGCAACATCGAGAGAATCATTTAAAGGATTGGGAATGGGGGATGAGGGGGATGAGGGGGATGAGGGGGGTGAGGGGGGTGAGGGGGATGAGGGGGATGAGGGGGATGAGGGGGATGAGGGAGTTAATTTTTCTCCCCCTGCTCCCTCATCTCCCCCTGCTCCCTCATCTCCCCCTGCTCCCTCATCTCCCCCTGCTCCCTCATCTCCCCCTACTCCCTCATCTCCCCCTGCTCCCCCTACTCCTTCGGGGATACTTGGTAAAGGAGCTGTGTAAGCAATATTAAACTCGCCGCGATCGAGTTTGGGAATGAACCCTTTGGGAATTAGTGGAATTAGTGCTATTCCTGCGATGAAGCTGAGTGCAGCTAACCCGATAACTATCTTGCGATGATTTAAAGACCAACTCAGCAAATTTCTGTAAGATTGGGTAAATGCTACCCAGATTTTTGCTTCCCGACGCGGGGAGAGGGAGGATTGAGGTTTCAGCCAGTAGATAGCTAGAACTGGAGATAAAGTCCGAGCAACTAGCATGGAAGCAAGCATCGCGGCTGAAACAGTGATGCCGAAAGGCTTGAAAAACTGACCGATTACCCCACCCATCAAACCTATGGGCAGAAAAACTGCTACTGCTGTCAAAGTGGCGGCGGTGACTGTCAACCCAATCTCATTTGTAGCTAAAAGCGCTGCTTGACGAGGAGTTTCCCCATCATCGACGTGTCGCATGATGTTTTCCACATCCACGATCGCATCATCAACAATACTACCAATGACCAAAGCTAAAGCCAGCAGGGTGATTGTCTCTAGGTTGAAGCCGAAAATTGCCATGACGATAAATGTCGCCAACAAAGACGTAGGAATTGCCAAGGCAGAGATGAGAGTTGCTCGCCAGTTCCATAAAAAAGGGAAAATTACCACTATGGACAAGACGATGGCTTCTATTAGTGCATCGATTGTTGACTGGGTGGCTTGGCGGATATATTCTGCTTGGGTGGCAGCTAAGGTGAGGTTGACATCCTTAAGGGTTGAGCGTAGCCTTTGAACTTCTTTTTCAACTCGACTCACTACTTCCAAGGTGTTAGCATTGCCCCGTTTGATTACCTGAAATGCCAGGGCATCTTGACCATTAAACCGTACTAATGTCGCCCCGGTTTGGGGGAGAGTAGCACTGGCTGGATTTACCAAAGGAGTTGGAGTAGCAGCACCCAGTAGTGAGACTTTCAGAACTCCTGGTAGTTTAGCGATCGCACTCACAATCTCATCTTGCACCAACTTCGTCAAATCTTTGAGATTCCGCGTCGGACTCTCTATGGCATAGCTAATGGCAGCTGACTCGTTTAAATTCAAGGGAATAATTTTGTTAGTTGCTCCTTTCGGTAGAGTCAACTGCTTGAGAGCAGTTTCAACCTTTTTGGTCGATGTTTCTAGATTCGTCCCAACGGCAAAAGCAAGGCTAACAGCAGTTTGACTCGGATAAGTAGATGAGCGGATATTCTCCAATCCTTCTAAAGAGCGGAGGCGTTCTTCTAGGGGTTTAGTGAGCTTCGCCTCTGTATCCAGGGCTGTTGTCAGAGGGGCTGTAGCATTGACAACCACCACTGGAAAGGTAATATCTGGAAACAAAGCATACTTCAGGGAACTGAAAGCCAGAACACCAGCTACCGTTACGGCAATCCAAAAACTCACCGTCAGCCACGAAAATTGAATTGCCAATTTGGAAATATTGAAAACTTCTCGTGCGGATTTGGAGTTATGAAGCTTTACCATCTTGGAAAATTATCGTGTGGGTGACACAATTATTTAGTCATGCTACAGCAATGACCTTCTGTTTGCGAGTTTTGGCTACAACTAAACAGCAATATCACTTATTGTTACTCAGATATGACCCAATCTTTAATCGGAAAGGAAACTTCAAAGATGAAACTTGGTTCTGTTGAGCATAAGGAATTATTCTGCCGGAGCTTTATGGAAAGCTACAGGGAATACGAGCCTGAGAATCTCCCGTGGCCAGTTTTGGACGATACAGCCTTGACCTTCCTACGCAGTATACCCTTCTGGGAGAAAGCTCTGGATACAGAGCGACAAGCCGGAGCAATAGTTAGTGGTTACGCAGCCACGGTGAGCGATCCGATTTTACAAACTGCGATCGCCCTCCAAGGTAGAGAAGAATTACGCCACGCCCGCCTACTCCAAACATTAATTGACCGTTACGGCATCGAACTGCCAGAACGTCAACCCATTCAAGTTCCCCAAAATATTGAGCCAGTCTTTACGCGCTTTGGCTTTGAAGAGTGCCTAGATACCTTCTTTGCTTACGGGCTATTTGCGATCGCCCGTGAAGCTAATGTTTTTCCAGAGTCAATCTTCACCATCTTTGATCCCATCATAGACGAAGAGACACGCCATATTGTCTTTTTTGTCAACTGGTTTACCTATACACAAATTCATCGTGGCCAAGGATTTACCCCACTGCGGAGCGTCAAAACCCTCTGGCACTACGGCAAGGCACTCAGCAATCTGATTGCTGTCTTTGGCAATGATGACTCAAGTAGAACTGGCTTCGCCGCCACAGGTACTGACATCTTTACCAAAGACCTGACAATCGAAAAATTTCTCAGCATTTGTCTATCGGAAAATCAGCGCCGGATGAGCAAGTATGACGCCCGATTACTTCAACCGCAATTACTACCTAGACTTGGTACCATCGCCCTGCGCACCTTCGAGTTAATACCCAAACGCAAACTTGAAACTGTCGAGAAGGCTAGTGTCTAATTTTTTGCCCATCAATACAATTCTGGTGCCCCAAGGAGCAGAATATCAAGCTGTCTGTCGCGGATTAAGCGGCCTGACTGGCTCCATCCCAACGGTAGTAGCCATACCTGTTGGGATGAAGCCTTTGCTCAAATATCTCCAACAAGGACAATTTCTGACTCCAAAATCCAGAGTGCTGATTATGGGTATATGTGGCAGCTTGAGCGATCGCTACACAGTTGGTGATATTGTGCTGTATGAAGATTGTATTTATCAGGGGAAGCAGCAAGAATGCGATCGCACTTTTACAGCACAATTGCACTCATCACTCCTCACTTCCCACTCTCCACTAAACTTAGTCAAGTCATTGACAAGCGATCGCCTAATTTGGTCTGCTGCCGAAAAACGCCGTTTGGGTGAGACTTTAGCGGCTGATGTTGTTGACATGGAAGGATTTACCGCCTTAGAGTTTTTCAATGCAGCTGGAGTAGCCGTGGCAATGCTGCGAGTAGTCAGCGACGATTGTCACCATAATATTCCCGATCTCACATCAGCAATTAACTCTGATGGCTCCCTAAACCCTTTGCCTTTAGCTACAGCAATGCTTCGACAACCCCTCGCCGCTATTCGGCTGATTCGAGGTTCATTAACAGCATTAAACGTATTACAGCAAGTTACAAATCTGCTCTTTTCCGGCTATAAGCCAATACGCTTGGGTTAAGGATAATTGTAGGTTGGGTTGAAGGTCGTGAAACCCAACAAATGCCCGAAAATGTTGGGTTTCGTTCCTCAACCCAACCTACGCAAATTTATTTTTACGGCTTAACCCAAGTGTATTGGCCTATAGGCCAATACACTTGGGTTAAGCATTTCTTTGTTCTCTTTGTTCTCTTTCTTTGCGTCCTTGGCGTCCTTCTCCCAAGGGGAGACCCTACGCGATGGCGGTTCGTTAAAAAAATTGACTTTGGCAAAGAGTTTTAGCCTTAACCCAAGCGTATTGGGCTATAGGCAGAAATAATCTGTTGCGTTTGAACGCATCGCCAACCAAATCTTGCGATTATGGTTGGGGATTCTTACGCTTTTGAAGCCAAAAGACTTCTAAGCGTTCCCAGGCATACTGGCGTCCTCAGTGAATCGTAGAAACTTTTGTCTACCCAAACCCCAGAAAAACTAGCAATTCCTAAATAATTGCTGTAAATGGTCGTGCCTCTACGAAATTTCGCTTTGCCGTACCAGTATTATTCTACTACAATGAAGATTCACTTTTATTTTGGTTCTCCCTAACCCCACCTAAAATGTAAACATTTCCAAGTATTTTTAGGTGGGGACTGCGGGAGAACATTTCTGTTCAAAAAACCGAAAAGAGGTTTTGCTTCCATGAGGAATTGAAATATGATCGTGCATAGCTGAAAAAGCCCACAAAACACTTCAATGATTCTCTGTCACCGCAATGAAACTATTTTTACTGATTGCAGTATTTGGGAAGCCTACACTGAAACCCATCAAGCTTCAGTGTAGGAGACGTCACCTAGTTAGTTGCTTGTACAGGTTGTTGCTGAGACACATTACCTGGTATAGGTTCCATTTTGGTTCCTGGGCCTACAGGCATAACTTCAATATGATTTAACAAGGTAGTAACAAACGCAAACAACAAAAAAGGTAGCGATAGCAGAACGACAAGACCCGCTGTTGCTAAAGCATACACAGGTCGCTTGGCACCCATGAGCGCCAAGGCTGAAGCCAAACTTAGGGTAATTGTAATTAACCAAACAATTATTTGACCGTAAATATCACCGAAAGTCAGGGTACAGACAAACCGATACTTTTGAATATTATTTCCGCTCATCACATTTGCCTCAAGTCTCTCCTAATAGGTTCTACGTTAGAACCATGCTTGCCTTGTAGACAATATCTAAATATTTTTGCAAGCTTCGTAATATCACTTCACAATCAGCATCAAAATTCTTGCCCGTCAAAAAAGTCCAAAACATAGTCGGGCTAAAGGTTGTCGTCAATGCATAAGCGTAGCACGTCGCAGACATGACAGAACTTGTCAGAAATGCGGGTAAAGCCAAATGCTTTTGACTCCTCAACAATATAGACTCTGTGGTTAAAGCTAAGATAATTTTTGTCATCTGTCAAAATCCAGATATTTAGGATAGAAGAATTAATTTTTTGCTCGTAAATATTAGACATCTGGTAGAAATTAAATATGCGTTACCCAGAACCCTTGTAGAGACGTAGCACTGCTACGTCAAAACAATTCTTTTTCACCAGATGTCTATTAATTAGACATCTGGTGAAAAGATTTAGAAACCTTAAATTCACGCGCAGACCTAACCCCCCTACCCCCCTTCCCTTCAAGGTAAGGGGGAATTAAAGCCTCTCGACCCTTGTCTGGCGACAGGCTGACGCCAACGGGGAAAGGTTTGGAGAGGGGTCATGCATTAATTTTCACCAGATGTCTACTAGATAAATCCAGCAAACTTAGGATGTAAAAACCGATTTTTTGGTGTTAAATTTTGAGTATTGCCCGAGTTTGTTGACTTAAATCAACAAAAGTTTTTATTTTTCGGGGCAACATTGTTTTAGGAGTGAATGTGAATACTATTTTTCTTCGTAAAGGTGTTTTTGGGTTGCCAAGTATAGCTGCTCTTGCATTCCTGAGTAGCAGCTTATGTGCGAATGCCCAGACAGTGGACAAGGTGAGGAATGAGCCATTAACTGAGCCTTCTGCAACCCTAGTGTCTCCCAACGAGTTTAGTACAGAACTAAACACTGCAAGCCAAAATCTTTCTACACAAACAACTGAAACATTTACAGTTACAAATTTAACTAAGGTAGAGCAGTTGCCCAACACTGGGATAGAGGGAAACGCTAGTGTAATGCCTACACCCACTCCAGGTACAGTGCCAACCTCATCTGCGACCCTCACCTCTGAGTTTGTACAACCAATTTCTCAAACTACTTCTCAACCATCTGTCACCAAAGTGGCGCAATCGGATATCGATTTAGGTAGAACTACCCGTGGTGGCAGCAGCTATATCGGCGTCGCTGCTAACATTGGTTTGAGGGGTGGTGACACGTCTTTGGGCGATGGTAACTTCGCAGTCGTCAGTAAAATCGGGCTGACAAATGCGATATCAGTGCGACCCTCAGCCGTACTTGGGGACAACACTACAATTTTACTTCCGATCACCTATGATTTTACCTTCAAATCAGCAGATGCTTTTAGCGAACCGTTAGCGATCGCACCTTACGTCGGAGTAGGTGCAGCTTACAAAACTGGTGATGATTCGCAATTTGCCTTTTTGGTAACTGGTGGCATTGATGTCCCTCTAACTCCTCAATTCACTGCAACAGCTGCTGTAAATGCCGGATTTTTCGATGAAACTAATGTGGGCTTGTTGTTAGGAGTTGGTTACAACTTCACTGGGCTTTAACAGTTAGGAGTTAGGAGTTAGGAGTTAGGAGTTAGGAGTTAGGAGTTACTCCTAACTTTCTACTTGGGGGTAACTTGATCAATTACCTTGATTTTCCCATCGTCTCCTACTGTCCAAACATCGTAAACACCGACAACATCGCCGTTAGCATCAACATCTACGTTGCCACTGGCTCCTTGGTAGTTAATTTTCTTACCATCTTTAAGCAACTTCAGTCCCTCGCAGACATCGGTAACTTCTGTGCCAGACCCACCAGCAACTTCACGGATTTTACTGGCTATACCAACACCTGTATTTTCTTTAGCAGCTTCTGCTGCCAATATCAATAAAGCAGCAGCATCCCAAGCTTGAGGAGCGTATTCTCCAGGCTCACTACCCTTTTTATCCTTCCACAGCTTGTTGAAAGCTTCTAATGCTTTACCATCAGAACCTGGTACTGTACCGATCGCTCCAGTTAAAATATATTTACCATCACTGCCTTTGCCAACTTGTTCTGGGAAAGTCGGTGATTTCACTCCATCGGTCAGCAGAATTTGGACTCCTTTGGTCACACCTTGCTGATAGGCGGCTTTCAGGAACAGACTCCCAGTTTCGGCATAAAGTACGGCTAGGACTGCATCTGGTTTACCAGCAAAAGCAGCAGCCGCTTCTGTATCAAATGTCTGGGCTTTAGGGTCGTAGCGGACAGGTTTGTCTTTATTAACGATGGTTCCACCCAATTTTTCAAAAGTTTGCACAAATGCTTTTTCAAAGCCAACGCCATAGTCGTTATTAATCACGACTGTAGAAACTCGCTTGAAACCTTTTTTTCTGGCAAGTTGGGCTAAAGCCAGTGCTTGGTACGTATCGGGGGGAGCAGTACGCGCCCAAAAGCCTTTATAGTCGCCTTTTTGGGCTTTTTCAGTAAAGATGGGACTGGTACTACCAGGGGAAACCAGCATAACTTTATTCGGCGTGGCAATGGAGACTGCTGCACTAGAAACGCTACTGGCAAAGGAGCCAACTACACCTGCCACTTTATCTAAAGTTGCTAGTTTGGTCATCCCGGCTGCGCCCGCTCTGGGGTCGGTTTGGTCGTCTACTTGCACTAAGCTAACTGGTTCGCCATTTACTCCACCGCAAGCGTTGACCGTATCAACGAGTAAAGGAACCGAACCCACCATCTGCTGTCCCACAGAAGCCAAGTCGCCTGTTGTCGGTAGCAGGGAACCAATTTTTAGCCCTTTAGTACTGCTTGTGGTAGTTGAGTTTGCTGCTGGGGTTGCAGTAGTTCCATTGTTAGCTGTGCCATTGGGAGTACTGCTATCACCACAAGCCCCAACTAGAAATCCAGTTGCGATGGTAGCTATACTCAAGGTTAAGGCGGCGCTAATTTTTTTCATAAATCACTTTCACTCCTCAAATGTTTAGGAGCCTCAAATTAAGATTGAAACTTAATATGTAAGTTAGCTGTATCTTATCAAGACTCCAAAGGATAAATCATATCATCCATGTTTGGGAGTAGAAGTGTTTACCGCTCGTAGACATCTGGTGAAATTAAATATGCGTTACCCAGAACCCTTCTAGAGACGTAGCAGTGCTACGTCTCTACACTGTTTTTCACCAAATGGTGTATTGGTTTTTACTTTTCTACACGGAATATGCTCCGTGTAGTCCAAGTTAGAAAACGGAGAGGGAGGGATTCGAACCCTCGGTACGGAGTTACCTGCCGTACAACAGATTAGCAATCTGCCGCTTTCGACCACTCAGCCACCTCTCCTGACTCACGAATATCAATGTTACCAGACTTTTGGGGGAGAGTCAATAGTCAATAGTCATTTGTCATTTGTCATTTGTCAATAGTCAATAGTCAATAGTCATTTGTCATTTGTCATTTATAAAAGACTAAGGACTAGGGACAAATGACTAATTTTTTAAAGGACTTGCGATCGCATCCAAGCTATGGGTAAGGTGCGTAACTTTTTCCACTGAGGAACGTAAGCTCGCTGACTGAATACATCGTAATCGTTGCGTTCAATCACCTCCAAAATCTGTCCGTATAGCATTGATGCTGCCCACACGGGCCAACGGGCATCGGATGCTAAATAAGTAATTCCCTGGTCGGATATGGTATAGAATTGGCGGGCACGGTCAATTTGAAAGCGCATTAATGCTCGCCAACGATCATCTACCACACCTTTGAAGAAGTCTTGCTCACTGTAGTTGAATTTTGCCAAGTCCTCAAGGGGAATGTAGATCCGCCCCCTTTTGGCATCTTCTCCCACATCCCGCAGGATGTTGGTGAGTTGATTGGCAATTCCAAGAGCGATCGCTTCTTCTGTGGGAACATAAGGTTGTTTGTTCTGGTGCCACGGAGCGGTGTATATGGTGCTATCCACACCCATAACTGCTGTTGACATTAAGCCAACAGTGCCAGCAACGCGGTAACAGTAGAGGTATAAGTCCTCAAAGGTTTCATAACGACTGCGATATAAATCCATGCGCTGACCGGCAATCATATCCCGAAAGGGCTGAATGTCCATCGGAAAGCGCTGGAGGGTATCAGCTAAAGCGACATCGTAATTTTCTAATGGGTGTCCCGCAAAAATAGATTCCAGCTGCTGTTCCCATAGGTCTAGGGTTTCTGGCGTGGTAATAGCAGATGCGGGGCCATCCACCAATTCATCTGTACGGCGACACCAAGCGTAAATTGACCAAATAGATTGGCGTTTTACCGGACTCATTAGCAAAGTACCCAGGTAAAAAGTCTTGGCATACTTTGCTGTGAGATGCCGACAAAGTTTGTATGACTCGTCTACAGAGACCAGCGTTTTCATGCGCGTGGGGGAATCAGGCAGTTGCAGCATTCGTTGCGGGCGGTCGGGTGAGCGTTTGCAGGTTTGAGGAATTTGCTACCGGGAGAGCCTCAGAAATTGCCTGCGCTGTCAGCTTACCAGAAAGTACGGCACCTTCCATACTGCCTAAGTAGCGTTGCATGGTATAACTTCCGGCGAGATAGAAGTTGCCAATGGGCGTAACTTGTGCGGGGCGGTACTGTTGACGACCAGGGGTCGCTTTGTAAACTGAACGCGGCGTTTTCACCACATGAGATTTCAGCAATGTTGCTGGATTGTCTCCCCCAAAGTGGTCGGGGAAAAGTTTTTCTAACTCGGCAATGGTTGCAGCCACAATCTCCTCATCAGATTTGGCAATCCAATCTTTCGCCGGAGCTAGAACTAATTCCAGCATTGAGCGATTGGGGTTGGCGTATTCACGGCAGGTATTGCTCATATCAGCATAAACGCTCAAGAGGGGCGATCGCGAAAAAAGCAGGTGATCAATTTCTGTAAGTTTCCGGTCAAACCACAGATGCAGGTTAATCACTGGTACTCCTTCTAAACCTTCTAGCTTTTGGAAAAACTCCATTTGCTTCCAAGGCTTAGGTAACATGACCTTTAAAGGGTCAACTGACATGGCAGATACATACACATCAGCCGTGAAAACTTCATCTTCTGCCCCATTTAATCCTCGAATTAAGTATCCTTTCACTGTGCCGTCGGTGTTGAGTAAAATCTCTTTCAAGGGGGCATTCAACTGCACTTCTCCACCGCGTTTTGTGATGTAATCTACCATAGGGCTGCATAGACGTTCTGTGGGAGAACCATCTAAAAATGCAATCTTGGAACCATATCGTTCTTGCAGAAAACGATTCAGTGCAGTTAATAGGATCGTTGCCGAAACTTCATCAGGATTGATAAAGGTAAGTGCTTTACACGCGGCGATAAAAACATCACTAGTTACGCGCTCATCAACACCTTGCCTTTTCAACCACTCTAAGAAGCTGTATTTGTCCATGTCTTCAACATACTTCTGACCCCGAATCACTGCTGGAAGTAGGCCAACTGCAAATCGAATCTTCTGCTCCCAAGTCAACATATCTTTGTTGCGAAGAATCGATGCAATGACGTTGAAAGGAGATGGAATATCTGGAACATCAAAACGTGATAGCGTCCCAGGCTTATCGGGTTGATTAAAAATCAGCGTATGCTCTTTCCATTGGAGTCTATCTTCAATGCCCAACTCCTTGAGCAATTGGAGCATATTCGGATATGCCCCAAAGAAGGCGTGTAACCCGGTTTCGTACCAGTCGCCGTCAGAGTCTTTCCACGCCGCAACAAGACCACCCAGTACGTCCCGGCTTTCCAAGACAATGGGAGTGTGACCTGCGTCCGTGAGATATTTCGCGCAGGAAAGTCCTGCTAGACCAGCACCCGCGATCGCTACTCGCATTTAACCCTAATGCCCTTCAATATTTCTTAATGGTTTTGTTCGTTCTCATTATACGTTGCAATCCGTTACATTTGGCAGTTATTGTGCGATCGCTTCCCTAAAAAACTTTTGTCTCAGGGAATTTTACCAACGCGCACCTACCCAAACCTATTGCCAATACCATTGTCGGCAATAGGTTTACTCCCGTATTTCATCTAGATTTACATACAGGAGATTTAGCGAAACAAAAGTATTTCCTTTGACTGAAAATAGGTAATCCCAATATCCAAGGATGTCCATCCTGAATTTGATTTAAGTAGAGTTACGCAAATAAAGCTAACTGCCTAAGGCTGTCATTTGTCATTTGTCCTTCGTCATTTACAACAATTTAAGGTGTATTTATGTTTCGTAATATAGTTTAGTTTATTCTTGCCGATTTACTTTACTAAACCTACCATTGAAAGCTCGTCCCTCTCCATAAGGGTGTAGAATCAGAGTTTATATTTTTCCAGTTGTTTGCGACACAACTATAGGTAAAGGATTATGCCAATATCGCAGGAGTTAAGGCGCTTTGGACATCACCTGATTCTAGGTATTTCTGGCACGACATTAAGCGATGATGATAAACGTGCCCTTCATGAATTGAGACCGATTGGGGTAATATTTTTTGCCAAAAACTTTTTGGATAGCACCCCATATCAGATTTGGTTGGAAAGCTTTAAAGATTTGAACAGCCAGATCCGAGAATATACCGAACGTGATTCCATGTTCATGACCCTCGATCATGAAGGAGGTCGTGTAATTCGTACACCAATGCCAATTACCCGTTTTCCTCATGCCTCGTTGCTGCGATCGCACGCCCGTGAGGTAGCAAAAGCCACAGCAGTAGAACTTAAATCACTGGGAGTAAATTTATCCTGGGCACCTGTAGCAGATGTTTTTTCCCATCCCCACAACCCCGTCATTGGGCCTCGCGCCTTTGGTAGCACTCCCGAAACTGCTGCTCAAGGTGCTTGTGACTACTACCTTGGACTTCAAGAGTCAGGAATTTTGGGATGCGCCAAACACTTCCCTGGACATGGAGACACTACTAAGGACTCTCACATTGAGTTACCAATACTGAATTTAAGTTTAGAAGACTTGCGAGTTCGAGAATTTATACCTTTTAAGGTTTTAATCGAAATACAGATTCCTTTAATTATGACTGCTCATATCTTATTTCCCAAGATAGATACTGATGTACCTGCAACCCTTTCCCAGACTATCCTCAAAACCATACTTAGGGAGGAACTGGGCTTTGAGGGAGTAGTTGTATCTGACGACTTAGATATGAAAGCTATCTCAGATATGTTTACTAAAGCTGGTACTGTGGCGCGGTCATTTAATGCAGGCTGTGACCTGTTTATAGTCTCGCGCAACATCAATTCATCATCTATTGAAAGAACTTATCAGATTGCTGAAGATTTTGTCGATTCCCTCAGGAAGGGTAGCTTAAATGAGTCACTAGTGGAAGCCGCCAGAGAAAGAATCGATCAACTACTAGCAGTAACACCGCAATACCCCGTTCATGCTCTGGATAAAGATATATTATTGCAACACGCACAACTAGCGATCGCTAGTTCGTATTAATAATTAACGTAAATCACCATCCACATATCTAGACTCCCAAACTTTCAGCAACCATAGGACTTACGCATTAGTCACAAAAAATAAAAGCTTTTAGTTTGTAGTCAGGGCTACCCTACGGGAACGCTCCGCGAACAGCCCTGATGAAAGAGGACTAAAGTCCTCACTACAAACTCAAAATAATATAGGACTACTATTTGATTTGTGAACAGATACGTAGGGTGCGTTAGCGTTTTGCGTAACGCACCGAATCCTTAAGAATGGTGCGTTAGCGTTTCGCGTAACGCACCCTACAAATACTTAATGTTGTTCAAAAATCAAACCGGATTCCTATATGCCAGTTGCGTAAGTCCTAAACTAGAAAAAAGTCAGCATAATTAGTTATGATTCCCACAGTCATTGCACCCCACCCTATAATCCCCTCCCCGCTCTTCGGGAGGGGAGACAAAGCGTAGCTTTGGCGGGGTGGGGTTGTTCGGGTTTAGTAATGATTCAGATTAATGCCAGCTTCTTTTGCCATTGCTTCTAACCCATTAACTTGTAGAGTTTTGATTGCTTTGGTAGACAGCTTTAATCTCACCCAGCGATTTCCGCCTTCCCACCAAACACGCTTGTTTTGCAGATTAGCGTGCTGAAGGCGTTTAGTACGGCGGTGGGAGTGGGAAACAGCAAAAGCGTTATTTGCCTTTCTACCAGTTAGTACACAGCGACGGGACATAGCAAGTATCTCCAGATTCTTATTTTAATACAGCCTTTCTATTTTAGGCCTTAGGCAACAGAAGTGGAGAAGGGGGTGGGGAGTGGGGAGATGAGGGAGATGAGGGAGATGAGGGAGAAATAATTCCTAACTTCTAACTCCTAACTCCTAACTCCTAACTCCTAACTATTTACTTGCTTGCTTGTTCCGTCAGCTTCGTAAGTACCTCATTCGATCGCTCGACGAAGGATTTCATTCCCTCAGCGTCAAATCCTTTCTGAGACATCAGTGCTAAATCGTAAACGTGTTGGCAAATCAAGTTCACTAACTGATCTGTAGACGATTGACCATCACCTTGAATGATACTGCCTTGGTTCAGATTTGCCAGATTTTGAATCAACGGATGAGCAGTATTCACCAGCAAAATGTGGTCTTCGGGAAACTCTGCTGTCTGCTGCTGCATCATGGCGCTCATTTCTCGGACGCGGCGGAGAATCTCTGGTAAAAGCACGATCGCCGGTGGTGTGCCTTGAGGATCATCTGATTTCAAAGCTTCGGTACGGATGTTGAGTTTGGGTTTGTTGAGGGATTTCTCAAATAACTCTTTGATCGTCTCACTCCGGGTTTTGTTCGTTTTGGGATCAACAATTTCCGTAGCTTTGTCTTGTTCGAGCAGGCTATTATCTAAATCTGAGTCTACCCGCGTAAATTTGACATCCTGATATTCCCGCTCTAGGAAGTTGATAAAGTGGGTGTCGATGAAGGAGTCCATAAACAGGACTTCTAAGCCTTGATTTTTGTGCAGTTCTATGTAAGTAGCTTGGGTTGCTTCATCGGTGCTGTAGAAAACCCGGTTTTGGTGTTGTTCTTTGTTACGCTCTAGATACTCTTTCAGCGTAGTATAGGGAGCGCTAGGTGCTGAGTTTTCAAGACTGGGTGAGGGAGGAGTGACATCTTGCCAAGCATCCCCGTCTGAAGACTGGACTTCAACCACTGGAGTTTCAGCCACAGGTTTTTCTGTCAGCTTGGCGGTGGTGCGGAAGACGATGATATCTTCAATTTGTTTTTTGAATTTATCGTCGTTAAGAACGCCGAATTTGACAAAAGTGCCGAGGTCTTTCCAAGCACTAATGTATTGTTCTCGGTTGTCGCGGAAAAGTTCTTTGAGGCGATCGCCTACTTTTTTGGCAATGTAGTCACCAATTCGCTTCACGGTGCGATCGCCTTGCAAAGCACTGCGCGATACGTTCAGGGGAATATCCGTACTATCAATCACACCCCGCATCGGCATCAGAAATTGCGGGATAATTTCTTCGCAGTTGTCGCTAACAAAAACTTGATTGCAAAATAGCTTGATCTGCCCTTTCGTTACATCTACATCCGGTCTCATTTTCGGGAAATACAAAATCCCGTTGATGATAAAGGGGTAGTCTGTATTTAAATGTACCCATAACAGAGGTTCTTCCTGAAAAGGATACAGGTAGCGGTAAAACTCTAAATAATCTTCTTGACTCAGATTACTTGGGGACTCTCTCCACGGTGCTTTTTGCTTATTTACTACTTCGCCATCGAGTTTAATTGGTACTGGCAAGAAGTCGCAGTAGGTCTTGACAAGATTCTTAATTCGTGCTGATTCGAGAAATTCTTCTTCCTCTCCTTGCAAGCTGAGAGTAATAGTAGTGCCACGAGTTGTCCGAGACGAGTCATCTAGGGTGAAAGCTGGGGAACCATCGCAAGTCCAGTGAACCGCCTGCGCTCCTTCTTGATAGGAAAGGGTATCAATTTCTACCTTTTGCGCCACCATGAAGGAAGAGTAAAAACCAAGACCGAAGTGGCCGATGATCGGTTGATCTGATTTGCCTTCATACTTATGGATAAATTCTTCAGCACTAGAGAAGGCAACCTGATTGATATATTTCTTAACTTCATCTGCGGTCATCCCGATACCATTATCGGAGATGGATAGGGTTTTGTGATCTTTGTCAATGGCAATTTCAATTTCTGGTTCGCCGATATCTCCAGCATAATCTCCAGCGCGGGATACCATTTTCAGCTTTTGGATAGCATCTACAGCGTTGGATACCAGTTCTCGTAAGAAGATTTGGTGATCTGAGTAAAGCGACTTTTTAATGATCGGGAAAATATTCTCAGTATGAATACTGATAGTACCTTGTTCCAGCATAATTGGTAATTTTCGATGTTAGTATCTGAAATGATGATAGTGGCTAATACAACTTATAGCGGTTCTCAGTTGAGTCCAATATAGACCTAACCCCCAGCCCCTTCCCTTATAGGGAAGGGGAGTAAGATTCAAAGCCTCTCTCCTTTTGGGAGGGAGGAATGGAAGCGAGATCAAACTATATTGCATACAAATGAAAAGTGCTATAGACCTCTTTTTTCCAGGATAAACCCCTGGAGAATAGACAACGGCATGATACCAATTAGGATTTTAAAAGCATAACTTAGGCGATCGCTCGTTTTTTGAGGATTGTTTGCCCCCATTTTCTGATTCGGATTTCCCTACTCCCTCATCTTTCCAGTGCAGAGGAGATTAATCGCGTCTCTCCCGATATATCTACTACCTTAGTTGAGACTGCTGTCTAAAAGACATCTGGTGAGAATGTAGAGACGTAGCAGTGCTACGTCAAGACAAGGGTTCTGGGTAACGCATATTTAATTTCACCAGATGTCTAAAGTATTCCTGGAATTATTCTCTAACACCAAAAAATAGTGGTATGGATAAGTAGGATCGATAAATTCTTGCTTGAGAGTTAACCCAGCTTTGGCAACAGAGTTTAAAATCCGCTTTTTGGGATATCCTTTCAAACCCATTTCCCAGTAGTGTTCGTCACAGACTGGCTTTGTACTCCAGAATTTGGGCAAATTGAGTAATAAATGCCTTGGTCTACCGGAGAAAGAGGTTTTGATTTGAAATGCAAGGTATTGGGTGCAATAGGGAATCGAAATCACCAAAAATTTCTTGGTTGCTTCGGCAAGTTTTTTCAGTGCTTCTTCTGACTGTTCATAAGGGAAGTGTTCCAGCACTTGAAACAAGACAATCGCATCAAATTTATCTTTCGGTAACGAAAAATCTGTTGTCAAATCTAAAATCATTTCTGGCTTGAGATTGGGGTCAACATCAGCAGTAGTGACGTTGTATCCATTATTCTTCAAGATGTCTGTTAACAGAGAATTAAAAATCCCAATTTCCAGAACGTTTTTTACCTGATTACCCAGTGAAAAAATTAGACGCAACTGGTGATGGTAACTGATCAGGCGATTTTTTGATAAATATTCTGAATTCCTGATATCTAAGGAGGTGATGAGTTGCATAAACAATGCCTACCTAAGCTGATAGATTAACAAATTTGATGGGTATACAACTATAGGATTCCCGGAAAAATCGTGAAAGTAACAGCATCTTGACCCGGCGATTAGAAGCCGTAATGCCAAAGCGCCCCTTCCTAACTATCTTTCAATAGTGTCAGGACTTACGCAACTGGCATAAAGCGCGGGCTGGCGGGTAGTCGCCTGAGTTTTACAGAAATATAGCGTAGACGCACAGTGGCTTGTCGTCAGACATCGCTCGGTATTGAACCAGAAGCCTAATATTTAACTGTAGGTTACAGGTAGACTGTGCAAGCACCTTGTCGTTAGACATCGCCGTGACTTAACCAGAAGCGATACCTACGGTAAGCTACGCTAACCCGCCAATTTTGGATTTGCCTGGGGAAGGTAAACAAGTAATAGACTAGGTACGTAGAAGCGCGAAATTTCGCGCCTCAATGATTTTGTAAGATAGTAGGATAGGACTTACGCAAAAACCCTCTCAAACTCTGATTCCTCTGTGGCCTCTGCGTCCTCTGTGGTTCGTTTTCCGTTGCCTTTGCCTAAGTCCTATAGGATTGAAATACACCAGTTAAAAAGCCCCATTTGCTGATGTAGTAACACCAAGCATCACTAATAACTGAGTGAACAAACAAGTGTTAATACTAAGGAGTAAGCGCTGTGATGAATTTGGATAACTACAATGCAGAATTAGCTGATGAAGAAATTTTAGAAGAACAAGAACAAGAGGAAAAAGTTACTTTTCAGTATGACCCTGATCAAATTAACATTGTAACTAGGGAACCAACAATAGAGTTATTGCTTAAAAGAATCAATGAAGAAGCCCTTGATTTAGCACCTGATTTCCAACGTCATGCGGATATATGGAAAGAAGATGCCCAAAGCAGGCTTATAGAATCTATTATTATCCGCATCCCCATACCAGCATTTTATATAGATGCGACTAATGAAGATAAATGGTTAGTAGTCGATGGACTACAGCGTCTATTTGCACTAAAGCGCTTTATTCTCGACAAAAAACTCAAACTATCTGGATTAGAATATCTGACAAATCTGGAAGGTAAAACCTACGATCAAATTGATCGCAGATACCAACGCCGCCTTGAAGAAACTCAACTAACAGTATATTTAATCGAAAAAGGTACACCTCCAGAAATTAAATATAATATTTTTAAACGTATTAATACAGGAGGGCTTGCTTTATCTCCTCAAGAATTACGCCATGCTCTTAATCCTGGTAAGGGAACAAACTTTTTAACTAAACTTGCTGCATATCCAAAATTTAAACAGGTAGTTAAACTTGGAAATGACCGGATAATGCGTATGGATGATCGGGAATTTATACTAGGTTTCTTAGCCTTTACGTTGACCCCTTATAAAGATTATGCCGACAACAGAGATACTTTTTTAACTAAAGCACTATCTAAAACAAATAAACTCTCTGAAGCTGAGTTATCTAACATTGAAAATAATTTTCAAAGAACAATTATAGCTACCTGGAACATCTTTGGCAAAGATGCGTTTCGGAAAATATCTAATTCTCAGAAAAGACAGTTTCCTATAAATAAAGCTCTATTTGAATCTTGGTCAGTACTTCTGAGTAAATTGAGTGACGATCAAATACAAATTTTAATAGATAGAAAACACAAATTGATTGATATATTCAAGACATATATAGACAATGATAAAGATTTTTTAGAATCTATATCTCAGGCTGCCGAGAAAGTACAGTATAGATTTAGTACTATAGAAAAAATAATTCAGGAAGTACTTCTATGATTGATTCCCTGACACTCACAAATTTTAAGCCTTTTCAAAATCAACCTCTTACATTTAGACCACTGACATTTTTATCTGGACTTAACAGTACTGGTAAGTCTTCTGTTTTACAAGCATTATTATTATTAAGGCAATCTTATCAAAAAGGTTTATTGTCAGAAAAAGGCTTAGTACTCAATGGAGATTTGATTAATATTGGTACAGCTAAAGATGCAATTTTTGAAGGTGCATCTAAACAAGAAAAACTAGTATTTGAAATAGGTTGGAAAAATGGCACTAAAAGTATATGGAAATTTAAAAATGAAGATGAAGATATAGGGGCTAATTTTTTATACCTTACTTCAGAAGATGTAGATTCTCAAGTATATCAATCATCCAATCTTTTTAATCAAAATTTTCATTACATTGAGGCAGAGCGTATAGGGCCAAGAGCATTTAATCAAATGTCATATGACAAAGTTCAATTACTCGGAACACTGGGCGCTAGATGTGAATATACATTATATTTCCTTTCAGTCAATGAGAAGAGAATTATTGCTAATGAAAAATTGAGTCATCCTAATGTAAAAAGTTCACAGCCACAATACGACGATCCAGAGGAAAAATCACTAGCTTTAATAGATCAAGTAGAAGCATGGATGGGAGAAATTAGCCCAGGTACACGTATAAGGATAAAATCAAATCCAGATATGGATTTGATAAATTTACAATGCGGGTATGGAGATAGCAATCCTTATCGTGCAACTAATGTTGGCTTCGGAATTACCTACAGTTTACCAATCATAGTAGCTGTACTCGCCTCAGAACCTGATACACTAATTCTAGTTGAAAACCCAGAGGCTCATCTTCATCCTAGAGGGCAGACAAAAATGGGTGAATTGTTAGCACTGGCTGCTAGTTGTGGTGTTCAAGTGGTGATAGAAACTCATAGCGATCATGTTTTAAACGGAATTCGGCTTGCAGTTCATAGCGGAAAACTTGAGCCAGAAGATGTCCAGTTACACTATTTCCAGCGCCAAGAAAAACAAGGACAAGCATTTACTCATGTAGTTTCACCACGCATTGATAGGAATGGCAGAATTGATCGATGGCCAGATGGATTCTTTGATGAGTGGGAAAAGAATTTAATCACCTTACTAAAACCAAGGGATGTTTAACACATGGACTTGGAGATGGTGTTTAATGATCTGTCCATGCGAATTCCTGCTGATAATATTCAAACAGCTAAACAAAGGATGTTAGACCTGATTGCTACAGCAAGAGAAGCTGCGGAAAGAGGTGTAAAGCCAATAATTCGCACGCATAGTGAGTTTTATGCTGGTGTCCTAGCGAATAATTATTCTTTATCTAATTGGCTTGTAGATCCAAATATAGATAGAGATGACATACGATTTATTCTCACAGCAGCAAGGACTCCTTTTCTAGCAGATATTCAGAACTCTGAGATTGAAAATAGAAATATACTATCTGACTTTTGCTGTGAGGGAGAAACTAGTGCCGGTCTTGGCATTGCTTATCTGCTTGAATCTCTTGCTTTAAGCATCAGATCAGAATCGAAATGGAAATCTAATAGTATTGTTCTGGAAGTTAGTTGGTTAGAAGACAGTGAAAACTTGAATTCGGATACAGTAGCAGTTGTTCACGCCAGTAGCAAAGAGCATGTACAAGAACATATTGCTTGGATACAGGAACGTCTGAGAACAGGAGTTCGTGACGGACTAGATTTGTGGAATCGCAGAGAAGATTTATTTCCATCCCTGCTCTTTTGTGAAAGTGTTAATCAACAGATACAAAATCTTGGTAATGGTGATCCAATGCTAAGACAGGTTGTTAGAAAGTTGTTTGAACTAAAAAACTACTGTAAAACTTGGACAGATGGAGCTTTTAATTTAGATCTTATTCCTAGCAAAGCGACTCCAGAAAGTGACTCTAGACTTCAAAAATTAAAGCCGAAACTAACCTTTAAGTGTCCTGATAATGTGCATCGTATCTTTAGTTTGCACCTAAGAATGACTGGTGCAGGGCCTTGGCGGCTTCATTTTTCTGAAGAATTAGGGCCAGCTAAAATTCTCATTGGGTACATTGGGTCAAAAATCCGATAATTTCAAAGCTAATTAGAAAAAGCGATCGTCTACACTTGCTAAACTAAAAAACAACCCTTACTCCTGCAAAGGTAACCTTATGACCTCTGCAACCGACCTATCCACTGACCTCACCCCGTTTCCAGACCATACACAACTTCCTGAGTCTGATGGTACATTCGTGAAAAACTTTCAGGAACATCCCCAAAGCATTCTCCTAACCGACTCGATTAAACCCATATTGCAAAAACGTCATCCTGATGGGCAATACTGTATTGGTCAAGATAGCGGTATCTACTGGCGGATGACTGACCCGCCAGAAAAAGGCGCCGCAGCTCCCGACTGGTTTTATGTAGGGAATGTACCACCTACTCTCGATGGACAAACGCGGAGGTCTTATGTACTATGGCGAGAGTTTATTGCCCCATTGATTGTATTGGAATTTGTGTCTGGTAATGGTAGTGAAGAGCGAGATAAAACTCCGTGGAAGGGAAAATTTTGGATTTATGAGCAAGTGATTCGTCCTCCCTTCTACGGCATTTATGAAGTGAATAAAGCCAGTGTGGAAGTTTATGAATTAATTGGTGGACAATATCAGTTATTAACCGCAAATGAACGTGGACATTATCCCATACATCCTTTAGGAGTTGAGTTAGGTCTCTGGCAAGGACAATATTACAATATGGAATTGCCTTGGCTACGCTGGTGGGATTTGCAGGGTAATTTGTTGTTGACTGGTGAAGAAAGAGCCGAACAGGCTAGCCAAAGAGCCGATCGCTTAACTGCTCAATTGCGATCGCTCGGTATTGAACCAGAAGCCTAGGATCTCATTAAAATATGCTTAATAATTAAGCATATTTTCGTAAGTAGCGATCGCTTATACTCCTAACAGCAGGTTTTGCCCTCAGCAAGTCGGCAAGAATAAACCAAACTATATTAAGAAACGTAAATACACCTTAAGCCCTTATAAATGATAAAGGATAAATGACAAATGACAGCCTTAGCCAGTTAGCTTTATTTGCGTCGCTCTACTTACAAGCGATCAATGGTACGAGACCTACAAGACCAGAACACGCTTTTGAACCTTGAGGGCTTTTGGAAAATCTATGACTCAAAGTCAAAATAATCAACCCGCTTGGTGGGAATCGGTACAAAAGATTTTAGATAACAAATTAATCGGGTGGGGTGTACCGGGTATTTTTATTGCTATTGCTGCTGATCATGCCAAAAATGGCCGATATCACGAGTCTGCTATCTTTTTAGGAATCACCGCTCTTGTCTTTATCATCATCAGAATTGGCAATAAACTCCTTCCCTATTTCGATAAATTTTTGGATTGGTTACTTGCTACTCAAATTCCAAAATGGTGGACGCAAATTACAGATAAGTTTGGGACAGAGTATCTTGCCCGACAAATAGCTGAATGTCAAGAATACCAAGGGCGCGGATTTAGTGGCGAAGGACTGGATCTGGAAAATGTGTTTGTCCCCCTGGGCTTTAATTCAGAAACGCCAGTGTCTAATCCTCAAGATTTGACCTCTGGTGATCAAACTCAGCCGGAGCAAAATTGGGAATCTGGGCAAACAGCAACCTCTGTAACTATTACTACTCGGCAGGAAAGTGAAATTGGCAGTCTGCTAAGAGAGATTACTAAAAAAAATTCGACGTGGCGACGACTGGTAATTTTAGGAGCGCCTGGTTCAGGAAAAACCACACTTTTACGGCACATCACGCTTCTGCTTGCTCTACGAAAACAATCAAAATTGTGTCGAGGTTTGCCTCAACTTATTCCTATTTTGTTGAGGTTGAGAGATGTGGCTCCCGCTATTGTTGCAGATACTAACTCCCCTCTAGCTCAAGTAATTGCTAAAGCGATGGGAGATGAATCACCAAAAACTCAGCAGTGGTTTAACAAACAGCTTAAAGACGCCAAGTGTTTGGTAATGTTAGATGGACTTGATGAAGTTGCGGACGATGAGCATCGACGGCAGGTAAGTACTTGGGTTTCTCAGCAACTCCAAAATTATGGGCATAAATTACCGTTCATTCTGACATCGCGTCCACAAGCTTACAATCAAGCTCCTCTGGCAGATACCCCAGCTTATTTTGTGCGATCGTTCACGACTGGCCAGCGCAATAGCTTTGTTTTCAACTGGTATTTTAATCTAGAAAAACGTAAAAAGTCTGGCGAACAATCACAAAAACAGCTCAAGAAAATTGCCGAATCCAAAAAAAACGAGTTGGTGCGGCAAATTGATGCAGTTCTTTCACTCCGCTTGATGGCAACTAACCCGCTTTTACTGGCATTGATTATTAATACTTACAAGCAGAAAACGAGTCTTTCTCCAACCCGAACAGGACTTTACAAGCAAGTTTGTGATGTGCTTCTCCAAGGACGGCAATCTGCTTCTGGAACTACCCGATATCCACTCAAGCCAGAGCAAAAGCAAGAAGCTTTGCAGGCACTTGCATTGGAGATGACCAAACGCCAAGTACTTCAGTTTACGCTAGATGAGAGAAATCAGGACAATAATATTTTTTTAGCAAAAGAGTTTCTTCAGGCAGAACTAGCTCAGATGGTTGAGGGGGGACAAGAGGTTAAACCAGAAGATTTTATCGAAAGAGATGATAGTGGTGTGCGAGAACTGTTGAGCGATCGCAAACAAGAAAAACTCTATGAATTTACCCATCGCACCTTTCAAGAGTATTTAACAGCGGTTGAACTCACAAAGGCAGAGCATGAGCCTTATTTATTAGAAGTTTTTACAAAAGATAAACAATACCTGGATTGGAGAAGACAAACTATTTTGTTCTATGCAGGTCAGGTCAAAGTAGATAACCTGATTGATGCGGCATTAAACAACCCAAGTGTAGCCACCCTAACCCTTGCTTACGAGTGTTTGCAAAACAAGCTCAGGGTTAGTCCGGAGAAAGAGCAGGAATTACTGAAAAAGGTAGAACAGGGTTTGAAGTCAGATGACGTGGAAGTTTTTAAGCTAGCAGCATCAGTGCAACTGGAAAAACGGCTAAACCGCCTGAACGAAGATTGTTTTGTCGGGAGTTCAGAAAAAGAAGACCAGCGTGCGATCGCCACGACAGAAACAGGTGAAAAAATCTGGGCTAGACAAGTGGTAGATGATACTGAGATCACGGAGGCAGAATATCGGCTGTTTTTCTTAGAGACAACGAACAGCGACTTAACTATTGAAATCAAACCAGGTGAAATCGGCTTTGCCCAAGGAAATGCATTTTGTGCCTGGTTGAGTCAGAGAACTAGAGAACGATTTGGTGAGGCAGGAATCTGTTATTTACGGGAAACCTCAGACAACTTCCGCCTAGTTCGGTTTCGCATACCAGAACAGTATCATCAACTCGCTTACTACTTAGCAGCAGGTATGTGGAAAGAAGCTGACGAGGAAACATTTAAGGTGATGCTGGAAGTAGCGGGACGGGAAAAACAAGGCTATCTACAACTAGAAGACATTCAGGAATTTCCCTGTGAAGACTTGAGAATTATTGACCAACTGTGGGTCAATTACAGCAATGGAAAATTTGGGTTTAGTGTTCAGAAAGAAATTTATCTCAGTGTGGGTGGAATTTTAGAAGGAAGTCGAACAAGTTCACCTTTGGTGAAGATTTTCGCCCCCTTCATAAGCATATATGCTCGTTTTGGTGGTAGAGTTAGACGGGAGGACGAGCAATTTATTAAAGCTTATTATCGCTTCGGCGATCGCGTGGAGTGGAGAGTGGAAGAAGAGTGGATTGATGATAATAAAGTAAAATATAATACCTCTGCCATCAGGGGACACTTGCCCTGGAGCGGGGTCGGTGGAGCGTGGCACCTGGGTGGGAGCGTTGTTCGTTCTCTCGCGTCGAGACTTGTAAAATGTAACATATAAAGCTTTCAGAAGTTTGTAAACATTTATCACAGCCTCCTTTCCCACGCAATAATCAACATTTCAAAAATCCGATACCTGGCACGGGCGGCTGATAACAATTTGCGTGAATAAATTTTTCCGCTACCTCATGCACCTCCGTAGATTCCGTCACCCTCTGCTTATCCCAAGGTAAACTCATCTGCCCAGGCGACGACTTTTTAGCCTTCCCACTCTTAACCATCGAAGGCAAAAAACGACTTCCCCAATAATTTCGTTTCTCTGGTTTCGCTTTTGGCTTATATTTCTGACAAAATCTGCGATATCTCGCCGCGCACTCTGACAAAGTTCGCCCCAATTTTAAAAATGCTGGATGCCATTGAGTTATGCCATCATTACTCAAGCGATCGTGAGTTAAGGATAATTGTAGGTTGGGTTGAACTTTAGTGTTACCCAACAAACCCCACGAAATGTTGGGTTTCGTTCCTCAACCCAACCTACGCAATACAAGGTTTTTGACGCTAACCCAAGCGTATTGGGCTATACAGCAATACACTTGGGTTAAGCATTTCCTCCTTCTCTTTCTCTCTGTGTTCTCTGCGCCTCTGTGGTTCGTAAAAAAAAGAGTTTCAGCCCTTTTGTGAACCGTATTGAGGGCTGAAGCCCTTACTACAAACTAAAAGCTTTTATTTTTTGTGACACTTGCGTAAGTCCTAACTTATTTATTCACATCCAGCAATCGCGAAGTTTCTAACCGACTCATCCACTTTTCTAAATAAACTTGATTACCTTTCTCCTCATTTGGATCTTTAGTATCCAAAGGATAAGGCATCAGCCCCAAAATCGTTGCTGTTGTCACGCAAAACATCGATTTTTGGAAACTCATGCATATTTGTACCCGCAAATCATCTTCACCCCGAAGACTGCGACGATAAATATCGTGTAAATACTCTGGAAGATAGTGACGCATATCCTGCATCAGCAACGTGGGAGGAATACCCGCACCGCCGATGGGCAAAGGATCGGCATACAATGCGCCATATTGAAATCGGCTTTGATCTGGGGAAATTTGATATGCTTGGGCGTTGTATGAAACTGTACCGTGGAAAGGAGTCCCCCGGAAAAATACTGCCTCTACATAAGGTATGGCTGTATCTGCTAAGAAGGTCAAACCAACGCTTTTGGGAATGATTTCATAAACTTCACCCCGAATTTTGACAGCGTAGGTAATTGGGTTTGATGCATTTGCCACTAACCGGGTTTTAATGTGGTCTACAACTTGGGAAATCGATTTGATTTCGCCTCGGTCGTAGCGGTCTGATAAGTTGAGAAACATATCAGCCATGACTCGCCAAAATTGACCTAAACCGGTGTAGTAAGCAGAGACGCGCAAGTATTCTGTTAAAAAATCTGGAAACAGTTGGTTAATACCCAAAATTAAAGGATTATTTGGAAATTTGGCGTCAATAACGGCTTGCGCTCTTTCTTGAAATTCTTTTGTATCTAGATAGGTATCGAGTCCGCCGCCACCGTGCCACATCATGGCTTTCATGCAATACTCGGCATATTCAAAATTAATTCGGTTATGCCACCAGTGACGGAGTAATTTCTGGAAAGAAACCTTTCCATTAAAGTATTTAAAAAATGGAAAAAATACTAAAAACTGATGCTCTGCAATATAGTTAAGATTTTTTGAGTAGGCATCTAAAACTACGCCATAGCTTTTAAGAATACCAACAACTTCTAGGACATTTTCTGGACTATCGGTGAGTAATGCATTTCCTTTTTGCAGCCGT
The DNA here is from genome assembly GCF_020829445.1 of Nostoc sp. CHAB 5836. GTDB lineage: Bacteria > Cyanobacteriota > Cyanobacteriia > Cyanobacteriales > Nostocaceae > Nostoc. The sequence continues at coordinate 60,967 of NZ_JAIVFV010000004.1, forward strand.
TCAATATACTCAGCTAAGGGATTGTGAGTAGCTTTCTTTTTAATAGTTACCATTGCCATCTCTCCAAAAAATTTAGGGATTAGTCATTTGTCATTTGTCATTTGTCATTTGTCATTGGACACGGTTATTCCTCTTGTCCCTAATCCCTAGTCTCTACTCCCCATTAGCTTTATCCAAGGACACTGTTGCTACTACATTTTGGGTATTCACCATTGCTGTAATTGTTGGTTCAGTCCAGCGTGCTAACCAACCAGGTTGAATGCCAAAAATCATCATCAGCACAGCTAAAATTGCCGCCGGGGCGCGATCGCTCCAATACACGCGCGGTAAGTTGGTAACTTGTGCAGACAAGCGGCCAAAAAAGGCGCGGTTAACGAGTATTAAGAAGTAAACTGCTGTTAAACCAGTACCAAGCATACATAGCAAGGTTTGTACTGGGAAAACTGGAAAACTTCCCCGATAAACTATGAATTCGGAAATAAACCCTAGCATTCCCGGTATGCCAGCACTGGCCATGACTCCGACAATCATCAAGCTACCAATTACTGGCATACCCCGTTCTGGGTTCAGCAATCCTTGGATGACTTCTAAATCGCGGCTTCCGGCTTTTTTATACACAACTCCCACCAGCAAAAATAGCATTGCGGAAATTAAGCCGTGGCTAATCATCTGCATTACAGCACCCAACACACTTAAAGGTGTAGCTGCTGCCGCCCCTAAAAGCACGTAACCCATGTGTCCAATGGAGCTGTATGCTACCATTTTTTTCATATCGGTTTGAGCGATCGCGCAGGATGAACCATACAGCACACTTACCACTGCCCAAATCGCCAACCAAGGAGCCACATAATTCCAAGCTTCTGGTAACAAGTTCATGCCAAATCGCAGTAAGCCGTAAGTACCCAACTTCAACAGTACCCCAGCCAACAACACTGAAATCGGTGTGGAAGCTTCAACGTGAGCATCTGGCAACCAAGTATGGAAGGGAACTAAAGGAATTTTAATCCCAAAACCTACCAAAATTCCCGCTAGCAGTAAAAGCTGTGTTCCTAGAGGTAAAGTTGTCGCGTTCAAAGTTGCTAGCGCAAAGTTAGAGGAACCACTCAGCCAAACCATGCCGAGGAAACTTGCTAAAATCAGGATTCCCGAAACGGCTGTATAAATGAGAAATTTGGTAGCAGCATAACCCCGCTTCGCGCCACCCCAAATGGCGATCAACAAATACAACGGAATCAGTTCCAATTCGTAAAACAGGAAAAATAGTAGTAAATCCTGTGCCAGAAAGGCTCCCGTCACCCCAGCGCTTAATAATAGTATCAAAGAATAATAAAATTTCGGACGCTGTAGGGATTCATCACTGCTGTAGATAGCAATGCAAGTTAACAGTCCATTTAAAACCAGCAAGGGCAAAGATAAACCATCTATCCCAAGGTTATAATTCAAGCCTAAAACATCTATCCAAGGCAGAGACTCGGCAAACTGTTGAGTAATTTCTCCTGGATGGAACTGAATTGCTAATACAATTGTCCATAAGAAAGCGATACTAGCAAAGACTAAAGCCACCCCACGGGCGAATTTCCCACTGATGCCAGAGGGCGAGAAACCAATTAAAGCTGCGCCGACTAACGGCACTAGAATTAAAACACTAAGCATAAGCAGATATGGAATGGGGAATGGTGAATGGGGAATGACAAATGACAAATGACAACCCCCACTAGTTGACTTCAATTTGCGCCGACATCTTTAAAAAGGCAATTTATCTAGCAAACCCAATGACCAGCTGATGAAAAAACCCAGGACGCTGACAACTGCTAGGATGGTCAGCATATAGGTCTGAGATTGGCCAGAAATACTGTACTTTAAAGTTTGTCCGCCCAGAATTGTCGCAAACCCAACCAAGTTTACAAAACCGTCAACCAAGTAGCGATCGCTCCAAGCAGAAATTTTAGATAGCAGCGCTACTGCACTCACCACGGTTAGACGATAAACTCGGTCTATATAAAAATCATAACCTAACAAGTCTTGCAGAAATCTCCAGGACAAAATTCTGGATCTTGACCAAGCTTTGTGCAGATAAACTGTAGATCCTACACCTACCCCAACCACGGTAGAGCCAAACAAGGTTAATACCACATACCAATTAATACTTTCCCAATCGGGAAGTAAGTACCATTGCTGTAGCATCAGAGGTAGAAGCAGAGTCAGCACTGTGAGAATCACCATTGGCAAGGCCATCTGCCAACCAACTTCTGGGGTGCGACGGGTCTTTTGTTGCGGTTTCCCCCAGAAGACTAATCTAAATACTCTGGTCAAGTTCAATGCTGTCAAACCATTGACCACTATTAAAACCCCAATTACCCAAGGGCTAGTATTTACGAAGCCATCAGCCCATGCTAGCATTGCCCAGAAACTTCCCAAGGGTAGCAGTGTTACCATCCCAGCCGAACCGACTACAAAGGCAGTGGTGGTGGCTGGCATCCGTGACCACAGACCACCCATTTCTGTTAAGTCTTGGCTTTGGGTGGTCAAGATCACTGAACCAGAACTCATGAATAATAATGCTTTAGCGATCGCATGAGCTAACAGCAACATCAAGGCTACGCCCCCTTGCTCCAACCCCACTGCCAAAAACACTAACCCCATGTATGCACTGGTAGAATGAGATAGCGATCGCTTAATGTCAATTTGAGCTATGGATACTAATGTTGCCCCAATAGCTGTCACCGTGCCCATGATTACCAAGGCGTTCAAGGCAACTGGCGACAGTGCTAACAATGGTTGAAATTTATACAGTAAATAAGCACCACCAGCTACTACCAACGAGTTCCGCATTACCGAAGCCGGGTTGGGCCCTTCCATTGCCTCATCTAACCACAGGTGCAGTGGAAATTGGGCACATTTACCAGCAGGGCCAGCAATTAATGCCAACCCTAGCAATGTTGATGTCATCGGGCTTAAATTAGCTGTTTGCGCCCACTCATATAAGTCCGAAAAGTTCAAACTCCCCGCTAAGGTGGAAAGTGTCACTACAGCCATCAGCAGCAACAAGTCTCCTACCCGTTTAGTCCAAAAGGCATCCCGCGCCGCCGTCACTACTAGGGGTTGAGCATACCAGAAACCCACCAACAAGTAAGTCGAAAGCGTCAATACTTCCAAAAGGGCATAGCTAAGAAACAAAGAATCACTGATCGCCAGACCACTCAGCGCCGCTTCAAAAAATCCCAGCAGGGCAAAAAAACGCGCCAATGACCAGTCTTTTTCCATGTAACCCAGAGCGTAAACTTGTGCCAGCAGGCTCAACCCCGTAATTAAAACTGTTGCCCCAATACTGACTGGTGATAGTTCCAAGCTCAAAGATAAGTCTAAATCAGCAGCTTTGAACCAGGAAACCAGTAAGTTTTGTGGCTCTCTATCCCAGATATTTTTAAATAAAAACAAGCTATGGACAAAAGCCAGAATGGTCGTCAACAAGTTCAAGTATGCCGCAGGCCTTGGCCCTGTTCGCTGAATTATTCCTATTCCCCACGGCAAGGTCAAAATTGCGCCCAATAAGCTATAGAAAGGCACAAACCAACTTGTTGAAAATAGAAATTGATCCATTTAAATTTCCCTTGACGACTCAGCCTTGATTGAAAAAAAGCTTTAAAACAATTATTTATTTAATAAGATTAATTTACCAAAATACCGTTGTTTTTTTAATATTTTTCAACTCAATTACCGGAAATAATTTTACTTAACTTTACCCTACTAAACATAAGTAAAATATAACTTCACATAAGTAAAAGCATTTACTTGCCTTAACATCACCGACCTTTTTACATTTATATTTCTACTTTGAGCAAAGTACTTTATACGATATATTTGAAAAAATTATCTATTTTTCACCTAGTCCTTGTGGATGTAGCAATATGTAGTAAAAGATAGATACACCAATAGGTACAGCCTCTGCTTGTCCCTTGCTAGATAGGATTAGCCTTGGTTATGAATCTCATGCAAGTAAATGTAATAAAGAAATTATAAAGCATAAGTGGCTGCTCTAGGAATCAGTGAACTTTAATTGCCCAGAGGCACAGATAAATTTTTGTTAAGTTTTTTAAAACTTTCTTATCATAAACTATTATAGTAATTTATATTGCCAGGGACGCCAACCTTTCCTATGCTTAATTTGGAAGTGTTTTCTTAACTCTAAGATAAAGCCCTCCCCGTCAAAAATTTCAAAAAACAGTACTGATTAGATTCATTTTGTAGGAGTTCTGCGATGCCAATTGCAGTTGGGATGATTGAAACAAAGGGCTTTCCAGCAGTAGTAGAAGCTGCTGATGCGATGGTGAAAGCCGCCCGTGTCACTTTAGTGGGGTATGAGAAAATTGGTAGCGCTCGTGTCACCGTGATCGTTAGGGGAGATGTATCGGAAGTCCAAGCTTCCGTAGCAGCTGGGGTCGAAGCGGCAAGAAGAGTTAATGGAGGTGAAGTGTTATCCACTCATATCATTGCTCGTCCTCACGAAAATCTGGAATACGTCTTGCCGATACGTTACACAGAAGCTGTGGAACAATTCCGTACTTAAAAGCTGTTTAAACAAAGTAATTAACGCTTTTTACCTGATTAAGCATCACTTTTGTCCAGGGCTAGAAACTTTAAATAGGGATTAAAACTAATGTCAATTGCAGTAGGAATGGTTGAAACGCTGGGCTTTCCAGCAGTAGTAGAAGCTGCTGATGCGATGGTGAAAGCGGCTCGCGTCACTTTAGTAGGCTATGAAAAAATCGGTAGTGGTCGGGTGACAGTGATTGTTCGGGGTGACGTTTCGGAAGTGCAAGCTTCCGTAGCCGCAGGTGTTGAATCTGTAAAGCGAGTCAACGGCGGACAAGTACTATCTACCCATATCATTGCTCGTCCTCACGAAAACTTGGAATACGTTCTGCCAATTCGTTATACCGAAGACGTAGAGCAGTTCCGCGAAAATGTGAATGCAATTCGTCCTTTCGGTAGAAGACCGTAATTTATAATGCAAGTTGCCAAAGTTCGCGGCACAGTAGTTAGCACCCAAAAAGATCCCAGTCTCCGAGGTGTGAAGCTACTGTTGTTACAATTAGTGGATGAAGATGGAAACATCCTGCCACAATACGAGGTAGCAGCAGATAGTGTGGGAGCAGGAGTAGATGAGTGGGTACTTGTTAGTCGTGGCAGTGCTGCTCGTCAAGTTGTTGGAAATGAACAACGTCCATTAGATGCAGTAGTGGTGGCGATTATAGATACCATCCACGTTGAAGATCGCCTCATATACAGCAAAAAAGATCAATATCGATAGTCATTGGTCATTAGTCATTAGTCATTAGTCATTGCTCATTAGTCATTGGTCATTAGCTCTCAAAAAAGGACAAAGAGCAAATGACAAATGACAAAGGACAACTGACAAATGACAAAGGACAAATGACAAATGGTAATACAGGAGGAATCTCGCGATGGCAGTCCGCAGCACGGCGGCACCCCCAACCCCGTGGTCAAGGAATTTAGCTGAACCCAAAATTGATGAAACTGCCTTTGTACATTCATTCTCCAATCTGATTGGGGATGTACGAATAGGTGCAAATGTAATCGTTGCTCCGGGGACTACGATTAGAGCGGATGAAGGCACACCTTTTTATCTTGGTGAAAACACCAATATTCAAGATGGTGTTGTTATTCATGGGTTAGAGCAAGGTCGAGTAATTGGCGATGACCAAAATCAATACTCGGTATGGATTGGCAAAAATACTTGCATTACCCACATGGCTCTAATTCACGGGCCAGCTTATGTTGGAGACAACTCCTTCATTGGCTTTCGCTCTACGGTGTTTAATGCCAGGGTGGGTGCAGGTTGCATCGTGATGATGCACGCTTTGATTCAAGACGTAGAAATTCCCGCAGGTAAATATGTACCTTCAGGAGCGATAATTACCAGCCAGCAGCAAGCTGACCGCTTGCCAGATGTGCAAGATCAGGATAAGGAATTTGCTCATCATGTGGTTGGGATTAATCAGGCATTACGAGCTGGTTATCTCTGTGCTGCGGATAGCAAATGTATAGCACCCATTCGGGATGAGAACGCTAAATCTTATACAGGTGATGGTATTACTGTTTTAGAGTTGGAAAGGAGTAGTGAAGTGTCGAGCAATAGCTTGGGTGCAGAAACAATAGATCAGTTGCGCTATCTATTGGAGCAAGGGTATAAAATTGGTACGGAACACGTAGACAAAAGACGGTTCCGCACGGGTTCTTGGACTAGTTGTCAGCCAATAGAACCGCGATCGCTCGGTGAAGCGATCGCAGCATTAGAAAGCTGTGTCAGAGACCATAGCGGCGAATATGTTCGACTGTTTGGCATCGACAAAGGTAGACGGCGTGTCCTAGAAACCATCATCCAACGTCCAGATAGTGATGTTAAACCAGCTACCAGCTTTAAGGCTCCGGCTAGTAGTCATAGCAATGGTAGCTACAGCAGCAGTAACGGTAATGGTAACGGCTCTAGCAGTGGCAAAGTCAATGGCGAAACTCTAGAGCAAATCCGCCAACTCTTGGCAGGTGGTTACAAAATTGGCATGGAACACGTAGATGAGCGTCGCTTCAGAACTGGTTCTTGGACTAGTTGCAAGCCAATTGAAGGAACTTCTACAAATCAAGTCATCTCCGCTTTGGAAGAATGTATAGCAAGCCATCAGGGCGAGTATGTGCGTTTAATCGGCATTGATACCAAAGCCAAACGGCGGGTATTAGAAAGCATTATCCAACGTCCCAATGGTCAAGTAGCTTCTTCTGGTAGTGGTAGTCAGAAATCATTTACTACCAGTACAACATCCTCTGCTACGACAACGGCTACCAGTAATCGTTTGAGTAGTGAAGTAGTAGACCAACTCCGGCAATTATTGGCTGGCGGCTCGAAAATTAGCATTGAACACGTAGATCAACGGCGGTTCCGTACTGGTTCCTGGACTAGTACCGGTCAAATTCAAGCCTCCTCAGAAAGAGAAGCGATCGCAGCTGTAGAAGGGCAACTTAGCGAATATCCAGGGGAATATGTGCGCTTGATTGGTGTTGACCCCAAAGCCAAGCGTCGGGTACTAGAAACGATTATTCAACGACCATGAGAAGTTAGGAGTTAGGAGTTTGGAGTTTGGAGTTTGGAGTTTGGAGTTTGGAGTTTGGAGTTTGGAGTTTGGAGTTTGGAGTTAAAAAGATTGTTAATTCATAACTCTAAACTTAAAATTTATAACTCATCACTTTTAAATAACTCCTAACTCATCACTTTTAACTCCTAACTCCTCACTTTTAACTCCTAACTCCTCACTTTTAACTCCTAACTCCTCACTTTTAACTCCTAACTCTCTTTTTCTTCCGGCTTCGGAGGTTAAAATTTCCATGTCTGTGCCGCTACTGCGCCTCAGCAATAACTTTGATACTTACATTAGTGGTGAGGTGACTATTCATCCAAGCGCGGTACTTGCACCTGGGGTGATCCTCCAAGCGGCTGTCAACAGCAAGATCATCATTGGGCCAGGGGTCTGCATTGGTATGGGAGCAATTCTCCAAGTCCATGAAGGCACTCTAGAGGTAGAAGTAGGTGCAAACCTGGGAGCCGGGTTTTTGATGGTTGGTAAGGGCAAAATTGGAGCAAATGCTTGTATTGGTTCGGCAACAACAGTTTTTAACTGTTCGGTTGAACCTGGACAAGTAGTACCACCTGGTTCAATTTTAGGAGACACCACTCGGCAGATCTCCTTAGCGAAGGAACCAGAACCATCTACAAACAACCCAGCTTCTACAAATGCACCACCGCCCAAGGAAGAGGAAAGTGGTTCAGGTGAAGTTAAGGAAAAGGTAATTTCCTCGACTCAATTCTCAGCTTCGGCTTTTGTGGATTTCAAACAAAACAAGTCGATTTCTTACTTTAAATCTCCCGCCACTCCAGAAAGTCAGTCTCCTCCCGTGGAGGAACCGATCAATGATGCTAACTCTACTTTGGAGGAAGCCGCCCAAGAGTCTACAGAACATAACTCAGACCTCAGTCAGCCAGATGCAGAACCCCCTAACGGTTTTGGGACTCAAATTTATGGACAAGGGAGCATAAGCAGACTGTTGACCACATTGTTTCCTCATAGACAATCATTGAGCGACCCAAACTCTGACGATTAGTCCGAGTAAGTGTTAATTGTAAGTTGTCGGCTTTTTCCGTATTTTGGAGAATTCACATGGAAACATACAATCAACGGTCTACTCATACCATCCAAGGGGCGAGTAGTCAAGAAACCTTTCAGGATACTGCTTTGGGTTTAGTTTCTACCCGCAGTTTTCCCGCGATCGTTGGTACGGCGGATATGATGCTGAAATCGGCGGGAGTTCACCTCGTTGGATATGAAAAAATTGGTAGCGGCCATTGTACTGCCATCGTCCGGGGTGGAATTGCTGACGTGCGTCTGGCGGTAGAATCAGGCGTGCAAACGGCTGAACAGTTTGGTCAGTTGGTTTCTAGTTTGGTGATTCCCCGACCTTATCCCAACCTAGATATAGTGCTTCCCATCACAACCCGTTTTACTAAATTGATGGAAGAAGGCAATTACAGCCGTTTGAGTAATCAAGCAATTGGTTTGGTAGAAACGCGAGGATTTCCAGCGATGGTAGGAGCGTGTGATGCCATGCTAAAAGCTGCTGATGTTCATTTAGCAGCCTATGAAAAAATTGGTGCGGGTTTGTGTACAGCCATTATTCGTGGTTCTGTAGCAAATGTGGCAGTAGCAGTGGAAGCGGGAATGTTTGAGGCAGAACGCATTGGGGAATTGAATGCAGTGATGGTAATTCCTCGACCTCTAGACGAAATGGAGCTAACCTTGCCATTAGCAAGATGCTGGATAGAAGAACGGGAACCGTTAAACTTGCCAGTCAATATTAAAGAACAAGTTGCCGAAATCGAGGTACTAAGATTACCAGACTTAACCAAGCTACCGACAAAAGTTAAAGAAGAATTATGGAATGATGAATGATGATAGATGAATTTGGTAAAATCCTCATTCATCATTCAGCATTCATCGGGAGATGGAAGGCATCTTACGCTTTTGCTGTTCTGATGATAGCTTCTTGAATCCATAAGTAAAATACCTTTGTTTTAATACAATCAATAGATTTATATCTATGATACAACTCGTAACTTTCTGTGAGCATTGCTATATCATTTGCCAGTCTTCAGCAATACTAGTTTTATATCTATTTATCGCGATCTACAGGAGAATCACCTTTGAACCAAGCGACGCTGCACCAGTTAAAGGTGTTCGAGGCGGCGGCACGGCACAGTAGCTTTACTCGTGCTGCTGAGGAATTGTTTCTCACTCAACCTACCGTTTCTATGCAAATCAAGCAACTCACAAAATCGGTAGGGTTGCCATTATTTGAGCAAGTAGGGAAGCGGTTGTATCTGACGGAAGCCGGACGGGAATTATTTGCCACTTGTCGGCAGATTTTTCACAATATAGCTCAGTATGAAATGAAGGTAGCAGATTTAAAAGGGCTAAAACAGGGACAATTACGCTTGGCAGTGATTACAACAGCAAAATATTTTATCCCGCGTTTGTTAGGGCCCTTTTGCGAACTTTATCCAGGGATTGATATTTCGCTGCAAGTCACAAATCACGAACAAATTTTGGAACGAATGAGTCAGAATCTGGATGACTTATATATTATGAGTCAAATTCCAGACAATATCGATGTGACTTGTGAACCATTTTTAGAAAATCCTTTGATCGTCTTTGCACCGAATAATCATCCGTTGTCCAAAGAAAAAAATATTCCTATCCAACGCTTGTCTAACGAACCTTTTATTATGCGAGAACCTGGTTCAGGAACTCGTCGCGCCGTCCAAAAGCTATTTGAAGAACAAGCGGTAACGGTAAAAGTCAAGCTAGAATTGGGAAGTAACGAAGCAATTAAACAAGCGATCGCAGGTGGTTTAGGAATTTCTGTTTTATCTCGTCATACCTTACTATCAGACACTTCAGAGTTTAGCATTTTAGATGTACAACACTTCCCGATTCAGCGACATTGGTACATGGTTTACCCATCTGGCAAGCAGCTATCTATCGTCGCTCGTGCCTATTATGAGTATCTACTAGCTGCGGCAAAAAATATTGTTGACCAAAATACTCACACTGCTTCCAGTACGCTTGAACCAACTCACGGATAATAAGTAGGTCGGCGCAATTAAAGCTAACTGGCTAAGGCTGTCATTTGTCCTTTGTCATTGGTCATTAGTAAAGATTTTAAGCCTATTTACGTTTCGTAACATAGTTTGATTTTTTCGCGCCAACTTACTTAATTCGTAATTACGAATTACTTAAAGGGGTTGACGGTTACGCCGGGAAGCATTGACAATTAACCAGCATAATCAATTAAAAATGGGGGAAAACTGGCAGTGGTTAACCCGGAAATACCGTCTTGGCGCAAAACAGTACAAAGCGAGATTGTAGCTGTTACCGTGTATGCTGACAGAGCATTGGTTACACGGCGGGGTGTAGTTGATTTAACAGGAATTGAACAGGAATTAGTAATTACCCCAGTTCCACTGACTTTAGAAACTGAGTCTGTCAGGGTTAGCGGTACAGGGACAGTAGGGGTGCGCTTGATGGGAGTTAGTAGCGATCGCATTTACGCTACTGAACCTGTAGGGGAGCGAGTAGCACATTTGACAAAGCAAATTCAGCAATTAGAAGCAGAAAAACGCCACCTGCAAGCCCAAGTGGATGCTTTAGCCTTGCAGTCTAGTTTTATCGCCGGCTTAGGTGAAAAAACAGAAGAACCCTTTTCACACAGTTTGTCTCGGAAAAATCTCAGCCTCAGCGAAACTTTAGATTTCTTAAACTTTCTCGGAAGCCAGTATAGTGAGTATGTGATCGCATCTGGAGAGTGCAAAACCCAACAGCAGGAATTAGACAAACAACTGCAAGCACTCTACACCTCATTGCAAAAAATCCAAACACCCCATCCCAAAGAGAATTTGAGCTTAGTTGTCGCCGTTGAAGTAGCGGGTGAAGGCGAATTTGAATTAGAACTATCCTACATAGTAAATCGCGCTAGTTGGACTCCCCTTTATGACTTGCGCTTTAGCACTACCAGCGATATTGTACATCTGAGCTACCTTGCAGAAATCACTCAAAGCACTGGCGAAGATTGGATTGGTGCAAATCTCACCCTTTCTACCGCCAAACCAGGATTAGGTACACTTCCACCCAAACTTGAACCTTGGTATATTGATACCCCACTTCCCCAAAGGGTGCGACAACGATTTGCTACCCAGCCACCACTACTACCTAGTATCGCAGAACCGCCTGCTTCTGCTGCCAGAGCAGATTGGGAAGAACAAGACGAAGTTGCAGAGGATAGTCTGATCTCAGCAGAAACCGTTACAGCAGAAGTATCCAAAGAAGGAAGTGTAGTTACCTTTAAACTGAAACTGAATAGTGGTGGTAACATTCCCAGTGATGGCACACCCCACAAAGTTACAATTTTCAACGATGATTATCCTTGTAGCTTTGATTATGTAGCAATGCCGCGCTTGGTAAGCTTTGCTTATCTACAAGCGAATGTGAAAAATAGTCCTCACGGTGCGACTTTGTTACCAGGAAAAGCGAATATTTTCCGCGACAACATTTTTGTTGGCACTACTGAGTTAGAGAATATTGCACCAGGGCAAGAATTCAAACTGAAGTTAGGAATTGACGAAAGTTTAAAAATTGAACGCGACTTAGTTGATCGGCTGGTAGATAAAAAATTAATTGGCAACCAGCGCCGCATTACTTATAGTTATCGGTTGATAATCACTAATTTACTCGACAAAGAAGTAAATCTGAAACTAACTGAACAATTACCAGTTAGTCGCAACGAGCAAATTAAAGTCCGCCTCAGTCGCAGCAGCCCGCAAATTCAACTTGGTGAAATGGGAATTTTACAATGGCTGTTAACTCTTCCAGCCCAAGAGCGACGAGAGATATATTACCAGTTTAACGTTGAATATCCGCCTGACTTAATGGTAGTTGGGTTAGATATTTAGGGGATTCTAAAATTTAATTCTTTTTCGGTCGTCCAACACTTGGCAATACTGGGCAGGTTTTGGCAAAAAAATAGGACTTACGCAAAAACTCTCTGAAACTCTTGTTCCTTTGCGTCCTTTGCGTCCTTCTCCCAGGGGGAGACGCACTCGCGTTTGCGGTTCGTTTTTTCATGATTTTGCGTAAGTCCTGAAAAATAAAAAATGTGTAGTTGGGTTGAGGAACGAAACCCAACGGAAGAGCGGGGTTTGTTGGGTAACGCATTGGCTCAACCCAACCTACAAATATAACCTCTACTGCTCACCTCTATTAAGCCTGCGATCGCTGATAAGTCAATCTTATAAAAACCATAAATCTTTTTTTGTCAAGTCCTGTTGACTATTTGTAACAAAGTTGTTATATTTAGTTACATAAGTAAACAAAGAAGAGAAAAAACTATGTACACCACCATTAACGAAGACGGCATTCTCAACAACTACGCAGCAGAACCCCAGATGTACTACGCTGAGTACCCAGCAATTTGGGAACAACGTAAATACGTCTTACAGGGTATTTTTGCAACTTTAATCGTCACCGCTTTAGTTTTGGTTGGTTTTAGCGTTAGCTAAGATCTTTTGACATCGGTATCGCTGTATCTCATCGCTAATCTCACTTCTCGACTTGACCTCGGCTAAATTAGCCGAGGTTTTTTGTGTTGTACGCGTCCCAAATGGTAGTGGTTGCGTTGTCAAATAACTTAACTTTTCACGTCATGTGGAAAAGCTAACGATTAACCTCCTTACCCTAGTCGGGAAGGGGGAAAATTCAAAGTCTCTCTCCTTTTAGGAGAGAGATTTAGAGAGAGGTTTTCCACATACCGTGAAAAGTCAGGTCAAATAACAGTGATCGCTCTTTATACAGCAATACGGTTCACAAAAGGGCTAAAACTCTTTTTCTTTAACGAACCGCAGAGGCGCAGAGGACACAGAGAGAAGAGAGAGAGAGAGGGAATAAATACTGAAACTAAGTGTATTTTTATACATTAGATTGCTTTAGGACTTAAAAAGCGAGGGAGTGATACTCCCTCGCATTAGCAAAATCGCTACAGCTTAACTAATTTTGAATGTTGAATTGAAGCTGTAATTTCTTTCGGTTAAAGGACAGCAGCAGAGAAAACAAAATCGTTTGCTGTGAGGCTAGTTAATATAATTCCAACTAATGAAGCTAACTCTGTATTTGCGGTTTTCACTAAGGTGTCACTACCCTGTTGCAATAGTGTCAGGGCACTAAACTCAGTAACACCAATACCGCCTATCCCGATTTTGTCAATGCCGATCGCCAAATCAGTGACAATGTTCTTGGTAGTTGGCAGACTGGCGTTAGCAATCCAGAATTGGTCAGCACCAGCACCGCCACTGAGGCGATTACCACCTGCTTGACCAGCAAATAGCATATCATCACCATTACCACCAAGCAGGAAATCATTAGCATTGGAAAAGAGTTTATCATCACCCGAACCACCGTAGAGACGGTTATTGTTACCTTGACTCTTGAGGGTGTCGTTTCCGGATCCACCCAGGGACAATTGACGAGTACCTTCAACTACTGTCAACGTATCATTACCTGCTGCCCCAAACAAATTATTACCACCATTGGCTTCAACTACGGTAAGTTCGTCATCACCAGCACCAGCATCAGCACTAGTGTTGTTAGCAGGGCCATTGGCGCCAATTAAAACTTGATCGTTACCGTCTCCTGTGGACACCGAGGAGTCACCACCGATCGCTACCGTGTCTTCACCATTCCCAGTCAGGATTGTGTTACCTTGACTACCCTCTACAAAATCTCCTCCGTTACCTGTGAATAAGGTTTGATTTGGCCCAACAGTAATATCATCACTGTTATTGGAGCCAAAGTTAATTTCTTCAGCTTTTGGCTGACCTAAACCAGGAGCAAGGTTAAGGGGCTTGTCCAACTTCAGCAGTAGAATTTCATTGTTGTCTATGACTGGATTCTGAGGATCATTCCCAGGACGACCTGTTGAGAAAGGATAATTGTTGTCATTAGCTACCAAAATGGTATTTTTGTCAATAACTAAAACATTTTCAATTGTGACAAATGGGAAGTCAAAGGTGGTTTTACCATCTCCATTCAGGTCGTTGGGGTCTTGGATGTTTAACAAGTCTGCAACTTGTTGCTTGGCTACATAGCCATTAGAGTCTGTTTTCGACAAGTCAATTTTGTAGATTCTCTTGAATTTAGCGGAGGTTCCCTGACCACCATCCCGTTCAATAACTAAGTACTCATGATCATTAATGACTGCTAGATCACCGATGGCATTTGCAGCATTATTCAATCGATAGTATAGCTTTTTATCAGTGTACTGGCGGCTGGCAATATCAAATTCGTTAATCCGCAAAGCACCAGCCGGGTCACCTTGAACCGTACCTTCTAGCAGCATATAAAGCTTGGTTTTGCTGGCGTTAATTGCTCCGCCCTCAAAACCTTTCGAGCCACCCAAGTTAGCAAAAGCATCTCCTGAAAGCACATCGGGATTTTGTGGCGATCGCACTAAGTTATTCTGAGGATCACTCAAGAAATCTCGTACTTTATCCCCTGTAGCTGGGAAGTCTGTAAATAGCGCATCTACGCCTAATTGAAAGAACTGCTGAAATTCTAGTTCGGGATTACCTTTGTAATCTGCTGCTAAATACTGGTCTTCATCGCGGAAGGTGTAGGGATGAACCTGTAAACCTGCATTATGAGCATCTCGAACTAGGGTAGTGGGAGATACCAAAGTTTTGTCAGCATCATTTACAGTGCCGTCGTTGTTGATATCATCTGCCAAGCCATCGTTATTAGCATCAGTACCTTTGACACTAACAATCATTCGTTTCCAAGGGCCAATACCATCAGCATAAGTGGCAATTTCAGCTAAACCCTGGGGAGTTCGTAAATCGCCATAGGTGCGAGGGTCATTACTGACTTCTAAATCATAAGGACGACTTTCTATGAGCGTACCATTTAGCTCAATTCCAGCTGCGTCTAGAAGTTGAATCAGTGGAATATCTACACCTGCATTAGGCATAATGCGATCGTGGAGATCCTTGAGATTACCGACTTCAAAGGATTGGATAAAGATCCGACTTGGATCCGTAAAGTTCTCAGCCTTGAGTGTATCGATCAGTATCTCACTGATGTTTCTGTTAATTTTTTCCGTCGTGCCTATATAGGTAGCTTCTGCGGCAAAATAGGTGGGATGCTTTGTTTCAGGATAAATGCCAATTTTTTTACCTGTCTCGGCTTCTACCTGCTTAACCAAGTCGATGATTTCTGCAAGAGTGGGAATCTCAAATTGACCATTGAAAGATTGGTCGCGGAAAGGTAAACGTTGGATCGCGCCTAAAGTCTTGATTTCTTCTAAAGTAAAGTCTTCAGCAAACCAACCTGTGATTTCAGTTCCATCTAGGCTGACAGTTTTCTGGCGATCGGCAAACTGTGGATACTTGGTAATATCGTAAACGTCTGTGGTTGTATTGCTGAGATTGACAGTGCCATCAGCATTCAAAATTGCCAAAGCAGGCTCATGGCGAGCAATCAACACGCCATCTTTTGTAACTACTAAGTCAGGCTCAATAAAGTCAGCACCATCTTCAATTGCCCGTTTGTACGCCTCCAGGGTATGCTCTGGAAGATCGCCACTAGCACCTCTGTGTCCAATGACTTTAGGTGCTTCTCCATCTAGAGTTTTGAATTGGTCAGGTGTAGCGATGGGAGCCTCTAATAACTTACCACTGGCATCAAAATGCAATAGGTAGGGGCCAAACTCGTCTCCGACCCAGATTGTCCCGTCTTGATCAAAGACGAATGATTCTACATCAAAATCTGCACCAGTCAGTAATCTTTCAGTAGTTTCCTCATTCACAATTTGGAAAGGAACTTTATTGTCAGGGTCAGACAATTGGATGTAGTCTAAAACTTTAACGCTACCGTCTCCATTTTCTCTCCCCTTAAAATTTGGGTCTAGACGATTGATCCGCAATAAAAAGTCTTGACTATTATCTTTGCTACCGTAACCATTATCTGACAAGAAATAGAAAGAGTTACTGTTAGCAAATTGGACACCACTAAAGCCCTGTATTGGCTGTCCTGGGAAAGGCCCGGTTCTACCATTGGCTGAAATTTTTTCACCAGAAGCTGGCCCATCACCATAGGTATCAGCAGGTAAAGAAGCAAAGCCTACTAACTCAATTGCCATAATTAATGTTGGTTGGGTATTTGGATTTCACTGCATTACAAGGTATTCAAGTTCTCTACTTGCATTACTTGTGGAAAAGATAAATCATGTTCTCAAGCTAGAAACCGGAATTACGGGTAAATTTAATAATTACAAAAATCTAGTTTGGGTAAGTCCGTTAAGTCTGATTTGGTCATCAACACTGAGAATACTTAATGAGTATGCAAAACTGAGATTCAGAATTTAAATTTGTCGATAGGAATTATGAGATGACTTAGCTCTAAAGATATTTTCATTAGAAGATTAAGAAAAGAATAAGCTAAACGCAAGAAATTATTAAAATCCACTTAGAGGTTGTTTGAAAAATCGTAAAAGCTGTTTGCCAAAGTCAATTTTTTTAACGAGCCGCATTCGCGAGTGGGTCTCGTTAGAGGATGTTTTAAAAGTCTAATTTATAGCGGTTCTCGCTTGGATGCAATACAGTTTGACCTCTCTCCAAACCTCTCTCCTAAAAGGAGAGAGGCTTTGAATATTACTCCCCTTCCCTTGTAGGGAAGGGGCTGGGGGTTAGGTCTGAACTGTATGTCAAAAATAAGAACCCCACCCCGCCAAAGCCACCCTTTGTCTCCCCTCCTCGCAAGCGGGGAGGGGTTGGGGGTGGGGTGTTAGTGACTTTTGCAAGAGGTCTACTAAGTCACGACACTAATAGAGAAAACAAAGTCATTTACTGTGAGGCTTATTGATGTAATTCCAATTAATAAAGCCAACTCTGTATTGCCGATTTTCACTAAGGTGTCACCACCCTGTTGCAATAGTGTCAGGGTACTAAACTGAGTAACACCAATACCGCCTAGCCCGATTTTGTCAATACCGATCGCCAAATCAGTTACAATGCTCTTGCTAGTTGGCAGACTGGCGTTAGCAATCCAGAATTGGTCAGTACCAGCACCACCACTCAGGCGATCGCTACCTTTTTGACCAGCAAATAGCACATCATCACCATCGCCACCAAATAGCCAATCATTGATATTAGAGAAGAGTTTGTCATCTCCAGAACCACCGTAGAGATAGTTATTGCTACCGCCACTGCTAAGGGTATCATTGCCTGAGCCACCAAATAATGATTGACGAGAACCTTTAATTACTGTGAGAGTATCATCACCGGTTGCCCCAAACAAATTATTACTACCACAAGCTTTCACTACCACAATCAGATCATCACCATTGCCACCATCAGCACTGGTATTTTTAGCCGAGCCATTTTGACCAATAAATATCTGATCATTACCGTGATTCCCAGATAGTGAAGAGTTACTCCCTCCAAGCACCGTGTCATCACCGTTTCCACCCACGATTGTGTTACCTTTTGCACCCTCTACAAAGTCTGCTCCATCACCTGCACTAAAGAATTGTCTTGGCTGAAGATTGACAGTATCACTGTTGCTAGAACCAAAACCCTTTGGGAAAGTAGGCTTTACAACTGTTAGGTTATTGGGTAATTCGAGAATGCCAAGTTTTTGAGCAGCCGTATTACCCGTAACATTGAAGTCATTGTCATTAATCAGGGCTAGAGTGTTGGGTGCTACCAGCGCTAGACCTTCCAGTTTTTCCACCCCCGTGTAACCCAACTGAGCAGCATTAGCAATTAAACTCTTGGTGACAGGGGTAATATTGGCAGCAGCTAACTCCGTAGAGGTAAGTTGTTCAATAGTTTTACCAACTGGCAAAGTAAAGTTAGCAGGGTTGTTGATGTTGGTCGCCCCGGCTAAATCAATTTGGTAAATTAGTTTATTACCAGCAGATGTACCATTGTCGTCTCGTTCAACGATCGCAAATTTGCCCTTACCCAAAGAGACTGCATCACCAATCTTATCGGTTGCCGGTAGACCTTCTAGGAGATATAAATACTCTCCTGTTACCTGCTTGGTGACAATATCAAACTCTAGAATCCGCAGGTTAAGAGAAGCTTTGGAAGTCGCATCATTGGCAACATCGGGATTATCGATGGCACTCTGAATAAAGGCATATAATTTATTACCTTCAAGTGCTACAGCTTCAAATCCCCGGTTATTGCGGCGTTGGGCATAAACTGCTGGTAATACCTCAGTGCCAAAAGTTCCAGATGGTTGATCTGGGTTGGGTGCTGTGGCAGTTCCTTGAGGGATAAAGCGGTCAATGAGTTTACCATTAACATCAAAGTGGTAAATTGCCGGACGATATTCATCTACCATCCAGTAATCACCATTTTTTGCAACGACAATTCCCTCGAGGTCAGCACCTAAAGGATCCTTAGGGAGAACATTGTTGTCTAAATCAACGGCAATTTCATCCGTGTAAGCCAAACCGTTGGCTACACCTTGCAAGTTAGGCAGTCCAGTTAATGGTGTCGTCCCATCTTGGCGGAATAATCCCGTTCTCTTGGTAATGCTGATTTCGCCCGTGGTGCGATTGAGTTCAAAACTAACTATTTCTGGCTGGAAGTTGGGTAAGAAAAATGGTCTGTTTGAACCATTAGAATCTCCATTGGGGCCACGGTCTGTGTTGGTGACCAATTTTAAGTTCCCATTTGCTGCAAACCCTTGGAAATACAATCCAGAGAAACCACCTAAGAAAATATCTTCACCTTTAGAGGTTGTGCCTAACTTAGGTAGGTTTTCAAATTCATAAATAGTCAGCTTGGGTTGAGCAACAGGATGACGTGGATCGTAACTAGTGGTATCAATAGTTAGAGAATTGGGGAAGGCATTGGCAATATTTTCCCAAGGTACGAGCTTGAAGTTAGAATTGATGTTCTCTTCTTCACCTTCATCGCTGACTATTTTGGCAGGTTCATTGGAGCCATCTTGAGTGACAAATAAACCAAATGGGAAGTTAGGCCCTAGTGGCAGGTTAATGACATCTGCACCATCTGACTCTTGTACGCTATCAATTGCCCCACTGTTACCAATAGCAAAGTTACCCACGTATTCGTTGTTACCTTCACGAGTGTAGGCAACAAAGGTGTTGTCACCTTGGCTAGATGCTAGCAAGTAGCCTGTGCCATTTTTGCCGTAGTAAATGGTCAATCCTTCTACGTCATCGGTGAGATAATTACCACCTAAATCTCTGACTTGATCAATTAGCTTACCAGTTGTGCCACCATTTGGTTCTGCTTGAAACTTCCAAATACCGACATTTTCCTGTCCGATGTAGAGGAAGCCAGTTTCCTGGTCTACTACCATACCCTCTGTTTGCGGATCGCCATCGCCAATTGTCGGTACAGTAAATTCTCGTACCCGTTCAATGCCAATTTTGCCATTACCTTGATCAATCAGTTTAAACTGAGCAACATCTCCGGTTTCTCGACGATTGGCAAAGACATAGTAATCATTGGTGATTGGGCTACGGTATAATGCCAGCCCGTAAGCACTCCGAGAAGATGAGGAATAAGGTTCTGAAAAAGGTGCTGCTTGGAAGAGGGTTCCCAGACTGCTGTCGGTAATATCTTCCAGGTAGTTACCGGGGGTGGTAGGGTTGGGATTAATTTTGAAGATTGCTAGTTGATCATTGCCGCGATCGCTAGCTACGGCAATATCAACAGATTGATTGCCTAATTTAAAACCGTATTGCAGGTCAATGTTGTTGTAGCGAATACCACCAGGATTAACTGTCTGTAACAAATTACCAGACAAATCATAAACCCGGAGTCCGGCATTTTTGACTGAGGTCAATACTAGGCTATCGGCAGCATTTGTGGCATTAACATAGATGGCAGGATCATCAGCATCAGCACGTTGATCCACCGGGAGTATTTCATCATCCAACAAATCAGGGCGGGTTTCTACTGTGGGTGCAGCAGTAGGAACTAAGTCTGCATCTAGAGTGAGAATTTGGGTAAATTGGCTCTGGTTGAAGTTGTTATCACTCACCAGCACAATGGATTGACGACCATCTGCTAGTTTGGGGCCAAAGGTAATACCTTCGATGTTATCTGTACCGTTAGGCAAGTTTAAGTCATTTAAATTTAACAGTAAGCGCTTTTGGGCGGGTGCAATTGTCCTTAGTTGTTGGGCACTTAAATTATTGAGAGAATCGTAGAAACTAATGTCTGTTGCACCTTGCAAAGAAATTTCGTAGATTTTGATGGTGTTGCCTACACCTTGTGCAAAGGAACGTTCTAAGGCCAGTAATGTGCCACGATTATCGATGGCGAGTAAATCCACTAAACCATTGTCAGCAAAACCTGTACTAGGGTTGGGCGGTTGGGCGATCGCATCTGTAATATAAAGGTATTCTTTTTCTGGTTGTCCAGTAACCAAATTGTATTGCAAAATTCGGGAACGGCTGCCACTGCTGAGTGAAGCCTTTAATCCATCTTGAGAAAGGGCGTTTTCGGTGGCGGTGAATAGGGTTTTCTGGTCGGGTGTGATGGTGAGGCTTTCAAATGCTAAGTTATTGTAAACACCTGATGTTTGCGTATCATTCCCATCGACAATACCATTGCCGTTGGTATCCTCAACTACTGGCAAAAACTTTCTGGGCACAAGTAGGGATCCTACTTCTTGCCCTGTGGTCAGCGAATACTCTTTAATAAAGGGATTGCTAACGCGACCTGTGCCAAGATTAACTTCACCCTCTGAAGAGATGAAAACAGTCCCATTCTTAGTTAAAGCAATACCTTCAGGGTCGATAGTGTTGATGGCAAAAAAGTTGCCGTTGGTATCTTTTAGGGGTGTGACATTGGTAAAAGTCACCTGGGTATCCGTAGTGAAAGTATAGAAGCGGGCAGGGCCAACTTGCGAGCGATCGTCTGAGATCGCGTAGTAGCGGTTGTTAACACCATCGTAAGTGACACCAGATAATCCGCCCACGGGAGTCTGTACCCCATTCACACTTCCCGCCACGCCAGCAGGAATAAAGCCAGTCACAAAAGTACCTTGTCTCAAAAATCCGATATTAGGAATGGTTTTACCTGGTTCCGTTGCGCCAGTTTGCACATCTGCGAACACCAAGCGATGGTCAGAACTGGGGAAGGGAAAAGTACCTACCAAGGGAAACGTCGAATCGGTATTTAGAGGCCAAAATACCCCAGAATTGGCAATTGTCAGGTCAGAGGAGGGTAGCACATAGTCAGTCCGTAGGTTTCCGGGAGCCGTGTCAGCAAAGTCGGCGGTGTCAAAGCTAGGATTACCCTTTTGCCTAGCGTTTGCACCACCTTGTAAATTTGCTTGTTGGGGGCCACCCAGACTACTAGGAATAACATTAGTATTAATACCAGGATTTTGCAACAATTGGCGAATAGCATTGTCAAAACTATCACCATCCAACGGATCTGCATTTTGATCACCGGCAATCACAAAGCTTGACCCAGAAGCAATACCACCTGTTTTCCCCTCGTCATCGTAAATGTAATTACCTTTACTAGGGGTAATATAGTCTGCCCAAAAACGGATCTCGTCGTGGTTGCGCTTACCATTGCGGTCTTCTGTCCCATCAAATACTGGGGGTGTGGGGTGGCTGGCGAGGACATGAATTGTCTCACCGTTCACCTGGATGGGGACATCCCAGTGACTTTTAGAAGAAAGCCGTAGAACTGCCAGTTCCTCCTCGGAATACCAATCATTTGCCTGTGGTGTTGTGGGATCATCAGGAAGCAAAGCATTGGGCATATCCTTCCAGAGGAAGTTTTGGAAGGTGCGGATGTTGGCAGTGTCAATGGGATATTTGGACAGCAGCAACATCCCGAATTGACCAGGGAAATTACCGAATCCCAAGGCATCATCGCCGTATCCGACTGCGCCCGGGGTTGTAACTGTTGTACCGTTGTTATTCAAGTCAAAGCCAGAGGCAATACCCGTGTTGGAAGAAGCGATATAGAAGTAGGGGTAGTCAACGGGAGTTGCACCATTTTGGCTGATGGCTAAATAATTTTGCCGGAATAGTTGAACGGCCTCTGGGGAGTAGTCAAACTCATTAATTAGCAGCACATCCGGGTTATTACGCTGGATGATTTCGGCGATCGCCTTTGCTTGAGCATTGCCCTGGGTAGACAGGTCGGTTACTAACCCAGATTCCGCGTTGCGATTTAGGGAAGCATTGAACTGAGAAAAGCGAATTGTGCTTGTAGTTACCATAGTTGAATTCTGAGATAGATTCCAGATATGAGACTGCTTTGAAAATTGGGAATGGGGATTTGTTGCGAAATCTCGGTTCCAAGTAGACATCTGGTGAAATTAAATATGCCTTACCCAGAACCCTTGTAGAGACGTAGCACTGCTACGTCTCTTTTTCACTATATTTAGGTTTTTTGCGCCAACTTGCTGACGCCAAGCGATCGCCCTCAAGTTTCCCCAAAGGACGATTGCTTGAATCTGCGTTAAACAAAGACAAAGCTAGTATCGCTTGCCAAATTCGTCTTTAGCTTTAACCCATCTTCAACAACAGCAATTAACTCTGTTCCATTGCTGGTAAAGATGCCGACAGCAGACTTTTTGCCAGACACGGCTGATGCAGACCTGAGTGAATAATTGTTAGCAAATCCCTTGAGTTCAATCTTATCCTGAGCCTGAAAGCTGGCAATAACGGCATAGTCGCCGTTAGCGGAACTGGCATAGAAAACGGAACTGGTATCACCCAAGACATAAGTATCTGCACCCTGATCGCCTTTGAGTAGGTCAATTTCCCTTGTGCCACCCCCCCAACCGATGAGGCGGTCATTGTCCTTGCCTCCAGAAAGGGTGTCACTGCCAAGTCCGCCTAAGATGGTGTCATCGCCATCGCCCCCAAGGAGTATATCGGCACTTGTCTTGCCATCAAGGTAATCATTGCCTGATCCACCGTCGATTAACTCATTGCCATTAGTGCCGATCAGGCGATCGCTCCCAGCTATGTTTCTAGGGAGATTAAATCGAGCCACACTTGGGTCGTGATCGCTATCCTGGTCGGCAAACTCGGAGTTGACATGAACTACATCATACCCATCTAGCTTGTTAAGCAAGTTGCTACTTACTAAAATGTGGTCAAGTGTTTGGGCATTACCTTGAAAGTTATAGGTATAACGCTCATTTCGAGGCAGAGTTTCAATTAAGGAAGTCAGTCCAGCGCTTTCTAGGGTGCTGACAGGGGTAGAAAACTCAAAGTCATTCAAGTCCCCCACTACTGCTACATTGGCATTGGGGTCGATCGCTAAAATACTTTGAACAAAGTTTTTCACCAACGTAGCTTGTTGCTGACGCTGGACTTCGCTAGTGAGGGTTGGCGGTTGATTCGGCCCGTATAGCGGTTGGTCGCCGCCTTTAGAATTAAAGTGGTTGCCAATTATATAAACAGTTTTACCGTTGAAAGTAAATTCACCAACTAACGGCTTGCGACTGCTAGTAAAGGCCGAGTTGGTGGGGTCAATCAAACCAGGACTATTAGAAACTGTGGGAACACCAGAAATGTTGCTAACTGTGGTGCTGGAGGTGGAAGTACCACCAGGGCGATCTACAAAGCTGACACGACTGGGATTAAACAAGAAGCCCACCCGGATATTTCCACCAGGTTCACCGCCATTGGTATCGTCCACTGGGTTAATTTGGCGATATTGATATGTAGGGCCACCAGCAGCAGTAATTGCCCTAATTAATGTTTGGAAGGTGGTGCTGGCATCAACTACGCGATCATTTGTCGGCCCGTTATTATCCTGAATTTCTTCCAAACTAATGATGTCTGGTGATTTGAGATTATTAACAATCCGGTTGGCAAGGTTGTTAAACTTGGTTGCACCATCACCTGGATCAAGATTTTCGACGTTGTAGGTAGCAACTGTCAGTTGGTCAGTGGTGGAAGTTAGGGCTGTGACTTCCCTGCGGAGTCTGTTAGAAGTAACACTCACTGAGGTGGGCAAAACTTCATAGTTATTGAAGCTATAATCGACCACACCCGTAATCGTGGCGAGAGTAGCACCGACATTAACCTGGGGTGAGCTACCAGAGGTAAATAGGGTATCATCAATTTGGATCCGCTCTGGATTAAAATCATTGGGACTAATCACGATACCACCACGCGCTGTGCGTTTGGTGGCATTAGCGCCATTGTCTGCCAACACCCAAATCTCTCCAAAAGAATTAGTCTGGCTCACTGCTACAGGATTATTTACCTGTACCACCATTGCTTCCAAGCTTTCGTAGAAATCAATGCCATCTTGGGCAGGGTCAAAGGTGGTCGTTCCAGTTTCGATATTACCAGTAGTGTCGTTATCGATTACCGTCCTTGGGATGGTTCTGTTGCCATTACCCAGAATCGTGGCAGATGGCAAAGCATTACCACTGGATAGTTTCACAATTGTCGGGCTAGTAATCTGAGTGGTAGTCAGGTTGTTAGCACCACTAGCACCACCAGGTCGAAACTCGCTCACCATACCGTCAACTAATATTGAGTCACCCACTTGCACAGTTGGTGCTGATGAGGTGAAGATAAAAATGCCTTCGGAAGTGCGATCGTCGCTATCTGGGTTGGGGTCTTGCAAGTAGAAGCCATTAGATTTTACAACTGTGACAATTCCTGGTACATTGCTAACGGTCTGATTTCTCAAGGATGAAATATGTGCCGTTCCCTGAATGTCGCTAATCCGAACAGATGGAGTGATTTCAAACATCGCAACCGTCTTGCTGACTTCGTTCGTAGTAACTAATAAAGGTTTGCCTGTGGGACTATCAGCCGCCGAAACAAAGGTTAGCCCTTCGATCGCAATATCTTCGGGAGTGTTGATATATTCAACGAAGGTTGGCGCTTGCGGATTTGTCACCTCGTAGACGATGACATCGCCAGTACGTTCTAAACCAATAAAAGCATAGGTGCGGTTGTTGATGACTCCGATTACCACACCTTCGGGTTCAGGCCCTTTGTTATCGCTGCGGCTGTCAAAGGTAGCAACTGTACCATCTGAGTTAAACAGGGTTGGTACTTTGGTTGCCGTAATTTGTTCCAATTGGTCGCCACTGTCGAATATTTGATTGCCCCTTGCGTCCCAAATCGAAAAGGAACGCGCCCCAAATGCTTCGATCCGATCAAAATCTCCGTCTTTGTCTGTGTCTCCTGTGGCGTTGGTTAATTGTAACCGTCCCAGATTGGCATTATTCTTTAAAATTGCTGCATTGGGGAAAACAGTTGCATCTAAAACATATCCAGCTGCGCCCACCCGGATTTCTTCGCTAAAACCAGTGTAGTCCCGGGAATCTCCTTCGTTAGCGGTGATGTAGTAAGTTTGTCCGTTAGCGGTAAAGCTAGCGATCGCATCCGGTTGATATAACCCAAATATTGGCCAATTCTGAATATTAATTTTACCACTACTGCTGGTTAAATCGCGATCGCTAGCATCTAATCCCTTACCTGGGAGATTGTGATTCTTCGCACCCAGAGGCCAAATACTGGTAATGGTAGCACTGGCTATATCCAGAATCGCGATCGCATTATTTTCTTGCAACGTAATCCTTGCAGTTTGACCGTCTGGAGATACAGCAATGTATTCTGGTTCTAAGTCTTGTGCCACTGTCGAGCCTGGCCCAGTAATCCGCACACCTGCGGCTTTGAGTGTGGCAATCTGGCTATTGAAGCTAGTAAATGAGGCTTGGGCAACGGTTGCATTCGCCACGCCACGGGAAATGTTAATAATACTGACTGAACCTTCAGGATCTACTGAATTTGGTTGCCCGTAGCTGTTGGGTTCTCCCTCATTTGCTACTAATACCTTTTTGCCATCAGGCGTAAAGGTGAGCATATCGGGTAATGCACCTACTGCTACCGAGTTTAAGAATTTACCGGCAACATTATAAAAACTCACCTGTCCTGTTTGTTGGGCGCTTGTGGTGGTGTTTTGAACCGCGTAGGCGACTGCGACAATGCCGTTTTTCACCGCAACACTATTGGGAATAGCTTGTGTACCTGCGGGGGGGGTAAATCCTGTTGTCAAAGAACCAGTCAAGGTCAGCGCCCCTGTATTGCTGACACTATAAATTTCAACTATGCTAACCGCAACGACAAACAGGCGATCGCTTCCAGAATCAAAGGCGGATATTTCAGCTCCATTGGTACTGGTGAAGCCCCCAATTTTCTGCAAAAAGCTGGAGTTAGTGTTGACAGATAAGTTGACTGTGGGATTTACACTGGCGATCGCCAAGTTTGTAGTGTCTGGAACTGTAGTAGTGTGGTCACTATTATCGCCTTGTGTCAAAGCCATTAATAACGTCTCCTTCAATTGACTTTGTATTGTTTGAGAACCGCCCGAAAAGCCTAAGTACGTTGGTGCGAAAAAAGTCAATTATGTTACGAAACATAAATAAGCTTAAAATCATTTACTAATGACCAATGACAAAGGACAGCCTTAGCCAGTTAACTTTAATTGCGCCAACCTACTTATGTTCAGCAATAATTTGCAACTGTAATCAACTCCCATTGACAATCGCAATATCACCATTAAAAAAACTATTTTCTAGTTAAAAAAGCTACTTATTTTACTAGTGTTAATTTATATTGAGCAAACTCAAGTTATCTCAACAACGTTAAGAAACCGCTAGCAAGAGGTTAAAACAACAAATAGTTAGGGCAACACAAGTCCTAAAAACTAGTAAAAATTTTGTTCCAAAAATTTCTCTTTAACCTCTTACCTCTGTGTTCTCTGCGTCTCTGTGGTTAGATAAATTACTTTTAAACCGCAGAGGCACAGAGAACACAGAGAAAAAAAGAGATTTTTCAAGTCACCTTGAAAGGGCTACTGGCCTGCGGGAGCATCCCAAATGTGCAACCTTTGAAACTTAATCTTTGTTTATAACCAGGGAAAGAGGTAGAGAAAGCTACTGTATGGAAACTTAGATATAAGAGGTGAAAGTAATTTCTAGCTACCAAAGATTTCATGCAAAGCAATTTAGTTATATTTCCTAAGGCTGAGGCTGCAAAAAATAGCACACAAACTCAAGAAAGAACAATTACCAAGTACGACCGTGGCGAGGAGCAATTTATAGAACTGCTAGCAATGGAGGATTTGGACACTAAACTGGATCTAAACCCTACAAGAACTAGTGAGTTTGAACAGACGCTCTCGATGGCAATTGGCGCTGCTTATGGAAAGGATCGCTCTGATGAACAAGCTCACCTTTTTCTGCAACGAATACTTTATCGAATCAATCGGCTAAAGCTGTTCTGGTACGACGATTTGCAGAACTACACCAATGAGCGATCGCTGTATTTGTACTCATATCGTGACCAAATTGAATCTGCTTGGCAACACTGGGAACTGGCACAATTGGATGTGGCTGCACTACAACAATTGGATGTAAAACAAGCTTTAATTGAGCGCACATCTGCCGATTTAAATCCGCCGTTGTCGGAGAGTAGCCGCTATATCCGAGAGGAAATGACTGAAGCTGGCTATCTTCACTTGCTAGCCATCGGCTCCTTTGATGGTTTGGTTGAAGGTAGTCGTCTTTGCCACGTATTGGGTGGTGCTGCTAATGAAGTGCAGTGTACGTTGGTGCGAGTACTACTAGAAGAATACGGCAATGGTCGTTTATCCCGCAAGCACTCGACATTTTTTGCTCAAATGCTGGCTGAGTTTGGGATGAACACCCAACCAGAAGGATACTTCGATTTAGTACCCTGGGAAGTCTTAGCTTGCGATAATCATAACTTTTTGACTACCGATCGCAAACGCTATTTTCTACGTTATTGTGGCGCGTTGACATATTTTGAGGTGGCTGGCCCTGCGGCTTACAAAAACTATCTGGCGGCGGCGCAACGACTAGAACTGTCAGAGGCGGCGATGGGTTATTGGGAACTGCACATCAGAGAAGATGAACGCCACGGTCGTTGGATGTTAGATGATGTAGCTTTGTCTTTGGCAGAACGCTATCCCAATGATGCGTGGGAACTCCTCCTTGGCTATGACCAGGAGAAACTAATGGGCGATCGCGCAGCGAGGGCTGTTGTGCGATC
This sequence comes from Nostoc sp. CHAB 5836, assembly GCF_020829445.1. Classification (GTDB taxonomy): domain Bacteria; phylum Cyanobacteriota; class Cyanobacteriia; order Cyanobacteriales; family Nostocaceae; genus Nostoc. The sequence goes on from NZ_JAIVFV010000004.1 coordinate 89,203, forward strand.
AATATGTGAAGCAGAAAAAACCACTTTACTCCCATAGGACTTACGCAATAACTCTCTGAAACTCTTATTCCTTTGTGTCCTCCGCGTCTTTGCGGTTCGTTTTTTCATTATTTTGCGTAAGTCCTGCCCCAGAATCAATCGCAAAAATTAGAAATAGCAGGTTATTCTTAGCGTTTTAATTTGACATTTCTAAGTCATTTTATTGCTTATTCACCTGCAAACTCATTTCTTTAGTAACCCTTTGCTAAAGGAACAGTTTTTTATGGACTGAATACAGGGCAACAAATAACCTTCTATTACATTGATTATACCTTACACCTTGAATTGTAGTCAAATGAAAGACATCTTTTTTTGTCCGGAAGAATCTAATTTTTACTCCAATTGCTTAGAGAACTTTGTTCTGAGAAATTGTAAGAATTCCGAATCTATTGTGGAGTTTGGCTCAGGAGATGGCAGCCCTGTAATTAATTCCTTGTTGAGGAACAACTTTGATGGAGTCATCCAAGGATTTGAATTAAATACTTCTGCATGGAAAGTCGCAAATTCAACCATTGATGAATACAATCTCACTAATAAATACGTTATCCATAATTCATCTTTGTTTAATTCTTCTCAACCCAATGCCGAGTATCTTGTAGCCAATCCGCCCTATCTCCCTGCACCTGATAACGATATCTATATGCCACTCTTATTTGGGGGCGTAGATGGAGCCACAATTACTAACGAGCTTTTGTTGTTAGGTTATGAAAATGTCTTGGTTTTAATATCTAGCTTTTCTAATCCAAGAAGTACCCTAAACCTAGCAAAAGAAAATGGTTATTATGTTCAAAACTTCATGGTATTACCTTTGCAGTTTGGCTATTATAGCTCCGATCCCAAGGTAAAGAAACACATCAAACATCTCCGAAAAAATCAGATGGCATTTTATTCTGGCGATTATTATTTTTTAGCTGGTGTTTTATTTAAAAAATGCCATTCGTCTGTAATTGATTTATCTAATCAATTAGCTCAGGTTATGACTAGTTTGTGAAAATCGAGAACAATTTACAAGACAAGGCAGCTATGGTGCAATACCCTTGGGATAAGACTAAAACCCTTGTGCAGTGGACAGTGTAGAGACGTTGCATTGCAACGTCTCTACAGGACTATGGTTCTCAGCCATTGACTAGATTTTCTATAGTATCGGCATCATTCGGTAATGCGGCTGTTAAAACTTCGCTCCCATTTGAAGTAACTAAAACATCATCTTCAATGCGGATTCCACGCACATCAGCAAATTCAGATAAACGCTGCCAATTCACTACCCTCTGATATTTTGAGCGAACACTGGCATCATTGAAAATTGCTGGTACTTGATAAAAACCAGGTTCAATTGTGACTAACATTCCCGGACGCAGGGGACGATTTAAACGCAGGTAGCCTAAGCCAAAGCGATCGCTCCTTTCACGTCCCTCTTCATAACCTGCTAAGTCGCCCAAATCTTCCATATCATGGACATCTAAACCCAATAGATGACCGATACCATGAGGGAAAAACAAGGCGTGGGCATCCATCTCTACTAAATCTTGGGGATTTCCTTGTAAAATTCCTAACTCTACTAAACCTTCAGCTATCACCGTAGCAGCTAGCAGATGGATATCCCCATACTCTACACCAGGGTGTATTTTGGCAATGCAAGCATCATGGGCTGCCAATACAATATTATAAATATCTCTCTGGGTAGATGAAAACTTACCGGAAACTGGCCACGTGCGAGTGACATCACCTGCCCAACCCGTCTCCGTTTCAGCGCCAACATCAGCAAGGAGTAAGTCACCTGGTTGCAGGGGATGGTGATACTGCTCGTTATGCAAAACTTCACCGTGAACTGTGACAATACTATTGTAGGAAGTGGTCATATTGTGGGCAATAATTACCCCTTCCATCGCTGCACGAACTTCTGCTTCGAGTTTCGCTTTCGATGTTGCACCCATACCAGCTTTGTGTGCCTCAACGGTGACAGCCGCAGCCTTTCGCAACTCGGTTAATGCCGCATCATCGTGAGTGAGGCGCACAGAAACGATCGCCTTAGCTAACTCCAAGTCAATTCCTTGAGGAGGACTCTGTGGTAAAACCCATCTATTTAATAGCTGCGATTGTTGCGTCCAAGTAGCAGCATCTTGTACAGCAAGTGTGGCAGCATCTTCTATCCAAGACTCTAATTCTGCCATTGGTCGAGCAACATCCGCCCCAATATGTAGCGCTATTTCCTCGCGCGTTGGCATTTCTCCATGCCAAAGCCCACTGCTGGGTGACGGATCGTCGATGAATAGTTCTAACTTACCTGCTTCTAGACGAATTACCGCCTTTGATAATGGCAGTCCGGCGAAATAGAGGAAGTGACTGCTAGCACGAAACGGAAGGGAATTTGCAGGAAAGTTGCGCGGACTGTTGCTACCTGACCACAGAATTGCCGGGAAATCAATCAGATTGGCTAGTTGTTCCCGTCGCTGGCGTAATGTATCGATCAGAGAACTAGAAGTTTGTTGGATCAGCATAAATCTAAACTCAAAAAAAGGATAAAGGTGATACTTTTACCTTTATATAGGACTACTATTTGATTTCTGAACAGATATGTAGGGTGCGTTAGCGTTTCGCGTAACGCACCGAATCCTTAAGAATGGTGCGTTACGCTGTCGCTAACGCACCCTACAAATACTTAATGTTGTTCAAAAATCAAACCGGATTCCTATAGGACTTACGCAATAACTCTGTAAAACCTTATTCCTTTGTGACGGCAGTCGCTCATGGGGGAAACCCCCATGCGCTAAAGCGTCTCCCCTTGGGAGAAGACCGCGCTGCCTCTCCTTTGCGTCCTTCTCCCAGGGGTAGACGCACTCGCGTTTGCGGTTCGTTTTTTCATGATTTTGCGTAAGTCCTGCTTTATTTAGTCGTTATCATCTTTGTCGTCGCCATCTTTGCGATCGCCATCTTTGTCGTCGCCATCTTTGTCGTCGTCATCTTTGTCGTTCTGTTGTTCCTGGTTAGGCTGTAGGACTGGTTTTTGTTGCTCAGTTGGAGCTGGTGGCTGCGGTGCTTGAACACCACAACTAACTAATCCTCCAAAAATCAGCGCTAAGTTGACAGCAGCAAAGATGCTTCTGAAGATTTTTATCGTTAAGTTTCCATTTGGATTCAACATTGATTTGGGGTTGGATGTAGAGTAGAGCTATTTCATTCTATTTTTACCGCAGTTTTTACGAATCTTTTTGAGAAAAATCAGAATAGGACTTACGCAACCATTGGTGTCAACTTAACGTGAAACCCTTGCAATGGCGTTATACCAAGCCTACTCAATTACTAATTATACCCTCGCAACCCGACCCCGCTTTTGTCTACTGACAAAATCTCCCCTCTCAGACCTAACCCCCAGCCCCTTCCCTACAAGGGAAGGGGAGTCAATCTTCAAAGCCCCTCTCCGCTTCGGAGAGGGGTTTGGGGAGAGGTCTAGCGTTTGAACTTAAGTTGACACCAATATTACGTAACTGGCATATTATTTTGAGTTTGTAGTCAACGCGAGTGCGTCTCAAAATCCGGGCTGTTCGCGGAGCGTTCCCGTAGGGTAGCCCTGACTACAAACTAAAAGCTTTTATTTTTTGTGACACTTGCGTATGATACTACTTTCAGAGTAATTTTATGGGACAAATCATTACCCAGGTTGATGCTTTCACTAATACAGCCTTTGCAGGTAATCCTGCTGCTGTATGTGTTTTGCTTACTCCCCAAAATGATACCTGGATGCAAAACATCGCGCAAGAGATGAACTTATCTGAGACGGCTTTTGTAGTCAAACAAAACGATCGCTTCAATCTGCGTTGGTTTACGCCAACGGTGGAAGTACCCCTTTGTGGTCATGCAACTCTAGCTAGTGCCCATGTACTTTGGTCAGAGGGACATTTATCACCCAATGAAGTTGCGCGTTTTTATACCAAAAGTGGAGTACTCGTTGCTAAGTTACAAGGTGAATGGATTGAGTTAGATTTTCCAGTGAATCACTCTCAAGCCACAGTTGCACCTCCAGAACTGGGACAAGCTTTAGGTGTACCATACAAATCTGTCTGCCAAAATGCTCTCGGCTATTTAGTAGAACTAGAGTCTGAAGAATTAGTGCGGCAAATACAGCCTAATTTTCAACTACTAAAAACGTTGCCTATTTCTGGTGTGATTGTCACCAGCCTCACACCACCTGATTCCCAATATGATTTCGTCTCTCGCTTCTTTGCACCGGGAGTAGGTGTTAATGAAGACCCGGTGACTGGAGCGGCTCATTGCTGTCTCGCTGTTTTTTGGCGCGATCGCTTGCACAAAGATCAACTGTTGGCTTATCAGGCATCCAGTCGCGGTGGCGTGGTGAGGGTGTATTATGACGGAGGCGATCGCGTCTTTCTTAGCGGACAAGCGGTAACTGTGATGCGAGGCGAATTATTTACCTGAAGCTAATTTTGAATGTTTGTAGTTAAGACTTTAGCCCTTAAAGGTTGTTTGAAAAGTCTTTGTTAGGCGATACAATGGCATTGTGACTCCAAACAATGCCATTGTGACTCCAAACAATGCCATTGTGACTCCAAACAATGCCATTGTAACTCCAAACAATGCCATTGTGACTCCAAACAATGCCATTGCAAGAGGCTGAATTCAGATGGCACGGCAATACAAACACTAAACCGCAAAAACGTACTTTTGCGAAGAAGCGACTGTCACAATATTTAAACAAGTTTATATTTGAAATTTAAAAATGTCTGCTAAACACAAAGATAGTAGAAATCCTATGCAATCTCGTGACTGGCCAATTGAGCAATTACCTGGACTCAGCCAAGACGAACAATCTCAACTGCAAAATTGTGGGATTATCAGCACAGTAGCGCTAGTCAAACAAGGCAAAACCCTAGAGGAAAGACTAGCGTTAGCAAATAAACTACAGATTCATCTTCAGTACGTAAATAAATGGATGGCTTTAGCTGACTTAGCACGTATTCCCAGTGTAGGCATACAATATTGTGGTTTATTACTCCATGCAGGTATTGCTTCTGTGGCGCAGTTAGCTCAAACTCCAACTCACAGATTGCATCAACAAATTATGCGCTTGCAGGTAGCAACAATGCAGCGAAGAGATCTGTGTCCAGCGATTGAGCTAGTACAACAGTGGAGTCAGCAAGCAAAAATAGTCGGGAGTAGGGAGATACGCGATTAATCGCTTCAGTACTGGGGAGTAGCTGACAGGTATTAGAAAACTTTAAACAAAATCTATTCAGATATAGCCATTTATTGGCTATAATCTCTACTGAGAGCAGTAAGAAGCTACCTCAGACTGATTAAGAAGACCTTAATCAATAAAAAAAGTAATCCCGTCAAGGGATAGGGGATGTCTGGTAGTACATCCAAGGCCACTAATCCCAATATCCAAGGATGTCCATCCTGAATTTGGGGTAGCTTAAACCTAAATTTCAAACGTCTGACTATATTTGACTATGAGATTTGGAACTATATGGTTAATATCTCGAAATTTATATGTTATGTTAGGTAAAGGTTATAAACCCAGAGTAAATGCTCTGCCCTTTTGAGACTAAGACCGATTAGGCAATAAGGAGGTGATGCCCATGATAGAAAGTAGTAAATGCATGGGTCATCAGGTTGCAGTTAGCCGGCTGTGCGCCGGGGCTGTTCTCTAAAAGTTAGCCTTAGTCATCTTTGAGATACTAAGTTAGCTCAAGTAGCTAGGCAAGCTCGGAGTTCCTTCCGGCAGTCTGGTTGCAACCTGAAGACCCGCTAGACCGCCCTAATTTAGATCATCCGATCTAAATTAGGGCGGATAGTTTTTTATAAATGACTTTTATTTTATTAATGGTTGCTTTTTAAAAGGTTACATGGCGATACCTGTGATGAGCAAAGCCAGTATGTTTAAGTTTTATTAAAAATAAAAATATCTTGTAGCAAACCTTTGGGTCTGACTAGATGTGAGGAATAGTGGCTACCTACCAAGTCTGATTAAATATGTGCGTATGCATTATGCCTTAGTCTATCCTCCCATACTTCTTGTGTGAATAATAAAAGGGGTTTGCCTTTGTCAGATGCAAAATCTAAGAGGCAGTTTGAAAAGTATTTCACTGTGACTTTAGGCACTTTTATATCTCCCCTAACCCCCCTTAAAAAGGGGGAAGAATCAAAGTCCCCCTTTTTAAGGATTTAGGGGGATCTAGAACTTTTGATACCAACAAGAGGACTTTTCAAACGTCCTCTAACAGATATATAAGTCAATACAGTTCAGTTAAGCATTTCTTTGTTCTCTTTCTTCTCTTTCTTTGCGTCCAACTCTTACGAAACGTTCCGCGTTGGCGTCCTTCTCCCTTGGCGCTAGCCTCTCCCTTTGGGAGAAGGGGAGACGCTAAGGCGAAGGCGGTTCGTTAAAAAAATTGACTTTGGCAAAGAGTTTTAGCCTTAACTGAACTGTATTGATATATAAGTAGGAATTTTTTGATATGGCACAACTACTCACCGAAGCGGAAATTCAAGAACAGGCAAAGGTTCTGTCAGGTTGGACTGTTGAAGACTCCAAGTTGCAGATTACCCGCACATTCAAAAATTTTATCCAAGCAATTGAGTTTGTCAATAAGCTGGTGGAGCCGGCTGAGTCAGCAGGACATCATCCAGATATAGAGATTTCTTACAACAAAGTGAAGATTATACTCACAACACATGATGCAGGCGGGTTGACGCAGGCAGACTTTGATCTAGCGGGGGCGATTTCCCAAATCAACTAAGTGATTTATTCTGGAATTTTACATTAGACATATCCGAAAAAGAATTGTTTTGACGTAGCAGTGCTACGTCAAAACAAGGGTTCTGGGTAACGCATATTTAATTTCACCAGATGTCTATTAAACGAGCGTAAGTGACCGCGACACTGTCTAAAGCTTTCAGTAATTTACCCAAGTCAGAAGTGAATAAGCTAAAGCCTACTCCCTGCTTAGATATTTAGACAAGTAGGTGTGACAGTTATTAAGGCGATCGCTCCAATCTTGCCAACCAGATCAAATGTTTTATAATGTTATGATATAAAGATATGTTTTTGCATAAGTTAATCCCATAGGTTTTTAACCCTAAGTTAATCGTTTATTAGCTTTGCAAAAACTAAAATTGTAGTATTGGCAAGTATGCCTCATCCACAGGTTTCAATGAGATGTCGCATTTTTGAGAATTAGGTGCAACGAAGCCAATTGTCTAAACAAGGTGTGAGGAGTAAAGAAAAGATGTCTAATCTATTGTGGAAATCCTTGGTGGTTAGCCCAGCAGTTTTGGGAGCAACATTGTTAGTTTCGACAACAGCAATTGCGTCTCCAAACACAACCACTGAAGTCTCACCAGCCGAACAAGCAAGTGTCACTGAAGTTGCCCAACAGCCAGAAATATTGGCTCAAACAACGATAGATCAAGTTAATCGCTACAGCAACGAAGGCAACCAAAATAACTCTCAGTCTCAAGTAACATCGGTTTCTCAATTTTCCGACGTACAACCCACGGACTGGGCATTCCAAGCATTGCAGTCCTTGGTTGAGCGCTATGGTTGTATTGCAGGTTATCCCAATGCCACTTATCGCGGTAATCGGGCTTTGACCCGGTATGAATTTGCTGCTGGTTTGAACGCCTGTTTGGATCGGGTTAACGAATTGATTGCTACAGCAACAGCTGACTTGGTGACTAAACAAGATTTAGCTACTTTACAACGGTTACAAGAAGAGTTTTCCGCAGAATTAGCAACTCTACGCGGTCGCGTAGATTCCCTAGAAGCGCGGACTGCTGAATTGGAAGCTAATCAGTTCTCTACTACCACAAAACTAGTCGGTGAAGCTATTTTTGCCGTCAGTGATGTGTTTGGGGGTAACACTGGTGACAACAACAACACCGTCTTCCAAGATCGGGTACGTTTAGACTTGCAAACCAGCTTCACTGGTAGAGACGTTTTACATACTCGTCTCGCAGCAGGTAATGCAACAGCCTTTACACAATTTGATAATGTTGGTAATCAGATCAATACTGCCGAAGGCACACAAACATTTCAAGTTGGTAGCACTGGTAACAACGCTGTCAAGATAGACCGTTTGACCTACGAAGCTCCCGTAGGCCCAGCCCAAGTTTACCTCGCAGCCAGTGGCGGACGACACAGCCATTATGCTGCTGTGAACAATCCTTACTTTTTTGACAAGACCGACGGCGGTAACGGTGCTTTATCTACCTTTGCCTCTGAAAGTCCCATCTATCGGATTGGTGGCGGTGCAGGTATAGCGCTCAATCTACCCCTTGGTAAAGGTGGCGGTATCTTGGGAAATAGCTCAATCACTGCGGGTTACTTGGCATCAGAAGCTAATAATCCTGGTGTTAGTTCAGGTCTGACCAACGGCGACTATGCCGCTTTAGGACAGTTGAACTTTAGTGTTGGCGATCGCTTGGCTTTAGCTGCTACCTACGTTCACGGATATAACGCAAGTGGTGCTTTATTCGACTCTGGTTCTACGTCAGACGGAACAGTTGGATCTGTTGCAGTAGGTACTAGACAAGCTAACTTTTTAGGTAATGCAGCAGGTAATGCAGCAATACCTCCTGTAGCAAACCCATCTTCAAGTAATTCCTACGGTGTGTCTGCTGCGTTTAGACCCAGCGACAAACTGTCAATTAGTGGCTTCGTCTCTTACCACGATATCAGTGGCTTTGGTAGAGGTGATGATTATGAAGCTTGGTCATACGGTGCTGGGGTTGCATTAGCTGATTTTGGGAAACAGGGTAACGTTTTAGGTTTCTTTGCTGGTGCACAGCCCTATTCCTTTAACCGTCCAGATTTCGTTGGTGGTAATGATATACCCTATCACTTTGAAGGCTTCTACAAATATCGCGTGTCGGATAACATCTCTGTTACCCCTGGTGTAATCTGGTTGACCTCTCCTGGTCAAAACAGTGATAACGACGATGCAATTATCGGTACGCTGAGAACAACTTTCACCTTCTAGAGTGTTGACTATCCACCAACAATTTTGAACTCTATTTATCCCCACCATTAGGTGGGGCTTTTTGTTGTAGTTAGCAGCAATATAGGACTCATATTTGATTTTTGAAAATATACGTAGGGGAGCCAGTCGTGTGGGCGGGTTTCCCGACTTGAGCGAACTGGCGTTGTGTTAGCGACAGCGTAACGCACTAAACCCTTAAGAGTGGTGCGTTACGCGAAACGCTAACGCACCCTACAAATACTAATTTTGTTCAAAAATCAAATCGGATTCCTATAGAAAAACTCCAGTAGTGAACCGGAGTATAATAGAAAAGTTAGGAGTGGTGAGTTAAAAGTTTTGAGTTAATACTATTTTACTTTAAAAATGACACAAATACTCTGGTAGGGGCAACGGCATTGCCCATTGGTGTCAACAAAAGCTTAGAAACAGCTTAACTGTTGGCTTCCTCACCCGCCTGGAACTAGAGTTCTTTGGCTTTTTGGTCTAGCAGAACTGATTAAAATAATTCGTAATTCGTAATTAAGTTTTGTGACGGGGATTTAGACCCCGACCCAAAACGTTCTGCCTGTAGAGACTCTTGACTTAAACCCCCAAAGTTCGTAAAAGCACGCAAACCTAGTTCTAAGGCGATCGCAGTTGAACCAGCCAATAGCCCAGTTTTATCCGGGGGACGACCAGGGCCCCACAAAATCCAGGGAATTGGGGCTGGGTTTATTCCCCAAGTGTTAAAGATAAAATTGATTGATGAAGTGATTACTGTCACCGATGAAGAAGCGATCGCCTACAGTCGGCGTTTAGCAAAAGAAGAAGGGCTACTATCTGGTATTTCCAGTGGAGCAGCTTTATGTGCAGCAATTCGCGTCGCCCAACGTCAAGAAAATAAGGGGCGTTTAATTGTGATGATTCAGCCGAGTTTTGGTGAGGGGTATTTGAGTACGCCGTTGTTGCAAGACCTGGATGCAAGGTTAGCCACTAGCGTTAGTTAGCGCTACATTGAATTAATGGTCAATTCTAAGCACGTTTCTAACCATTACGAAACTCTCAAAGTTAGTCCAAGTGCAAGCCTTGCGGAGATTAAGCAAGCTTATCGCCGCTTGGTTAAGTTATTTCATCCTGACAGTAATCAGGATACAGCCGATCACGAGCAGATTATCCGCATCAATGCAGCTTATGAGGTCTTAGGCGATAATCATAATCGCCGCAATTATGACCAACAACTGCAAGATGACTCTCACAAATTAAATAGCGATCGCCAACGCCGTCAGCGATCTACTCTTAGAAAGCCTGGGAATTGATAAGTGTTGTGGTCAATAATTTTTGTCATTTGTCATTTGTCTTTTGGACTTTGTTTTTTACAAATGACCAATGACTA
>NZ_JAIVFV010000050.1 GCF_020829445.1 Nostoc sp. CHAB 5836
TGGTTTATCTGCTACACATTTATGACTATATTGTGGCTTTATGTATTGCAGACAATTCCTCTGAGTCAAGCATTTCCAGTTCTAGGATTAATGTATGCACTTATACCGATTGCTTCTCATTATCTTCTCAAAGAGCAGGTTCTATTTAGTCAGTGGGTAGGAATTTCCATTATCATAACTGGCGTAATTCTGGTTGTACATTAATAGCTCAAAATGTAATTCCTGAGCTTATTAATATAAAAAGCCTCTGAATATAAAACTCAAAAACATCCCTAGAAAAATAAGTCTAAATTTATGAATATAGGCATCATTGGTGGAGGTATAACTGGGCTAGTATTAGCCCAACGTCTTTCACATCAAGGACATACAGTCACTGTATTCGATAGCAACAAGCAGCTTGGTGGACTTACCACCTATCATGATTACGGTTTATTTACCTGGGATCGCTTTTATCACGTTATTCTACCTTCTGATAGATATTTAATAAATTTTATTAAAGATATTGGTCTTGGAGATAAGCTACATTGGCATCGAAGTTTAACAGGTTTCTATGATCAGAAAAAATTTTATTCTATTAGTAACAGTATAGAATTTCTGCGCTTTCCTCTGTTTGGACTTGTAGGTAAAATCAGATTAGCTTTTACTCTACTGTATGGTTCACGCCTTAATAACTGGCGACGCTTAGAAAAGATTTTAGTTGAAGATTGGCTATTGAAACTTGGAGGTAAAAACACATACGAGAAGCTTTGGAAACCATTGCTTCTATCCAAATTAGGAGAGAACTATCAGCGAATATCAGCAGTTTTTATTTGGGCTTATATTAAACGATTATTTTCAGCGCGGGATTCTTCATTAAATAAAGAACAACTTGGTTATGTATCGGGCGGTTACAAAACTGTTTTTGACCATATAGAAAAATTAATTTATGCGGTAGGAGGCCATATCCACAAAGGTGTTTCGGTAGAATATATCGCACCTCATCCAGAGGGTGGAATGTGGGTAGAATATCAGGGTCAAAAGGAACATTTTGATAAAGTCATCTTTACTGGGCCAGTTAATATTTTGCAACAGATTGCTGCCAAGGATCTGATGAAAGTTTCCGACACTGGTAAAACAGTAGAATACCTGGGTGTAATTTGTATGGTACTTATTACTCGCAAGGCTCTAGTTCCTTATTACGTAGTAAATATTGCCGATAAAAATATTCCTTTTACCGGGGTCATCGGTATGAGCAACCTAGTTTCTTTGCAAGAGACAGCAGGATATCACATGACATTCTTACCAAAATATATACTTTCCACTGACCCGTTGTTAAAACAGCCAGATGATGAATTGCGCCAAGTATTTTTCCAGGGTATACGTTTAATGTTTCCAGAACTCAAAGCAGATGATATTGTAGCAGCACACATTAATCGAGCGATTAAAGTACAGCCACTACAAGTTTTAGATTATTCAAGTATTGTTCCAAAAGTGAGTACTGAAAACGATGATTTTTTTGTCGTCAATACCTCACAGTTAGTCAATGATAGCGTTAACAACAACGCAGTTGTGCGACAGGTTGATGAATTTCTCAAAAAATCAACATTACTGAATTGTTGAAAATTGAGTAATGATATTTTAAAAATCACAGGAGGTAATTGTGAGTCTTTTTGTTCTTTTACCGGCATACAACGAGCAAGAATCAATTCGTCCCTTGTTCAAAAGGTTTCAGACATTGGAGCAAATCTCTAATATGAAGATGCAACTGATTCTTGTTGATGATGGTAGTAGTGATAAAACTGCCCAGACTGCTATAGAAGAATCGCAATCACTGGGGATATCACTGAAGTTAGTCCAACACTCCCAAAATGGTGGTTTAGGTCAAGCAATTAAAACAGGTTTCACGACTTTCTTAGAAATTTCTAAAGAAGGTGATTTTTTAGCCGCGATGGATTGTGACAACACTCAACCACCAGAACTATTAATCAAGATGTATGACACCATGATAGCTGGCAGCTATGATATTGCGATCGCATCTAGATATCGAAAAGGGTCTAAAGTCATAGGTTTATCCAAATTTAGAGAGATAATGAGTTACGGAGCCAGCTGGCTTTTTAGAATTGCAGCCCGTGTACCAGGTGTAAGAGATTACACTTGTGGTTATAGGCTGTATAACCGTACTTTCGTCAGTAAACTGGATATGTATTATGGAGACAATCTATTTACTGAAAGTGGTTTTGCTTGTATGATAGATTTAGTGCTGAAAGCCAAAGTACTCAAACCAAAAATCGTAGAAATTCCAATGGTTTTGAGATATGACCAAAAGCCAACTGCCAGCAAAATGAAAATTATTAAAACTATTACTCGAACCCTAAAGCTTCTGTATAAGAATCTATTATCGACAGCACCAACTTCCAATTTAGGTCAGACTTTCAGTAAGCAAGAAACAACAAGAGTTCCATTGAAAATAACAAATCGGAAATAAACCTGAAAAGGAGAGTCTGGATTACACCAGAAATCATGTATTTGAACCGCATCTGTCATCAGTAACATTGCTATGGCTCTACCACTTCTTCTAAGAGGATGTTTTAAAAGTGGTTGGCTGTATCTTTGCACTTTTAGATCCCCCCTAACCCAATACTGCGTAGGTTTTGGAAAATCGTAGGTTGGGTTGAGGCTCTGCGAAACCCAACAAAGCCCCCCAAATGTTGGGTTTCGTTCCTCAACCCAACCTACACGGGTTAAGGTTTTTGGGCTTAACCGAGCAGTATTGCCCCCTAACCCCCCTTAAAAAGGGGGAATAATCAAAGTCCCCCTTTTTTAAGGGGAGCCACTGCGGTCTTCTCCCAAGGGGAGACGCCAAGGGCGATGGGGGTTTCCCCCATGAGCAAGTGGCATGGATTTAGGGGGATCCAGAACGTTTTGCTACCGATAAAAAGACTTTTAAAACATCCTCTTAAACCTTTCCTAATGAGGGACAGCCAATTTTGCATCGGCTACCTGAACATTATCAGCAACAATTTTGCGGAATAAATCGCCTTCAATTGTTTCCTGTTCTGCCAGCAAGTCTACTAAACGCTCCAAAACTATGCGGTTTTCTTGCAACAGTTCTTTAGCCTTGATGTAACAATTGTTGACAATTTCGCGGACTTGTGAATCAATTTTGGCAGCAATTTCCTCAGAATAGTCTGATTTATTCATCCAGTCGCGTCCTAAAAATACCTCAGCACTCTGATTTTCTAAGGACAATGGGCCTAATTCTGACATCCCGAAGCGTGTCACCATTTGCCGCGCCATCCCTGTCACCTGCTGCAAATCATTGCTTGCACCTGTGGTCACTTCTGGCTTCCCAAAAACGATTTCCTCGGCGGCGCGACCACCCAAAGTAGCAGTAATTCTGGCTTTGAGTTGGGAACGGGAAATTAACCCCTGTTCTTCGTTAGGAGTAAACCAAGTTAATCCCAGTGCTTGTCCCCGTGGAATTAATGTAACTTTCTGCACAGGGTCATGCTCTTTGAGCAGCGTACCCACTAAAGCGTGTCCAACTTCATGATAGGCAATTAAGCGCTTGCTCTTGCTGTCTACTAAGGCAGTACCTTCCATACCTGCAACAACTCGATCTACAGCAGCATCAATTTCTAAAAGGGTGACAGCTTCTTTACGCCTCCTGGCAGTGAGAATGGCAGCTTCGTTGAGTAAGTTGGCTAAGTCTGCGCCAGTAAAACCAGGAGTGCGGCGAGCGATCGCTTCTAATGATACGCTAGGGTCAATTTTCTTATTCCGGGCGTGGACTTTCAAAATTTCCAGTCGCCCTTTGAGATCCGGTGCATCCACCATCACTTGTCTGTCAAAGCGTCCTGGTCTGAGCAACGCTGCATCTAGAACATCTGGGCGGTTAGTGGCAGCAATAATAATAATACCTGTATTTCCTTCAAAACCATCCATTTCGGTGAGGAGTTGATTGAGGGTTTGTTCGCGCTCGTCGTTACCGCCACCAATCCCAGCACCCCGTTGTCTACCTACGGCGTCAATTTCATCGATAAATATTAGGCAAGGGGCATTCTCTTTGGCTTTTTTGAAGAGGTCACGCACACGAGATGCACCCACACCAACAAACATTTCCACGAATTCTGAACCGGAAATACTGAAGAATGGTACACCTGCTTCCCCGGCGATCGCTTTTGCTAGTAAAGTTTTACCAGTACCAGGGGGGCCAATTAACAACACTCCTTTGGGAATACGTGCGCCTACAGCAGTAAATCTTTCTGGCTGTTTTAGGAAAGTAACAACTTCTTCGAGGTCTTCTTTAGCTTCTTCAACCCCGGCGACATCTTCAAATTTGACTCCAGTTTTTGCCTCCATTTGGAAGCGAGCTTTGGATTTACCGAAATTCATTGCTTGGCTAGAAGCATTAGTAGAGCGACGCAGGAACAATAGCATTAAAGCCACCAGTGGCAAAATCCACATCAAATTGATCAACAACCCAACAACAGCTCGACTGTTAGCAGAGGAAACCTCAGCAAAATCAACGTTTTTTTCTTTGAATTTATTAATCAGCTCTGTGTTTTGCGCCAAAAGTCTTACCTGTAGAGGTGGAGCATCTGGCTTTTGCCCCTTTAGATAGACCTTTGCTATCTGTTCAGTTTCATCCAACTCTACTTTTTCGACTTGCCCTTTCTCAGTTTTCTTAATCAGACAGCCATAACTTAGGGGTTTGGATTCCTCGCACTTTTCTTTTTGCTGCGCCAAGGCAGGAGTACCCCCAAAAATACCTGGCAACATCATCAAACTAGCTGCGATGGCACTAACCCAAGCACCACGCTTTGACGACTGCCCTTTTATCAATGCTTTTTTTCCCAAATTTGTCATAATAATTACCCTTTGTCTGCTGGCACAAGTTGAGCTACGCTTTTATGCCTATTCTTCTAGCAAAAATTGTCATAACTGGAAATTACACTTTTCTTATCTAGTCTAGCTTCCACACAAAAGCATTCCCAAGTTTCTTGCGGCTATTCCATTAAGTTGGGCAACCTGCACAATTCTTCTCGCTCATAACCCCTTATTTATAAAATTTTCCGGTAGATTTTAATTTGACACATTATGACACAAATCGCTAAAATAATCATAGTCATAACGATTCCGTTTTTCAAATAAATCTGGTGATAGTACTTAGTTAATAGTTTGTGGGTTAATTATGGTAAAAATTGTTGGCATTGGTGGTAGTTTAAGACCCAACTCCTATACCCAGCTAGCTTTACAAGTAGCAGTGCAAAGGGTTGAAGCTGTGGGTGCAGAGGTAGAAATTCTCGATTTACGGCAGTTGCAGCTACCGTTTTGCACTGGCGCAAAGGAGTATGCAGAATATCCAGACGTTCAGAGGTTGCAAGATACAGTCAGTCAGGCTGATGGGATAATTTTAGCGACACCTGAGTATCATGGTGGCGTTAGTGGAGTGCTGAAAAATGCCTTAGATTTGATGAGTTTTGACCAACTATCTGATAAAGTGACAGGATTGATTAGTGTCTTGGGTGGTCAGTCTAATAGTAATGCTTTAAATGACCTACGGCTAATTATCCGTTGGGTACATGGTTGGGTAATTCCCGAACAAATTGCGATCGGACAAGCTTGGGGTGCTTTCAGTCCTGAAGGCAAGCTAGTAGATGAGAAACTCTCTCAAAGATTTGACCAATTTGCTCAGAGTTTAGTTGATAACACTCGCAAGCTGCGGGGCGTAAATTAGTGGTAGGGTATGTAGGTTCGTAGTAAGGACTTTAGTCCTTGTTTTCTAAACTCGACTTTATCCATTTTTTGGCAGCACTCAAGCTGAGGCTGAAACCTTTGTGAAACAGTTAAGATCCCCCCTGCGTGGGGCGACCCCCTTTTTAAGGGGGTAAAAGAGGGTTATGAGGAAGCCTTTTTAACTAATTGGCAATGGGGAGCCACTGCGGGGACAGCGGTCTCCCCAACTGAAGCAAGTGGCGTGGATTTAGGGCGATCTAGAACGTTTTGCTACCCAGGTCGGTGGGTTTTGTTTGTGTAGACGCGGTTTCTAACCGCCCGTTTTACGTTAAGTTGACACCAATGGTAGACTCGCTACGGCTACGCTAACGTAATTCGTAGTTGTAATCAGTGCTTGCTCTATACCCTCTTAATTACGAATTACGAATTACGAATTACGAATTATTTAATGATGGTGGTGGTGATGATGCCCAGCTAGTTGGGGATTAACTGCCAAAGTTTGCTCTGACAACAACTGTGCAATATGAGCATCAGCCCATTGGGCCGCCATTGCCAAGAATTCTGGATGGTCGTTGACGCAAGCCATTTGCACGTAGTTCGTACCAGGATGCTGTTTTTCCAGAGCATGGATGATATGGTGTACATCCAATAAAGTTTCGTGGTTTTCTGTAGCAAAGCCAATAGGCATAAATATCACCACTTTTGCACCTAATTGAATCAGGTTATTTGCAGCTTGCTCTGCATTTGGCTGTGTCCAATCAATTAGGGGTGTATCATGATTGAGCCAACCCACCGAGATTAAGGGATAGCGATTAATCAACTGATCTCGTACCAAATCGAACAGCCCTTGACTTTCGGTAATCCCAGAAGTAAATCCTTTGGCTTTGTGGGGACAACCGTGATTCATTAGCACAATACCGATTTGAGAAGGTAGATAAGCTGCGGCTAACTCAGCAATTTTCTCCTCAACCAGATGAGCCATTAAATTGATGTAGGCTGGTTCGTTGAAGAAAGAAGGAATGTAGCGCTGTGCTTTGACCCAGTGTTCTTCACCATCAGTTAACTCCACAAGAGCATTGTTAACTTGCTCGATCGCAATGCCACTGGTAAAGATAGAATCAACAACCAGCAGGGGGTAAATTAATAGCTTATCGAAGCCTTGGTTTTTGATTTCTGCCAGGACTTGATTGGGTAGGAAAGGGGCGCAAAAGTTGAAAGCTTTGAAAACTTGGACATTCTCACCCCATTTTTCTTGTAAATGCTTTTCAATCCCAGCACGCTGCTGTTCAAAGATGGCATTGTGTGGGGAGATAAAATCGTGGTGTGTGTGTCCCCACTCATGGCGGTCAAATAGCGCCAAAAGCTTTGCCAGGGGGGGATAAATCCAGGTTGGCACCGGTGCAAATTTTGCTGTCAGGAGATTTAAAGCCTGTTCGTTATAGTTGGCGAAATCTTCATAGCTTTCGACTTCGCCGTAGCCCATAAGCAGTACGGCTACACGGTCTTTACCTGATAATTGCTCGTGGGTGTGTTGTGTTTTTTCCGGCGTGGCAACCACAATGATTTCCTCAATATAATCAGAGTGCAGAGAAATATAAAGTTAGGGAATAGTTTGCACATTTTCCCTACTTGTAACTTATTATCCCATCCAGGGGGATAAGATAAGTGGAAAAATCAAAATAATACATCAAAAGATATATAGCAGTCCGCTTTGATTTTTGGATTCTTGGCAACTTTTGGTGATCCTGGTTGGGGTAAGGCAGCTATGCTGAGGGCAGAAGGAGGCAGCAGGCAGAAGGCTTTGATGTTTTACCTCAGTTGAGGATTCAGACCCCACAATCGGGAGAGCCACCAAATTAAAATAGGACTTACGCAAAATCATGAAAAAACGAACCGCCATCGCGTAGCGTCTCCCCTTCTCCCAAAGGGAGAGGCTAGCGCCAAGGGAGAAGTACGCCAAGTACGCCAAGAAACTAAGAGTTGCAGAGAGTTTTGGCGTAAGTCCTGGTCTAATGTAAACCGCAAAAAATCCCTCCACCCTTATGACTAGAAAAATCCAGACCGAAAAAGACTTGTTTACTGCAAGCACTAATATAAATATCAATCAAGAAACAGAAAACGAAAAAGTTCTATGTCCTCATTGTCAGCGCACAGCTACAAACGGCATTAAATGTAAAGGAGTTTGTGTGGCTGACAATGACTATTAAGGTATGAATTTTAAACAGTCCAATATGAATATGCTTTGCCGCTCTAATATCAGCATAATGGTGGTTGATCAGGGAGAAACAGCCATGTTGTAATGCGAATGGTAGTTTTTGTAAGTTAATAATTTTGGCTGATTGTTGCAATTTAAAGTGATGAAAAATACATTATTCGATAAAATCTTCCGTGACAGCGATGGCAAAATTGTTTTAGCTCAGATGCCAAACTTACCGCTTATTGTTTGGATAGCAGCTAGTTTGCTCAAATTAGTTTTGACAACAGGCGTTGCGAATACAGGGTTAGACGCACTTGCTTTTGGCTCTTTATTTACTTGGGCGTGGCTAGAATTATTTCAAGGCGTTAATTATTTTCGGAGAGCGCTGGGTTTTGGCGTGCTGATTGCTGTTATCGCGTCAAAAACTGTGGGTATTGATACACTTGGCTCTTTCGCTCTTTGATGTCAGGGGCGATCGCACCTCATTCCCTTTACCTATCCACTGCCGAACAGCTATCTCTGCCACTTCCAGTTATAAATCTTGCGATCGCTCTGTTTCCAGAGAGCGATCGCACTCAGATGATTGCTCTGTTGTCAGGTAAATCATTGGATTTACTAAGAATGAATAAACTTCCATCGCCTCCACGTCCAATTCTTAAGGTTTCATCTAAGTAAGTAATGTCCAGGGTAGCAATTCTGCCAGTAGGATTGTTAGCTGGAACAACCTTAAATGGGTTCAGTTGGGGGGTATCAATACCGACAATCTTTTCAATTGATAGGTAGCGTTTGTCAAAATAAACGTTAATACGTTGATTTGGTGGAAGTAATGAATCAACTGTTGCTACTTCAAAGCTAGCTGTTACTTTTACATATCCCGATATTAGCCCAAGAGGATGTTTAACTTTAGCTAAATTAAAAAACAATTTATTGGCAATATTAATTACCTGATATACTTTACCCAGCTTTAATCCCAACGGCAGGGAGTCTAAAGAACGGATTTCTCTAGCAGTGGAGTATTGTAATTGCCAAGCTCCCTCTAGTAAAGAAGTAGCATTGAGCAGTGGCTTGGGATTGGGATTGAAGCTTTCTAGTTGGGTCGTCAATTGTTCAATTTCTTGGGCTAAAGTTTTGTCTAGCTTCAAATCCGTAACAGGAGAGCCATCACTTTTAGTTTGAATCTCCTCAAGCTGGGCAAGTAATTTTTCCTTTAATAAGAGTCGATTGTTCAAGGATTGAATATTTTCCATACTTGCCAGATTCAAATTTTTCTAGACCGTTGTAGTAAGTTGGAGTTATGAATATCATTATTTGTCCTGGAATTCATGAGCCAGAATTAACTGAAAGCTTTAGAGTCGGATTATTAAATTTAGTTTCTCATGACGCGATCGCTCCCAATTCCGCAAATATACTTGTTTTTCCTGGTGAAGATGTTTTAGTTTTATCAGCATTTCATATTTTGCAGTTTTTGCGCGATGCCTACGGCGGCAACCAACGCCTAGGCAATCAGCTAAAATCGCCAATTATATTCATTAGCTTTAGTGCTGGCGTAGTCGGGGCAATAGGGGCGGCGTATTTATGGCAACTTTTGGGTGGTCGTGTCCAAGCGTTTATTGCTATAGATGGATGGGGAGTACCACTACAAGGTAATTTTCCTATTCATCGCATGAGTCATGATTATTTTACCCATTGGAGTTCCTGTTTGCTAGGTTGTGGGCAAAATAACTTTTATGCAGAGCCAGCAGTTGCTCATTTGTCCATGTGGCAATGTCTAACGACAAGCCGCTCTGTGTCTGGGCCCCAAACTGTACAAGGCTGTTGGGTAGATTCATCCATTGAGATTGTTCCACCAAATAGTCGTCTGACAGCAGCTGAATTTTTGCATATGCTGTTAAAGCACTATGAAGCTAATTATTCCGGACAATGGAGTAAGTAAACAGGAGTTAAGAGTGAGGAGTTAGCCATTTATCATTAGTTACCCCGACTCCCCACTCCCCGCTCCCATCTACCCCAAGTATCTAATGTTTCCAACTGAACCAGCTGCTGTTAATAATGGGTTTGGCGCACTGCTAAAAAACCGTGGTTTTATGCTCCTGTGGATTGGGCAACTAGTGTCCCAGTTAGCAGATAAGGTCTTCTTCGTTTTGATGATTGCTCTGTTGGAAAACTACTCACCGCTTCCTGGGTTGGCACAAAACTCGATGTACTCAACCTTGATGCTGTCGTTTACAATACCAGCAATTTTGTTTGGCTCTGCCGGTGGTATCTTTGTTGACCGCTTGCCAAAAAAGCTGATTATGGTCGGCTCAGATATTGTGCGGGGAATACTGACACTGTGTCTTCCCTTGTTACCACGAGAGTTCCTGATTCTGTTAATTCTGACTTTTGCCATTTCCACGGTGACGCAGTTTTTTGCACCAGCCGAACAAGCAGCCATTCCCTTGTTGGTGAAGCGAGAAAATTTGTTAGCAGCCAATGCCTTGTTTAGCAGCACAATGATGGGAGCTTTAATTGTTGGCTTTGCAGTAGGAGAGCCGATTTTGAGTTTGGCGAAAAGCTTGATGGGAGAAGAATACGGTCAAGAGATTGTGGTTGGTGGATTATACATATTATCGGCTGCTATCATGCAGCCGATTAAGTTTAAAGAACCCAAACGACCTAAAGAACATCAAGCATCAAATCACCCTTGGGCCGAATTCACCGAGAGTCTGCGCTATCTCAAGAAAAATCCTTTGATTTTGAATGCCATGCTGCAACTGACAACTTTATATTGTGTGTTTGCAGCCTTAACAGTGCTGACGATTCGATTAGCCGCAGAGTTTGGTCTTAAAGAAAAACAGTTTGGCTTTTTCTTGGCAGCAGCAGGGGTGGGTATGGTATTTGGTGCAGCGATTTTAGGTCACTGGGGTGAGAAATTTCATCACAAGCCCGTACCTTTAATTGGATTTTTGATGATGGCACTAGTTTTAGGGGTGTTCACTTTTACCCATAACTTGTTGCTGGCGCTAGGATTATGTGCATTTTTGGGTATAGGTGCTGCTTTAATTGGTGTACCCATGCAAACTTTAATTCAACAGCAAACACCACCTACCATGCACGGTAAAGTATTTGGCTTTCAAAATCATGCCGTCAACATCGCTCTGGCGTTACCTTTGGCCATTACTGGGCCATTAACTGATGCTCTGGGCTTGCGAATTGTGCTTGTGGGAATGAGTATTGTTGTGGTAGTTGTGGGCGTTTGGGCTTGGCAAAATACCCGCAAAGTCTTGCAAGATGTAATTTAATTAATGTAGGCTAATACTCTAGGATTATATTTAATATATAAAATTATCCGAATTTGATTGAAGTTTTCAATTAAAATGAAATCCTAAATACAGAATTCAGTATTAACTTTAGCTATAGTCTGAGGTTTGACCGTGCGCTCACAAAGTGTCTCCGCAGGAGAATCGCCTTCCCAGATCAGTCTCCCACAAATCGAGAATCACAAACAGTCCCGTACTTCTAACCCGCCAGCCGTTCCCAAACGTGCATCTGGCGGTTTTGCTCTGCTTGAGAGCCTTCAACGCCACGGCGTTGAGTTTATTTTTGGTTATCCTGGTGGGGCGATTCTGCCAATTTATGATGACCTGTACAAGGTGGAAGCAACTGGTGCTATTAAGCATATCCTGGTAAGACACGAACAAGGGGCAGCCCACGCTGCTGATGGTTATGCTCGTGCAACTGGGAAGGTAGGAATATGCTTTGGCACTTCTGGCCCAGGAGCAACCAACTTGGTGACAGGTATCGCCACAGCCTACATGGATTCGATCCCAATGATTGTGGTTACAGGACAGGTAGCACGGCCGTCCATTGGGACAGATGCGTTTCAGGAAACTGATATTTACGGCATTACCCTACCGATCGTCAAGCACTCCTATGTAGTGCGTGATCCCAAAGATATGGCGCGAATTGTTGCCGAAGCTTTCCACATCGCTAGCACTGGGCGACCGGGGCCAGTATTGATTGATGTGCCGAAAGATGTGGCTTTAGAAGAATTTGACTATGTACCTGTAAAACCAGGTTCAGTAAAATTACGCGGTTATCGTCCCACGGTCAAGGGAAATCCCCGGCAGATTAATGCCGCGATTCAGTTAATTACTGAAAGTCGCCGGCCGCTATTGTATGTCGGTGGTGGTGCGATCGCAGCTGGTGCCCATGAAGAAATCAAACAACTAGCTGAATTATTCAATATCCCTGTCACCACAACCTTAATGGGGATCGGTGCTTTTGACGAACATCATCCCCTAGCTTTGGGAATGTTGGGGATGCACGGCACAGCTTACGCTAACTTTGCCGTTAGTGATTGCGACTTGCTGATTTGCGTTGGTGCTAGATTTGACGATCGCGTTACAGGCAAGTTAGACGAATTCGCCTCCCGCGCCAAAGTAATTCACATAGACATCGATCCCGCAGAAGTCGGCAAAAACCGCGTTCCGGAAGTGCCCATCGTCGGCGATGTGCGGAACGTGTTAGTAGACTTGTTGCGTCGGTGCAAAGAAACAGGCGTCAAGGCTACACCAAATCAAAACCAAGAGTGGTTGAATCTAGTTAACCGTTGGCGCGAAGAGTATCCTCTCATAGTGCCGCACCATGCCGACAGCATTTCACCCCAAGAAGTGATTGTAGAAGTAAGCAATCAAGCGCCCCACGCTTTCTACACCACAGATGTCGGACAACATCAAATGTGGGCAGCACAATTCCTGAAAAATGGGCCGAGGCGCTGGATTTCTAGCGCTGGTTTGGGAACGATGGGTTTTGGCTTACCTGCGGCAATGGGCGCTAAAGTGGCCTTTCCTGATGAAGAAGTCATCTGTATTAGCGGTGATGCTAGTTTCCAAATGTGTTTACAGGAACTTGGTACGCTTGCACAGTATGGGATAAATGTCAAGACAATAATTATTAATAACGGCTGGCAAGGGATGGTGCGTCAGTGGCAGCAAGCCTTCTATGGGGAGCGTTACTCATGCTCAAACATGGAAGTAGGGATGCCAGACGTAGAGTTATTGGCACAAGCCTATGGCATTAAAGGCATGGTAATCAGCGATCGCAGTGAATTAAAAGATGCGATCGCCGAAATGCTGGCACACAAAGGCCCGGTGATCTTGAATGCTCACGTAACCAGAGACGAAAATTGCTACCCAATGGTGGCTCCTGGCAAAAGCAACGCTCAAATGGTCGGCTTGCAGAAGCAAGCGCCGAAAGCGGCAGCAGAGCCAGTGTATTGTAGCCACTGTGGTGCAAAAAATGCTCCCAGCCACAACTTCTGCGCTGAGTGTGGGACTAAGTTGTAACGCTTTTTGATAATTCCGACCAAAGAGGTAGGGAAAAAGGGAGCAAGATGCTGGAATTTGCCAGCAATCAAGGAGTTCAGAGCGAATAAATTTATTTATAGATCGTGTGTAAAACCCCGTCCCCTCGTGGGCGGGGTTTTAGCTATTTGCATATATGAAAAAATATACTAGATTCTGCCAAAAATATTGATCATAGGATATCATTTCTAGATGGTTTGCAAATTCCGCCCTAAAGATTTGGGTTCATTCCCAAAATGGGCGGTATTTCTTGTAACTAGCCAGGGCTATTTCAGCCTAGACATAAACCACCCGGAAGTGAAGTTCCTGGCTCATAGCTAAAGTCCGTTTTAACGCAATACGGTTCACAAAAGGGCTGAAACTCTTTTTTTTACGTAGACGCAAAGCGGCTTGCCGCAGGCTACCACAGAGGCACAGAGAACACAGAGAGAAAGAGAAGGAGGAAATGCTTAACCCAAGTGTATTGGTTTTTAGACGACTTTCGCTATTAGACTCAGAATTAATTCTGAGGCGGGCTAGATGAAAATGAAATAGCCCTGGTAATTAGCAAGGGTGTTAGCTTCAGGTTAGTGCTTATAGCCACCCTCACAACAGATTTGGGCAATCAAAAATCCCGTACAATATATATCTGCTGGCAGTAGTAAAAATTCCATACTCGAGAAAACCGGAAAAGAGGTGATTTTTGCAGTAATTCTGTAGTATTTTTGGTGCAAGTCTGTCTTAAGGATCTCACGATGAAACAGCTCCTCAAACAAGTATTTAGCAGTCAAAAACACCTCATCCAGGTAATTCTACCTTTGGTGACGCTTATTTTAACAGCCTCGCTGTTTGCCGCACCTGCTTTTGCCACAGGTGTGTATCAAATACCCAATCTCACAGCAGGGAATGACACCTGGGTTTTGGATCAAGGTGAGGTCATCAGCCGCCTGAATGAAGGTAAAATTAGCAGCGCTTTGGAGAATTTGGCAAAACAAACAGATAAGGAAGTCAGAATTGTGACTGTCCGCCGCCTCGACTACGGTGAAACACCAGAAAGCTTTACCAAAGAGCTGTTTGAAAAATGGTTTCCGACAAAAGCAGCCCAAGCTAATCAAACCTTATTGGTTATTGATACAGTTACCAATGGTACTGCCATTATTACTGGGGATCAAGTCAAGCCTTTGCTCACAGACTCTATTGCCGAGAGTGTAGCGACTGAAACAGTAAGTGTGCCGTTGCGCAATGGTAACAAATACAACCAAGCATTCCTCGATGCAAGCGATCGCCTTGTCGCCGTCCTCTCTGGCAAAGCCGACCCAGGTCCACCCCAAATCACTGACAATGTGCAGGTAGAAGGCACTTACAAGAAAGCAGAAGAAACCAACCAAGGTAACGCCACTGCTTGGGTAGTAGGATTGTTAATTGCCGCCACCGTTATCCCAATGGCGACTTACTATATCTATCAGATAAATCAGCCTTCATCTAATGGGTAATGGGAGAGTTGTTCAATTTTAGATTTGAGATTTTTCCTTCAATCCAAAATTAAAAATCTAAAATTGGCTTAATCCTGAACATACTCTTGTTCTGCGACTAAAGCCACCTCAGCCCGAACAAATTCTCGACCCAAATAAGCTGCATGATTTAATTGAGTTACAGGAGGGGGCTGAGTTTCTTCAAAAATCTTCACGCAAAGTTCTTTCGCCGTCCTGGCGCTAAAAACTGTGGTGTAAGTTCGTTCTACCTTTTCTCGCGCCGGAATTACCTTCCCCGTATCTGGATCTACAGCTAAACCACGCTCATCAATCACATTTGTAAAATGCTTGGCATAAATTAACCTTGCTTCTCGATCCAAGTAAATAATGAAATATCCACCGGGATCAAGGTCAATATGACGCTGGGAAAGTTGATCATCAATTGCGGCTAAATTTTCAACGATTAAATCCATAAGCATTATCAAAAGAAAATTTCTTTCTTCAAGGTTTTTACACTCTATATCAAGTGTAATTCCTATCTTCTTTAGTATTATTCATATCTTTAGTATTTTGGTGAATGCTTTAGAGGATGTTTGAAAGACACTTCATGGTACAGTTATTGGCTAATGTCAAACCTTTAACTGAGTTACCGCGATATTGCCGGAAAAACATACATCCACATCGCTACCAGGAGTGCGATCGCGTTTGCCATATTCGCCTACATAATAAAAATTATCGCCTTCAATTCGATAGTTTATAGGCAAAGGTTTGCTACAGGGTTGGCAAAACACCACATCAGGATCTGGTTCTCCTGGTTGCAGATGCGGTAAGTTCACATTCCAGAAGCTTCCCGGTTCTAAGGGACGCTTGAGTAAGTCCGCTAAAACTTCAGCTGTGAATTTGGCAGCTAGATCCCAATCAAAATTTTGCTTGGCTTTGCGATAGTGGGAAATGGCAACTCCAGGAATACCATGCATTGCAGCTTCCCGCACAGCAGCCACTGTGCCAGAAATGTAAGCATCAACTCCCAAGTTACCCCCAGCGTTAATACCTGAAAGTACAAATTTGACATCTGCGTTAATTTGTGTTATGGCAATTCTTACACAATCGGCAGGAGTACCTGCGATCGCATACTCAGTCTCAGAACGTCGCTGGAGGTTAATGGCACGAGTGGTAGTAACTTGATGTCCACAGCCAGACTGATGATCCGCAGGCGCAGCAATAATCGCATTTTTGCCGTTTACAGCTTTGAGCAGCGCTCGGATACCTGGGGCATCAATGCCGTCGTCGTTAGTTAAAATTATAGTCATTACGCAAAATCATGAAAAAACGAACCGCCATCGCGCAGCGTCTCCCCCTCTCCCAAAGGGAGAGGCTAGCGCCAAGGGAGAAGTACGCCAAGTACGCCAAGAAATAAGAGTTGCAGAGAGTTTTTGCGTAACTCCTGTTTTTATTGGCATAGGTTGGCTAATAACTAAGCGCCAATACCAATACTATCCTAGAGACAAAAAGTAATCTGAAAAAAAAGATTCGTGTCAATGTATTTCTCTGGATTCTTTTGGGAATCCTAAATTTAGGGAGCGTGATGAACCGTAAGGTATTACTTCCTGAAATACCACGTAACTTTTAAAGGATAATTATGTCTAAACGCAAGTTACTCAAAGGCGGTAGTGTTAATTCAGTTACTCTAGAACCAGAAGTTGCAATCACAGTTATTGGACTGCTTTCCGCAGCTTCTGATAGTGAAGGAATATCTTCAATAGAAGAATATGCTTTGAGTGAATTTCTCGGTCGGGTTGGCTTATTTGAAAATTATTCTGAGGAAGACTTTGAAGAATTAACCGAAAAAGCCGTCAGCTTGATTGAAGAAGAAGAACCGGAAGATTTAATCGCCCAGTCCATCGAATCCTTACCGAATAGAGGTTATCGCGAAGCTGCATACATCACCGCTATCTTAGTAGTGGGAATTGATGAAGAAGTACCCGAAAGTGAACAGGATTATATCTCTGAGCTTCAGGAAGCCTTGAATATTTCAGACGAGCGGGCACAAGAACTTATAGATGGAGTGTTTGGGGAACAGGAAGAGGAAGAAGAATAAGAGTGTTACAGGGCTTTTCAAGCAATTGAATTAGGACTTACGCAACTGGCATATCAATACTGTTCGGTTAAGAATATTCGTAGGTTGGGTTGAGGAACGAAACCCAACATTTTCTTTCTCTTTGTTGGGTAACGCATTGCTCAACCCAACCTTCGCCGAATTGACGTTAAAAAAATGCCACACCAAGGTATTATCATCAAGTAGTTTTAAGAACTATCTGATGAGTAGGAAAATTTCTCTTGGCTTGATGCTGCTGTTTGTGGGTACTCAAACTAGTGTTACCCAGCTAGCAGCTAAAGCGCAAACCCCAGTTGCACCAACAACTACCACAAAATCAATTTGCTCTACCCAATTGGGAACAGCTATAGATGCTGTAATCAATCGCCCTTTATTCAGTCGGGGGCGCTGGGGAATTTTAGTACAACCCGTGTCAACGGGGGAAACTCTTTACAGTCGGGATGCTCAGAAATATTTTACTCCCGCGTCTAATCTCAAATTGCTAACAACAGCAGCTGCATTGCAAGAATTGGGTGCTAATTTTCGGATTCGCACTTCTATTTATCACAATGGCAATGGTGTTTTACGTGTTGTCGGTAGGGGAGATCCCAGCTTAAGTGATACTCAACTGCAAAAATTGGCACAGCAGCTAAAACAGAAAGGCATTACTCAAATTCAGCGATTGATAGCTGATGACAGTTATATTCAAGGAGATATTGTTAACCCCACCTGGGAATGGGAAGATGTGCAGTCAGACTATGGCGCACCAGTCAATAGCTTTATTCTGAATCAAAATATTTTTAGCTTAAAACTTGTACCCCAGGCTGTAGGGAAATCTTTACAAGTGGTATGGACTGATGCTGGTGAGGCGAAACAGTGGCGGATAATTAATCAGTCAGTAACTGTTGCCCAAAATCAACCAAGCTACATTAATATTACTCGCGAATTATCAGGAACAGGATTACGAATTCAAGGACAACTAACAACGAATTCTGAACCGTCTTTAATAGATTTGCCTGTGGTTGACCCGAATTATTACTTTTTACGGCGCTTCCGTGCTGCTTTGGCGACAGAAAAAATTACCTTGGGACAAATATTAGTAGTAAATGGTGGTGTTAATCAAGAGGAAATAGCATTTGTAGAGTCGCCACCTTTATCTGAATTATTAATGGAAACTCTTCAGAATAGTAATAATCTTTATGCTGAGGCACTGCTGAGAGCATTAGCTGTGAAAAAACTCAGAGTTAAAAATCAGACTAGTGCTGATGTAGGTTTAGAAGTTGTCAAAGCAAGCTTAACGAAATTGGGAGTTGAACCAGCAAATTATATTTTAGTGGATGGTTCGGGTTTATCACGTCGTAACTTAGTGACACCAGAAGCTTTTGTACAAACTTTGCGGGCAATAGCAAGAACATCAACAGCATATATATATCGCGCATCTTTACCCGTGGCGGGTAAAAGTGGAACCTTGAAAAATCGCTTTCAAGATACACCTGCTGAGGGCATTGTGCAAGCAAAAACGGGTACTTTAACAGGTGTAGTTTCTCTATCTGGATATCTGAATGCGCCGAAGTATGAGCCGCTAGTTTTTAGTATTATTGTGAATCAATCGGATCAGTCTGCAACTGTTGTGCGACAGGCAATTGATCAAGTTGTTTTATTGTTAACACAGTTGCAGCGTTGTTAATCTGATTTAACAATTTCATTATTCACGCATTCAAAATTCAAAATTAAAGACATTACATAAGGGGATTTAAACCCCGACTGAAATGGGTGCTACATATAGATGTAGGGGTCTTAAACCCTTTAATTTACGATAAGCCCTGGCGAATAGAATTCGCGGCTATACAGACAAAACCTGCCTCCGCAGGTTAGGAAATTCTTGATTTTATATTAGTCCACGGAGGTAGACTAAGCTTTGTGTAGTAGCGACTTCTAGTCGTCCAATACGTTTAAAACTTTTCACCCTTAAGTTTTTTCATGCCATCCAAAATCTTACCACCGCCTCTAAAACCTGGAGACTTACTACGAGTAATTGCCCCTAGTGGTGCTTTGCGAGAATTTGAGGCATTTGAACGGAGTATAGAAATTTGGCGATCGCGCGGCTACCAATTAGAAATCAGTCCCCACATAGATGACAAATGGGGTTATTTAGCAGGAACAGACGAAAACCGTCGTCACCAGCTAGCGGCAGCATGGCAAGATCCCCATTGTCGTGGTATCCTTTGTGCCAGAGGCGGTTTTGGCAGCACCCGCATCTTAGAAGATTGGAATTGGCAACTAAACTCAGTCCTTCCCAAGTGGCTTATAGGCTTTTCTGATATCACAGCTTTATTATGGAGCCTTTATACAGCAGGAATTTCCGGCGTTCACGGCCCGGTAATGACGACTTTGGCAGATGAGCCAGATTGGTCAATTAAGCGATTATTCGATTGGGTGGAAGGTCGTTCTTTCAGCCCTCTCAAAGGTTGCGGTTGGGGTGGTGGTGTGGTAAATGGGACTTTGTTACCAGGTAATCTGACGGTGGCTACTCACCTTTTGGGTACACCAATCCAGCCACCTCTAGATGGTGTAATTCTGGCGTTGGAGGATGTTACGGAAGCACCTTATCGCATTGACAGGATGCTGACGCAGTGGCGTTTGAGTGGTGCTTTGTCTAAAGTTTGTGGTATTGCTTTGGGGGGTTTTACTCGGTGTGAAGCGCCGCCAACTATATCTAGTTTTAGTGTAGAAGAAGTATTGCGCGATCGCTTGGGCGATTTGGGCATTCCTGTTGTCTCTGATTTGCCTTTTGGCCATGATAGTCCCAATGCAGCCTTACCAGTGGGTGTAGAGGTAACTTTAGATGGGGATGCGGGAATATTGGCGATCGCGCATCCACATTAAGTTAAAAAATGATTTTATCTTCACCTCTCACTAATGCTCTTAGTACAGTTTTGCGTAAAATCGTGGCCAATTGAGGGTTGAAATTTAAACGCAAAGGGGCGCAAAGGGAAGCGCAAAGGAACGCAAAGAGAATTCGCTACGAATTTATGAAATATTGTACTTAGTCTTGCACTGCAAGTTTTGTCCGGTCTAGTTGGCTAATAGAGAATGGTGCAAAATGTGAGTTTTAAGGCAATACACTTGGGTTAAGCATTTCCTCCTTCTCTCTTCTCTCTTCTCTCTGTGTTCTCTGCGCCTCTGTGGTTCGTAAAAAAAAGAGTTTCAGCCCTTTTGTGAACCGTATTGAGTTTTAAGGCATTTCCATACAATAAGATAAGTACGTTGGTGCAAAAAAACTCAAGTATGTTACGAAACATAAATAATCTCAAAACCCTTACTAATGACAAATGACAAATGACAAATGACAAATGACAGCCTTAGCCAGTTAACTTTAATTGCGCCGATCTACTTAAGTCAAACTTCTCATATAGGTATTACCAAACAAGAATACAATCTTTATGATGTAGTATGCCAACCTCTTCTATTACTTTGATGTTGGGAATAATTTTAATCAATTCTTCTTTTGTATAAGAATTAAAATCTTCTGGATTGATTTCATTGTATGTAATGTAGCCTTTCTTCGCAGAAAGCACGACCTTTTCTAAATAAACATCTTGGATTTCTCGCCTCATCTCTGTAAAAGCATAATTGCTAATTACAAGATCATAATTTTCTTTTGGCAATTCATTCATTGTCTTGTAGCTTAGTGTGGTGTTTAATATGTAATGATCTAAATACTTCTGAGCTAGTAATAGCACTGGTTTTAGATCAACTAAACGATAGCTTTTAACATTGAAATAACTGCTGATAATTCGGCACATTCCTCCATAACCAACGCCAAGTTCACATATATTAAAGTTATCTAGACTGCCAAACTCAGATTCCAAATCGGAGAGTATTTTAATGTAGCGTAAGGTAGCTGGGACTATTGTACCAATACCC
This sequence comes from Nostoc sp. CHAB 5836, assembly GCF_020829445.1. Classification (GTDB taxonomy): domain Bacteria; phylum Cyanobacteriota; class Cyanobacteriia; order Cyanobacteriales; family Nostocaceae; genus Nostoc. Next base: position 20,734 of record NZ_JAIVFV010000050.1, read on the forward strand.
TCGTAATCAAAAACTCTAGGATTGCCAATCCGATCATTCTTCCGAAATTCATCAATCTTACTCAACACATTAGAGGGAGATTTTTTAATTGCTTCCAGATACTCTTGACCTTGCTCAAAAGAGTCGTGTTCTAATGCCGAATTGTATATTTCATTCCGACGAAAATCTCTGAATATTGAAGAATCTAAACTAGCTTTTAAACAGAATTCAGGATAGTCAAAATTATCAGTAATGCTGGTCTGGAAAGTCTCATATTTTTTGTTCATGCTCACCTATGCCTTGATTTAATCTATTTAGAGACCATTTATAAAGTAAACCTAAAATTGCCGGATGCGTTAAAGCAGCGCGTAACGCAGACTCGCTCTCCGTGGCGCTATCGCCTTTGGCGTATCACTTGATTTTCTAATCCACTTACAGAATAATCTGCTAAATGCTCTGGTAAATTCCAATTAATTTTCGGATCTGGCTGATGTTTTACTGGTTCAACATTTCCGCGCCAAGCAGCTCCCATAATTTGCATAGTTTGGTAGATGATTGTGTTCCAGCCTTTTTGCTTTAAATAGTCTAAGCCTTGTGTGACATCAGGAGAATTTAAATCATGGAATAAAATTAAAGCATCCGCCTCAGCCAATTGTTCGCAGATAATCGTATCATTGAGAGGGGCTGGTGCTTGATGATCGCCATCAATGAAAATCAATGACCACTTGCGTTGTAATTGTTTAGCTAATTCCTCTACCTTTTGTGGGCTATAACCGGCTACTAGATTAATTGAGTCGAGAACATTAGCAAGTCGCAGAGAACTAGTTACACTTTCATAAATATCTTCTTCAGCTAAAATAGGATCAATTACATCTAATTGCACTCCTGCTAATGCCAGATGACAAGCAGACCAACCCCGCCAACAACCAATTTCTAAAGCTTTTTTTCCGGCAAATTGGAGTGCTGTATTATATAAAATATGTGCTTCATCTCGATTAAGGAACCCTACAGATGGCTTTTGTCTATCGACGTACCAGCGATGGAGAATCTCTGCACGTAAATAATTCCAATAAGAACTATTAGCCTCTCCAATAATCATATTGGGGAAGGAGGAATCAGGATGAATTATCTCCAAACCAGGTGAAATATAGTCCCAAGTTGACAGTGAGACATTTTTAATAATTTCATTAGTTTCAGTCATATCTGTTCTTCTCTAAAGAATTTGTCATCTACGAATTTTGTCAGTTTTACCAACGCAACATAGTACCATATTATGGTTGAATAGTTAATACTGAGGAAAATCATACAGGAATCCGATTTGATTTTTGAACAAAATTAGGTATTTGTAGGGTGCGTTAGCGTTTCGCGTAACGCACCAAACCCTTAAGAATGGTGCCGTACTTTCTGCGTTAACACACCCCACGTATATTTTCAAAAATCAAATATGAGTCCTATAATTTTCAGAATTGATACAATGCTCCAAGGAGGGTGATCCCACAATTTTTAGGGGAATTATGCCTACTAGAGGTATTTACGCACGAGGTGTAAGTTTGGCGATCGCATGGTTATCTAGCAAGAGCAGACCAAAACCACCACTACCACCTAGCATCAGGATAGCAAGATCCCGATTCCCGTGGTATCATCTGTGCCAGAGGTAGTTTTGGCAGCACCCACATTTTGTAAGATTAGCATTGGCAACAAAACTCAGGTTTTGAAAAAGACTTTTATTACTTGCGGATCATCCAAATGAATAATTTAGCTGATGTTTTTTTAGTATGAATATTCAAAGCCCTTTGACAGGTAAAACCGATATTACTTGGTTAAAAACTATAGCAGCAGATACACTAATTAACGATGAATACTTATTTGCATTCATACGGCAATCATATTTGCAGTATTTCACCTTTAGGAAAAATTATTTTTAATCGGTATACAATTCCTTTTTATGGATACTTTTTAAAAGCTGGATTAAGAAAGATTGTCACTGGTCACAGTATATACGTACAGTTTTGCAAATTAGATGGTCAAAAATATGATATTGATGAGTCAGGTGTGAACCTTGCTTTAGTAAGTTAGACATAGGAGTGAAAAAGAATGTAGAGAGACGTAGCACTGCTACATCTCTACAAGGGTTCTGGGTAACGCATATTTAATTTTTACCAGATGTCTGTTGATTTGCTCGTGGTCATTTGAGGATGGGTTATTAATTTGATGGCTGCATTTTTAATGTGTACTAACAGCCCTTTTTTCGCTACTAATACTTAAATTTCCTGGCAATCCATTATGAGTCCAATAAAATTTGATCCAATTCCAGAAATATCAGTTGTAATGTGTACTTACGATCGCGCCGAATATCTAGATAATAGCATTAATAGTGTTATCAATCAAACGTTGAAAGATTGGGAACTAATTATAGTTGATGATGGTAGCCAAGATAATACTTTTGAAATTGTCAATTCTTATGTGCAAAACTTCCAGAATATTCGTTATTTGAAACACCAAAATAAAAAATTAGGGTACTCTAAAAATGCTGGGATTCAAGCATCATTTGGCAAATATATCACCTTTCTTGACAGCGATGATACATACAGACCCAACCATCTAGAGTCTCGACTTCAATGTATGCAATCTCATCCAGAAATTGACTTGATTGAAGGAGGATTTTTCTCTGATGAAGAGATTTTTGTCGCCGATTATTTTAAATCAGATCAAATAATTAATTTACGCGAATGTGTTTTAGGCCCTACATTTTTTGGGAAGAGGAGAGTATTTTTTGATTTGCAGGGATTTAATAATATTTCCTATGGAGAAGATACAGACTTTTGGAAACGGGCAGAGAAAATTTTCAAAACTCAAAAAGTCACAGAACCACAAACCTACGTTTATACAAGAGCAGAAACAAGCATTACCAAGAATGTCTTGGAACAGCGCTCATTAACCTAAAAACTTTAATTCGGTTATGCATATTTGTCATATAGTTTTGAATAACATTGGTGGAGCGCCAAAAGTTGCGAATTCGCTAATTTCTTCTCAGGTCAAGGCTGGCTATGAGGTTTCTGCTGTGATCCTGACTGATTTAGATTCACGATGGATCTTATCTTTTAAATCAGCCCATAGAGTCATTGTGATGAAAATTGCCGGAACTTTATTTTATATTGGCGGAGCAATACACCAAATATGGGTAGCGATACAATTAAATAAGATCATTGCTGAACAGAAACCAGATATTATTATTTGTCATACTGTATTTATCACTAAGCTCTTTTATTTATCTCAATTTATTCTGGGAAGTTTATCTGTTCCATATATTAGTTATATTCATAGTGATTACATTTCTGAATCGCAGATTGAACGTCAAACAGATTCCATTACTGGATTAATCCAAAACTTATCTACAAGTATTTCTAGGTGGATTGATCTGCGTGCTATTCAACAAGCTAATGGACTAGTTTTTGTTTGCAAAGCTCTTTATGAAAGATTCTCAAACTTTGGTTTAAATCCCCATCGAATAGTAATATCCTACAATCCAGCCATAGATGATACAAATAACGAGCCTCTTAATCCTACAGCCAATTCCTGGTTAAACAACTCTCAGTTAATTACCTTTGTATGTGCTTCCAGATTTCATCATCAAAAAGACCATAAAACCTTACTCAAAGCATTTGCTAAAGCTAGTGAAAATAACTTAAATATCCGGCTGATTTTGCTAGGAGACGGTGAATTAGAGACAGAAATACAAGTTTTGGCAAATTCTTTAGCTATTAATAATATTGTTCTTTTTGCAGGATCTGTCCCCAATCCTAGGGCTTACTTCTCACTGTCTAGGGCAGTTATACTTGCTTCTCATTTTGAAGGCTTACCACTGGTTCTTGTAGAAGCTGTAGCCAGTGGGGTAACGTTTATTGCTAGTGATTGTCCAGTTGGCCCTCGTGAGATTTCTGAAATCCTGAAATGTGGAACGATAGTACCACCAAGTGATGTTGATGCATTAGCAGAAGCTATCATTGACCATGTAAAAACTCCTCAGCAGAAGATTGATCGCTCTGAGCAAATTGCACAATTTTTTAGTGAGACTAGCTGTGGAAATCAGTTAGAAAGTTTAATTCAGCAAGTTGTTTCTCAAGGACTGTTCAGTTAGCGTCAAAAACCTTGTATTGCGTAGGTTGGGTTGAGGAACGAAACCCAACCGAAGAGCGGGGTTTGTTGGGTTTCACTAAAGTTCAACCCAACCTACAATTATCCACAAAGCCAAGCGTATTGACTTATAAACAATTTGCATGAATATTAATTTGATAGCTCCCAAAATTAGAGATATTTGGCATTCTTTGATCAATTCTGCTCGGCAACTTTCGCTTATAGGAATTATTCTGAGTTTGTCTCTGATGTTTTTATCGAGTTGTCAGCAAATTAGACCAAAGGACAATGGAGTAATTCATCTGACACTTTGGCAATCGATTAATCCCCCTGCACATCGAGATATTTTTGAAAAATTAGTCGATAAATTTAATCAAACTCATCCTGATATTCAGGTTGAGTCTATCTTTGAACCGGAACCTAATTTACCAAAAATATTAACATCAGTTGTTGCGAATGTGCCCCCAGATATCGTGTCATTCCACAGTGAATTTACAGGTCAATTTGTGGAATTAGGCGCACTTCGACCTTTAGAAGATTGGTTGGATAAATCGCCGCTCAAGTCAGACATTAGACCTAACTTATTGTCAGAAATGCAGTTGGACGGTCACATTTGGTCAGTGCCAATGCACACCAGTAATATTGGGATTTTTTACCGTCCTAAACTTTTTGAAGCTGCGGGAATCACAGAAATACCCAAAACCTGGGATGAGTTGAGACAAGTTGCCAAAAAATTAACTATAGACCGCAATGGCGATCGCCGCCCCGAACAGTATGGCATATTACTGCCTTTAGGAAAAGGTGGATGGACTGTGATTAGTTGGTTGCCGTTTTTATATAGTGCCGGAGGTGAAATTGTAACCAATAATCGCCCCAATTTAACAAATGTAGGTGCGATCGCCGCCTTAAAATTTTGGGAAGAATTGATCAAAGATGGTTCCGTAATGCTTTCTGCCCCAGAACAAGGTTATGAAGAGGAAGCTTTTCTTACAGGTCGTGTTGCAATGCAGATCACAGGCCCTTGGACGTTAATCATGAAATCTGAGGTTGATCATCAGGTGTTACCCATACCCGCAGGTGTCAAAGCTGCTACAGTCACAGGTACTGGAAATTTTTTTGTGATGAAGACCACACCAGCGAGAGAGCAAGCAGCATTCAAATTTTTGGAATATGTTTTGAGTGAGGAATTCCAAATAGAATGGAGTATGGGGACGGGTTTTTTGCCAGTTACGCTCAAGTCAGCTCAAAGCAAAGCTTATCAACAATTTCTCACCGATAAACCAGTGTTAAAAGTGTTTTTTGACCAACTATCTGTGGCACGTTCTCAACCGATTATTGCTGGATATAGCCGTCTTTCTGACAGTCTTGGTCGAGCTATAGAAGCGACATTGCTAGGAGAGTCTGCTGAAAAAGCCCTCAAGACAGCACAAGAGCGTTTAGAGTTGATTTGGCATGATTAAGTAAGTCGGCAAGAATAAACCAAACTATATTACGAAACGTAAATACACTTTAAACCCTTATAAATGAAGAAGGACAAATGACAGTCTTAGTACAGATGCAGCATTAATTCGTGGTGAATTGAGGGTTGAAATTTAAACGCAAAGGGAAGCGCATAGGCGCTTCGCCTTCCCGCAGGGTAGGAACGCAAAGAGAATTCGCTACGAATTTATGAAATATTGTACTTAGCCAGTTAGCTTTATTTGCGTCGCTCTACTTAGTAAATGGAATATATCGACAAAATTCAGGGAGAAACTTCAGTTTTGGGATGTAAATTTCTTTTCAATGTACACAAGCCAATTGCTGGGATGGCTCCCAAAATCACTGCTGTAAGTCCTTGTCCACTCCAATATAAGATGGGAGTACGGTAGGTTTCTGGAATCAAATTTTGGATCAGAAAAAGTAACCAAACCAAAATAGTGATTAAGAAAAAAGAGATTGAGGGTAAAAAATTCCACCACCAAATGTCTGCTGTATATCGCTTCAATACCAGCCATTGGCAAATACCTAGCCAAATACCAGAAATAATATATGCGATCGCAGACAAAATTCCTAAAATCAAAGTATCTTCAGGAAATGATGAGGCAATAATTGAAATGTAGTTAATCCAAGCTGTAGAAACGCTGTTGGCAATCAGCCAACCGATGCTAGTAGCAAATAGCCATTGCCAACCCGGTAAATATCGGTAAAGAACAAGGCTCTGGTCAGCAGCGAAAATCACCGCAAATACAACGTTACTGAGACTTCTAACCAAAGTGTTCCATGTTTGTGGTTGCATAGCAACGCTAGCTGAGAGACTTTGAAGAATAATTTTCTCTAAGGCGATACTAGCAACGCCACCCACAACCCATCCGATCAGGGTCATTAAGGTAAACTGAACAAAGAACCTCTGTCGCTGCGATCGCGGAATCAAAAACTTTCCTGGGTTAGGCTCATTATTAGCAGATGCAACATGATCGGGAGTGTTAGAGTCAGTTTGCATAGGGAGTGGGGGATGTGGGGGATGAGGGAGATGAGGGGGATGAGGGAGATGAGGGGATAAGAAGAATAATCATGTCTAATGGCTAATGCGCAATCCCCGGTTCAATATTGATTCTTGTTTTATCCTATTTCGTAATCCTCACTCCTCACTCTCTAGCCGCTACTCTCTACTTCCCACTCCCCTTTTACTCCAAACCTGCTAAAAAAGCGTAATCCCAGAATGATAAGCTAAACAGTGGCATAAAAATTGTGACTTAGGATGAAGTGATAAATGGGTGTTTATTCAACGACTCCTCATCTCTTACGGGCGGCTCGTGGTGAAGTAGTAGATCGTCCCCCTGTATGGATGATGCGACAAGCGGGACGATACATGAAAGCATATCGAGACTTAAGAGATAAGTATCCTTCGTTTCGCGATCGCTCGGAAATTCCAGATGTAGCAATTGAAGTTTCCTTGCAACCGTGGAGAGCTTTCCAGCCAGATGGAGTAATTTTATTTTCTGATATTGTCACCCCATTACCTGGTTTGGGTATTGACATGGATATTGCCGAAGGTAAAGGGCCAATCATTCACTCACCCCTCCGGACTCAAGAACAAATTGATAGCTTGCGTCCTTTACAACCAGAAGCAGATCTACCATTTATCAAAACAATTTTGCAAGCGTTGCGTTCGGAAGTCGGCGATAAATCAACGGTGTTGGGCTTTGTGGGTGCGCCGTGGACTTTAGCAGCTTATGCAGTGGAGGGAAAAGGTTCTAAAACCTATTCCATCATCAAAAACATGGCATTTTCCGATCCGACCATATTGCATCAACTATTAGCTAAATTAGCAGATGCGATCGCTATCTATGCCCGCTACCAAATTGACTCTGGCGCTCAAGTTGTGCAAATGTTCGATTCTTGGGCGGGTCAATTGAGTCCTCAAGATTATGACACCTTTGCTCTCCCCTATCAGCAGAGAGTTTTCCAACAAGTCAAGCAAACCCACCCCGATACACCTTTGATTTTGTTAGTTAGTGGTAGTGCGGGTGTATTGGAAAGAATGGCACAATCTGGCGCGGATATTGTCAGTGTAGACTGGGCTGTGGATATGGCAGACGCACGAGCCAGATTGGGTAAGCAAGTCAAAGTTCAAGGAAATCTTGACCCAGGCGTGTTATTCGGCTCTAAACAGTTTATCCGCGATCGCATTCTCGATACCGTTCGCAAAGCTGGTAATTGGGGTCACATTCTCAATCTCGGTCACGGTGTCCTACCAGAAACTCCCGAAGAAAATGTCGCTTTCTTCTTTGAAACCGCAAAAGAACTTAATCTTGCAGGAGTTAAGGCTTGAGAGTTAGGAGTTTGGAGTTAGGAGTTTGGAGTTAGGAGTTTGGAGTTAGGAGTTTGGAGTTATAAACTATAAAGTTATCAGTTGCGAGGTGCAAAGTTATCTTTTATTCTTAACTCCTCACTTCTAACTCCTAACTTTATTAATGATTCCTGATTGGGAACTTTTAACTTAATTCTTAATTCTTAACTCCCAACTCCCAACTCCCAACTCCCAACTCCCAACTCCCAACTCCTAACTCCTAACTCCTAACCCCTAACCCCCAACTCCCAACTCCTAACTCCTAACTTTTAACTGCTAACTCCTAACTGCTAACTCCTAACTGCTAACTCCTAACTGCTAACTTATTAAAATCTTAGTATGAGCCAGAAACGGATTTTATTGACTGGTGCAAGTGGTTGTATAGGTCATTATTTAACAGAAGCCTTAATTAAGGAAACAGATTACGAACTGTATCTACTAGTTAGGAACCCAAGCAAACTGCAAGTTGATACCAATGCGCGTTTAGGCCTCAACGTTTTACAAGGTGATATGCAAAATATTCACCAGTTTGCCGATTTGCTATCCACAATTGATACGGCGGTACTCACAGCCACAGCTTGGGGTGGTGATGAGACATTTGATATTAATGTCGTCAAGACTATAGAGTTGCTTCAACTCCTAGATCCAGAACGTTGTCAGCAGGTAATTTATTTTTCGACAGCTAGCGTTTTGGATCGCTACAATCAACCATTAAAAGAAGCTGGAGAAATTGGGACAGATTATATCCGTTCTAAATATGAGTGCTTACAGAAAAAAGAAAAATTAGCGATCGCACCCAAAATTACGACAGTATTTCCCACTTTAGTATTGGGCGGTGATGCGAATAAACCTTATTCTGCTGTCACATCTGGTATTACAGAAGTGACGAAATATATCAATTTGATTCGCTTTTTAGAAGCAGATGGTAGTTTTCACTTTATCCACGCACGAGATATTGCCACTGTAGTACGATATTTAATTGATCGTCCTCCGGAAAACGATCAACCACGTCGGCTTGTTTTAGGTCAGGTAGAGTTAACTGCTAATCAAGCAGTGGAAGAAGTTTGTGCTTATTTAGGCAAAAAGATTTACTTTCGTATTCCCATATCTATAGCATTGGCTAATTTGATTATTGTTCTGTTCAGAATTCAGATGGCCGCTTGGGACAGATTTTGCATGAACTATCGGCATTTCACCTATGAAAAATTCATCAATCCCGATAGTTTTGGCTTGCCAAATTATTGTGCAACCATGAGTGATGTTTTAAAAATTAGTGGTGTTGAAGGTGTGAACTAAGGTATTTGACACTCTTAACAATTCAGCGATCGCAATTCTGGAAAGATAATAATCAGGGCTAAATGCGGAAAGTCAGATTTAGTTGGGGATTTAGGGGACTCGTTACTACCCAATACTGCGTAGGTTTTTAATATTTGTAGGTTGGGTTGAGCGCAATGCGAAACCCAACAAACCCCGCTCTTCGGTTGGGTTTCGTTCCTCAAACGCCACGTGCTACCCTGCGGGAACGCTAAAAGCGAACAAGTCTCTTAACCCGCAAGGGCGCAGTGGCTCCCCAACCTACACATTTTTTATTTTTTTGCCAAAACCTACGCAGTATTGCAACGCACCCTACTTAAACTTCATCTGTCGTAGAGGTTTAGCACGTTGCTAAACCCAACATATTCTAATTCTAGATGCGAAATCACAGCAGTCCATTGCGATCGCATTGAGTCAGATGTTAAAACTTTTAGTGTATTGAATCATACCAAAAATATCTTTATGGCACGGCGATCGCATACATTCAACTCTCTTTAAAATGCACCATAACCACGTTAAGCTGAATTAAAGTAGCAATTTATTGCGCTTTTTAAGACTAAAATCTCTGTTTTTGTGAAATTTTAATTTTTTCTGTTTGAGAAACCCGGAATGCTAGACCGAATTTTTGATTACCTCAACTTTCATTTCAGCGTTGAAGCCCCCATAGTTCTGCTGATCCTGATATTTTTAGAGGCGGTGTTATCTGCCGATAACGCGATCGCCCTGGCTGCGATCGCTCAAGGGCTAGAAGACAAAGAACTTGAGCGTAAGGCCCTCAACTTTGGTTTAGTCGTTGCCTATGTGCTACGAATCACCCTAATTTTAACTGCCACTTGGGTGCAACAATTCTGGCAATTTGAATTATTGGGCGCTGCTTACCTACTGTGGTTGGTATTCCAGCACTTTAGCTCTCAACAAAGTGAAGACGATCACCATCACGGGCCGCGTTTTAATTCGTTGTTGCAAGCTATACCCGTGATTGCATTTACAGATTTGGCATTTTCTTTGGATAGCGTGACAACTGCGATCGCAGTTTCTCAAGAAAAATGGCTAGTGCTGACGGGTGCAACAATTGGTATTATTACGCTGCGATTCATGGCGGGATTGTTTATCCGTTGGCTAGACGAATATGAAAACCTAGAGGATGCAGGCTACATAACTGTAGCGTTTGTAGGCTTGCGCTTGTTGTTAAAAGTGGTGAACGATAGTTTAGTTCCACCAGAATGGATAATGATTGCTGCCATCTTCCTAATTTTAGGCTGGGGATTTTCCAAGCGTGTTGGCACTGAATTGCCCCAGGTAGAACCAGAAAAGAGCGAAGTCTCTAAGTAATTGAGGAGTGAGGAGTGAGGAGTTATTAAATGAATCTTTAACTCCTGACTCTTAACTTTTTAGGACTTACGTAACTGGCATATTATTTTTAGTTTGTAGTGAGGACTTTAGTCCTCTTTCATCAGGGCTGTTCGCGGAGCGTTTCCGTAGGGTAGCCCTTACTACAAACTAAAAGCTTTTATTTTTTGTGACACTTGCGTAAGTTCTACTCCTAACTCCTAACTCCCTATTACTCGTGCAACCAAGGCGTTAAATGTGGTTGCCAACTGACCAATTCTTCATCCTTAAACCATAAGGCTATTTCCTGTTGCGCGGTTTCTGGAGCATCAGAACCGTGGATTAAGTTGCGACCAATATTCAGCCCAAAATCGCCGCGAATCGTTCCCGGCTCTGCTGTTAAGGGGTTTGTCGCACCAATAATCTTTCTGGCAGATGCAATGACACCATCACCTTCCCATACCATCGCCACCACTGGGCTAGAAGTGATAAATTCCACTAGACCACCAAAAAAGGGACGTTCCCGGTGAACACCATAGTGTTGTTGGGCCAATTCCCGACTAACTTTTAGGAACTTTAAACCAACTAGGGTAAAACCTTTAGTTTCAAAGCGACGGATAATTTCCCCCACCAGTCCCCGTTGTACTCCATCAGGCTTAATTGCTAAGAATGTGCGTTCCATTGCTATCTCCCAAAACTTAATGAATTTTTTATTTAGTCCTTTGTCATTTGTCGCTTGTCCTTTGTCATTTGTCCTTTGTCCTTTGCTAATGACCAATACTTCGACTTCGCTCAGTACAAGTGACCAATGACCAATGACCAATGACCAATGACTCTTGACCAATGACTCTTGACCAATCAGAGTTTATCTTAGAAATTATCTTTAGGCGCATATACGTTCCCAAATGAATGCGTTAAATTGTTAATTTGTGGGTGAAAAACAGAGGTTAGGAAGAAATGGGTGTTGATTCAACTGCTACATCTGACGAGGTGGTACTACCGTCCAATGGACACAAAGAAGTGAAAAATCATAAGCACAAAAAACTGTTACCACCTAGTCCTACCACAGGAGATTTACCTCGCTCCTGGAAAATTGAGGATAGTGAAGCACTATACCGCATTGAAGGTTGGGGACAACCCTATTTTTCCATTAGCGCTGCTGGTCACGTTACCGTAGCACCCAAGGGCGATCGCGGGGGTTCGCTAGACTTGTTTGAATTGGTCAATGCCATGAAACAGCGCAACTTGGGGCTTCCCATGTTGATTCGCTTTTCTGATATTTTGGAAGACCGAATTGAACGGTTGAACGCTTGTTTTGCCAAAGCGATCGCCCGCTACAACTACCCTGGTGTCTACCGTGGCGTCTTTCCCGTCAAGTGTAACCAAGAACGGCATCTGATTGAGGATTTAGTGAAATTTGGCAAGCCTCATCAATTTGGTTTAGAAGCCGGTTCCAAGCCAGAATTAATGATTGCTCTGGCTGTGTTGGATACACCAGGAGCATTGTTAGTTTGCAACGGCTACAAAGACCGAGAATACATCGAAACGGCAATGCTAGCCCAAAGACTAGGGCAAACACCAATCATCGTCTTAGAACAGATTGAAGAGGTTGATTTGGTGATTGATGCCAATCGCCAGTTAGGTATTAAGCCGATATTAGGTGTTCGTGCTAAACTCAGTACCCAAGGTATGGGACGTTGGGGAGCCTCTAGTGGCGATCGCGCTAAATTTGGTTTGACAATGCCTGAGGTCATCGAGGCTGTTGACAAGTTACGAGAAGCTAACCTGCTCGATTCTTTGCAGTTAATGCACTTCCACATTGGCTCACAAATCTCTGCCATCAATGTGATTAAAGATGCTATCCAAGAAGCCAGCCGCATTTACGTCGAATTGGCGATGCTGGGGGCGGATATGAAATACCTTGATGTTGGTGGCGGCTTGGGCGTAGATTATGATGGCTCCCAAACCAACTTCTACGCATCGAAAAATTACAATATGCAGAACTATGCCAACGACATCGTGGCAGAGTTAAAAGATACCTGTGCAGAGGGGCAGATTACCGTACCAACACTGATTAGTGAAAGTGGACGAGCGCTGGCTTCCCATCAGTCGCTGCTGATTTTTGATGTTCTCAGCACTAGCGATGTTCCCCTCGACATCCCAGAGCCACCGCAAGAGGGAGAATCGCCAATTATTAATTATCTTTGGGAAACTTACCAATCCATCAATCAAGAGAACTATCAAGAATTCTACCACGACGCTGCACAATTCAAAGAAGAAGCCATCAGCCGCTTTAACTTAGGAATTTTACGCCTCAGAGAACGAGCCAAGGCCGAACGCCTCTACTGGGCTTGTTGTCAAAAAATTCTTAACATCACTAGACAGCAAGAATACGTACCTGATGAACTGGAAGACCTAGAAAAAATCATGGCTTCCATCTACTACGTGAATATGTCAGTATTTCAATCGGCACCAGATTGCTGGGCGATCGACCAGCTATTCCCGATCATGCCAATCCACCGCTTGGATGAAGAACCAACGCGGCGGGGAATTTTAGCAGACCTTACCTGCGACAGTGACGGCAAAATCGATCGCTTTATAGACCTGCGCGATGTCAAGTCAGTTTTAGAACTACATACCTATAAGCCCGGAGAACCCTATTATTTGGGGATGTTCTTGAATGGAGCTTACCAGGAAATTATGGGCAATTTGCACAACCTGTTTGGCGACACTAACGCCGTTCACATCCAATTGACGCCCAAAGGCTACCAGATTGAACACGTTGTCAAAGGTGACACCATGAGCGAAGTAGTCAGCTACGTCCAGTATGACTCCGAAGATATGGTGGAAAACATTCGCCAGCGTTGTGAGAAAGCATTAGAAGAAAAGCGCATCACCCTAGCAGAATCTCAGCGACTGCTGCAAACCTACGAGCAGAGTCTCCGAAGATATACGTACTTAAATAGTTAGGAGTTAGGAGTGAAGAGTTAGGAGTGAAGAGTTAGGAGTGAAGAGTGAAATACAAACTCCCAACTCCCAACTCCCAACTCCCAACTCCCAACTCCCAACTCCTAACTTTAATTTGCGCTTGTCCCCAACAATTCCTCTATCGCTTGTCGCTCAACAGGGGTCTGTGATGGCACTGTCTGACGAGCATCGGTAATCAGCCAGTCTAAAGCAGCAGCTTGAACATCGATCGCGGCGCCAGTTTTATCCACGCAATAACGTCCAAATACCAGCTTATCGACTAACCTGACTCCGGGGCCCAAGCGTGACCATTCAAAAATCACGCTGTTTTCTACTGTTGCACCACTACATATCCAACAATTGGGGCCAATCATCGCAGGGCCGACAATTTTAGCTCCATCTTCGATTCTCGTCATGCCGCCAATGTAAACTGGGCCTGTGATATCCACTTTGTCCCAATTGATGGCGACATTTAAGCCAGTGTAGATGCCAGGGGCAACTTCATGACCGGGGATTTGCACATTTTTGATTTCACCTAGCAGCACACCGCGAATTGCCCGCCAATAGTCTGGTACTTTACCAATATCTACCCATTCAAAGTCCATAGGGATGGCGTAGAAGGGAGCTTTGATTTCTACCAATTTGGGAAACAATTGGCTACCAATGTCATATTCGACACCAGAGGGGATATAATTAAAAACCTCTGGCTCAAAGATGTAAATACCTGTGTTGATATTGGTGCTGAGGGCTTCTTCAATTGAAGGCTTTTCTTGGAAAGCTTCGATGCGACCATCTTCGTCAGTGACAACCACACCGTAGCTAGAAACTTCTTCCTTGGGGACAGATTTCGTGATAATAGTAGCGATCGCACCTTTAGCTTTATGCCATTTAACTGCCGCAGTTAAATCCAAGTCAATCAATGCATCACCGCACAAAACCACAAAGGTATCATCAAAAAACGGCGAGAAGTCTTGGATGCGGCGCATCCCTCCAGCTGAACCGATTGCTTCTCCCTCTAATTTACCGTCGTCACCAATTTTCCCTTCAAACGAATAGGCAATCTGCACCCCAAATCGCTGACCGTCACGGAAATAGTTTTCTATTTCCTCAGCCAAATGACTAACGTTGACCATAATTTGGTCAAATCCATGTTGGCGTAACAGTTCCAGCAAGAACTCCATCACTGGCTTTTGCAGGATGGGAATCATCGGTTTGGGAATTGTATAGGTAATCGGACGCACGCGAGTACCCTTACCAGCCGCGAGAATCATCGCTTTCATAAAAATTTATTCCTCAACCACAAGCCAGTTTACTTTCATCGAGTGATACTTTATCATCAGTTTTTATTTCTGCTCTAAGTTGTCCCCAAACAGGGATAACAGGAATTTAGTGGTTATTACAACCATAGTTATACTTGGATGACAAGCGATCGCTTATCTTTTCAATTTACTCGGATTTTGGGACTGAAGCACAAATCTGTAAATTATCTGTAGAGCTACTTTTGGCTTCCTCAGTTCATTGGGTGTTCAAAGGGTTTGCAGATATTGGCTGAATCTGTAAGTAAACGAATTTTAATCTCATGGTAAAACTCTTCTTGAAATAGCTCTACTTTCGATTGAGCCGAGAGTAATAGTAGCGCCCAGAAAACGCTAACTAG
Organism: Nostoc sp. CHAB 5836; assembly: GCF_020829445.1. Classification (GTDB taxonomy): domain Bacteria; phylum Cyanobacteriota; class Cyanobacteriia; order Cyanobacteriales; family Nostocaceae; genus Nostoc. Next base: position 35,943 of record NZ_JAIVFV010000050.1, read on the forward strand.
TTGACTGTGTTCAGACTCATGTCCAGAGTCATTTTGATTGAGAAGCTTTGTCTGAGTCCATAACTCTACAAGTTGTTCTAAATTTAGCTCTCTTGCCGACATCTTCAACACCTGCTCCAGTTGCCTAGCGACTTCTGTCAGATTTTCTTGGTGAGCTAACTCTAGCGCCTCCCGCATACTTTGGACGCTAGGTTGACGCCTGGGACGGATTGGTTTGCTGACTTTTTCTACCAGTTTCAGTTGGTTCGCCATAATCTGCAATTGCTCGATTAACTCTTGCAGAGTCACCCGGCGCTTTGGTGGCGGCATTGCCGCTGGACGACGACGCAATTGCCGTTCTAATGGTAGACGATGACCCTGATGTGATACACCGTCTTCACTTAAAAACAAGGAATCATTATTTACATCCTCTTCTGCATCCCCTACTGTTGACAATTGCATCAAGGTATTAGCTTTGAACAATACCAGCATTGATGCTGACAAAAAAGCCTGTCCAGATTGAGACAAGTCCGCTTCATAGCCTCTTCCGATTGACTCCGGTGCCATTAGTTCTAAGTAACGGTCAATCACCTCAATCACTTGGACATCCCAAGGATCAATTTCTCCCTGCTGGGCTTGATAAATCAAGAGTGTGATTGTTTCTAATAGCTCGGAAGCTTCCATCAACGGGTTCTAAATTAATTAATCAGAATCAAGTAAATTCAACACTAAACTCATTGACTATTGGCAAAGCGTGTACTTTATACATTTGCTTGCACTTCTTTGAATCAGGAATTGCCTGCTGGCAGTATCCTCTGAAATTTGTAATCAATCCCCATTGTGAATTGTGAGATCAGATTGTGCAACTTTTGACCGTGCCAATTTTAGATTAGGACTTACGCAACTGTCATATTATTTGGAGTTTGTAGTGAACGCGAGTGCGTCTCCTTGGCGTGGTCACTGAGCGACTTGTGCCGAGCGGAGTCGAGGTAAGTCGAAGTGCAGCCTAAGAGACCATTTATAAAGTAAACCTTAAATTGTCGGGTGCGTTAAAGCTGAGAGTACGGCACCTGGAAATATGCGCTTCTCAATTGCATGGAATACAGACCTAACCCCCAGCCCCTTCCCTACAAGGGAAGGGGAGTAAGACTCAAAGCCTCTCTCCTCTTAGGAGAGAGGTTTGGAGAGAGGTCAAAACTGTACTGCATCCAAGCGAGAACCGCTATAAGAGTTCCCGCCCCGTTGGCGCACCCTCTCGTAGAGAAGGGGCTTGGTAAAATTCTTGATGGGGCTGATCATTAATCTGATCATCATAGATATTTTTAACAAAGATATGTATAAGCGTATCTGATAGCAAGGAACCAAATCAAAATGGACAAAACCATAGCTGACCTTCGCAAAGACTACACCTTGGAAGGTTTGAGCGAACTTGAAGTAGACCTCAATCCTTTTATCCAATTTAAAAAATGGTTTTCTCAGGCTCTAGCAGCAGAACTTCCGGAACCAAATGCCATGACCATTGCTACCGCCACCCCAGACGGTAAGCCTTCAGCCAGAATGGTGCTGCTTAAGGATTTTGATGAACGGGGCTTTGCCTTCTTTACCAACTACAACAGTCACAAAGGACAAGAACTGGCAGAAAATCCCCAGGCGGCTTTAGTCTTCTGGTGGGCAGAACTGGAGCGTCAAGTCCGAATTTCGGGGTATGTGGAAAAAGTTTCCCAAACTGAGTCTGACCGATATTTTCACACTCGCCCTGCCAACAGTCGCCTGGGTGCGTGGATATCCAATCAAAGTGAGGTGATAGGAAGCCGAGAGGTTCTTGAAAGACGCTTGCAGGAATTCCAGAGTAAATATGAAAATCAGGAGATTCCCCGACCGCCTCATTGGGGAGGCTTACGAGTGATTCCCACAGAAATTGAGTTTTGGCAAGGACGCCCTAGTAGGTTACACGATCGCTTGCTCTATACCCGTTTAGATAATGGCACTTGGAATATTGAGCGGTTGTCACCTTGAGGGGGATGAGGGGGATGAGGGGGATGAGGGGGATGAGGGGGATGAGGGGGATGAGGGGGATGAGGAAGAATTTACTTCCCTCATCTCCCCCTGCTCCCTCATCTCCCCCTGCTCCCTCATCTCCCCCTGCTCCCTCATCTCCCCCTGCTCCCTCATCTCCCCCTGGCTCGTTCACCATGAGGGCTGGAATCAATATGTAGAATATTTACCACCAAATATCTCCTGATTAGCGAGGATTTTTGCTTTTACTTTTTTCGAGATGAATAGTCTATTGTTCTTGAACTGTGGCTGCTTTGGGAGGAAACTGAATTCTGGGATCTGGCATGAAATTGTATCTTAAGTACAATCCTCCCCAGACAAACAGGACAATTAACAATGTACCAATACCAAGGGGACTAGGAAGCCAAAAAACAGCTTCTATGTGGTTTAGCTCACCAGGCTGGAGTTTCCACAGTAGTTGATTGCCATTCTTTTCTGGCTGTATTGCCGTTTCAGTTAGTTGAATATTTTTGGCTCCCCAAGGAGTCTTCAAGCTAAATTCTAAATCGAGAATTGAACCAGCATTACTCAAGACGTTACCTTTGCTGGCAATTAGAGACAGCGATCGCAAATCCAAATCATAAATCAACCGATTTCGGACTAAAAGTAAAAAATAATTCTGCTCCAAGAGGACATTTGATTCAATTTTCGGCAGTTCTGAGTTAGATTCGCTCTGCACAGACTCAGAGGGTTGATTCACACGCGAATTAAAAAATTCGTTGAACTTCTCTTGCAATTCCCTACCATTACTAAAAGGAATTGTGACGATGATTTCTTCTTGGGAAACTCGTTGCGCTTTACCTTCAAGTTGACGGGCACGGCGTTCTATGCTATTTAACCATTCATACACAGAATCGCCACTAAAGCTGGTTAGTCGTTCTCCCAACTTAATATGCTGTACTAGTTCGCCACTATTTGAGTTGTCAAAGTTAATTCCCACATCGTACTTAACACAGCCAGTCAGTAGCAGAGATGTTAACAAAACTACCCACAAAATAGGATTTCCGATGGGAAAGACGCGGTTCATTCGATTTCGACCATTCAGTGGTGAGGGAAATTTCTTCTTCGTCAACGCAAAACTAAATGGTCTGATTAACCACAGGAAAATCTTTCCGAAAATTGAAGAATTCATAACTATAAGTCTCCCCAAAAGTCAACAATCCAAAATTGGCATCAGCCAGGGATTCCTGAAAAACTCAACCAAACCAAGTAGGAGATGGTTAAGGCAATGGCAATTAGCGCCACCCAGATAAAGCGATTATCTCTGGTATTGACCTGACTGAGGTCAACGAATTCTGGCTCTGGAGGTTTAGGCTTTTGTTCGCCAGAAGATTTAGTAGATTTAGCAGCTACAGAAATTTTGAGTTCATTATCGGCTAATGCGGCCAAATCGGGGATTTCGGTCATCCATTCGCTGGGTCTTTTTAGCTTTGGTGCTTTTAAGATGTAAAGCATCCGTCGCGCTTGTTTGCTGGTTTCAAAATGGGGATGGCGTTTGAGTCTTTCGCAAAGAGCGATCGCATCATCGCTACGTCCAACGGCTTCATAAGCTGTCACCAGATAAATTTCTACTTCGCCCCCAAGGCGAGAATTACCAGCTAACAGGGCGCTAGCCTTTTCTAAATTTTCTATAGCTTCGCGGTATTGCCCATTTTCAAAGGCAACTTTCCCATTCTGGTAACGGGTTTTAGCAATTTCTAAACTTTCTGCACTCACGTCTTATACACAAATCAGCACTGTTTTAATTTTGCCAATGCCAGCAATTTTTTTGGAATCTTTTCTAAACTTTTAATTTCCTCTACAAGGTAAGCTGCGAACCAAGAATCATCGTCCCAATCCCAACATCAGTAAAGATTTCTAGTAACAGGGCATGAGGAATGCGACCATCAATGATGTGTGCTGCACGGACTCCTTGAGCAAGCGATCGCACACAGCAATTCACTTTGGGAATCATCCCACCACTGACTATACCATCAGCAATCAGCTCGCGGGCTTCGCGGATATCTACTTTCGGAATCAAAGTAGATGGGTCTTTGTAATCTTTTAAAATTCCACTGGTGTCGGTCAGTAAAATTAACTTTTCTGCTCCTAATGCAGCAGCGATTTCTCCCGCTACAGTATCGGCGTTAATATTATAAGCTTGCCCTGTCTCATCTGCGGCGACGCTAGACACTACCGGAATATAGCCATTGCTAGCGAGGGTGTCTAAAATCTTGATATTGACATTGCTGACTTCCCCCACAAAACCGATGCCTTCTTGACCTTGGGGACGGGCTGTAAATAGATTACCGTCTTTACCGCAAAGCCCGACCGCCAATCCACCAGCTTGATTAATTAGGGCGACAATTTCTTTGTTAACTCGACCAACTAAAACCATTTCCACCACATCCATTGTGGAGGTATCAGTGACTCGCAGACCATTTTTAAATTGTGGTTCGATGCCCAGCTTATCTAACCAACTGTTAATTTCTGGGCCACCGCCGTGTACTACAATTGGACGCAAGCCCACGCATGATAAGAATACAATATCGCGGATAACTTTGTCTTTGAGTGTGCTATCTTTCATTGCTGCGCCACCATATTTGACAACAACAGTGCGACCGGCGAATTGTTGGATATAAGGTAGTGCTTCGCTGAGTACACGTACACGAGTGGCTTCAGCTTGCCTGATGTATTCAGAATCGTTGACCGTCATGAGGAGCCGCCGTTGAAAATTAAAACCTATTTCAGTCAGTGTAGAAGACTTTGGAACCTGCAACAATAACAGAAGGGGCATTGGTCAAAAGAGGCTCCAGGGGCAAAGCGATGACAATGATCCCAGTTTAGCTCAACAGGTGGCGACGCAGTTTGTCAAAGATCCCAGCATTCTGGCTGTAGTAGGACATTTAGAGAAAGGATTCGGGGAATTTTTTTGAGAGAGTGATCAATTGAATTCGTGCTGACGTTATAAATCTAATGAAGGAGGATTTTGACCATGCCTAGAGTAAACGTTCCACCCAATTTCATCGGCACTGACAGTGCGGACAATATAGTCGGGGAAGAGTTAAATACATCTTTCGGAATTGAAATTGAGATTTTAAATTCAGGTATTGAGATTTTAAGTCCAGGGGCAATTGGAATTAAGATTTTAAGTCCAGGTTCCATTGATACACGCTCAGGAAACGACACCATTAAGGGCAGTGGTAGTAGTACTGGTGGTAACGTTGGCGACGACGAATACGGCGGCGACGGCGGTACTGGCACTGGCATCGCTAATAATGGCACTCTGAATACAGGCTCAGGAAACGACACGATCACCGCCACAGGCAATGGCGGCAACGGCGTCCGCGGCTTCGGCTACAACGCCTTACCCGTCGTAAACGGCGGTACTGGAACTGGTATCACTAACAGTGGCAGTATTAATACCGGAGATGGAGAAAACACGATCACTGGCACCGGTATCGGTGGCAACGGCTTCACCGACATTCGCACCTACAACTCCTCAGGCGTCGCATACGGCGGTAAGGGAACTGGTATCACTAACGGTGGCAGTATTAATACCGGAGAGAAATTTCTCTTTGCAGATAGCTCTTTGGACTACAGTACTTTGGTAAATGGCGCATGAGTTTGCTCACAATTGAGACAACACGGAACATACAGCAAAGTCCCGTGACACCCTCTGGCTGTAGGCATCAATTGCCCAAATTAACCTAAGTAAGTCGGTGAAAATAAATCAAACTATGTGACGAAACGTAAACGGGCTTGAAACCCTTGCCAAGGACGAATGACAAAGGACAAATGACAGCCATTACCAGTTATCTTTAATTGCGCCGACCTACTTACCATGTTCAATAGCTGTGGAAGCGATCGCTCCTTCAAACCTCTAGAATTGAAATCATTCGGCTGAAGCTAGGGATTGACACTCTCAGCCCTAAAGGGACTGAGATTCTGCGGACAAAGAAGAATTCGGAAGAATCCAAAGTCTAACTCTCGCTGCGGTCGTCAAACACCGCCTACCCAGTAAGCCTAAGTCAATGCTTAGATTGCTGGCTACTTTTCGTAAAATATTCGCGCTAGCGTTCAAATCGGCGTTTAGAATTGAACCATTGGCCGACCGATACAAACCACGTTCAATTCGCTTTCCAGATGCTTTCCAACCAATAGGTTTCTCACCGTATTTGGGTAGGGAGTCTCCATCTAAATAGCTCGATTTGGAAGTGTAGGCTTCTTCGGTTTCCTGAAATCTAATTCCGTGTAAATTACACAGTTGTTTTAATCGGTCTTTGAGCTTACCCAAAGGCATTTGAACAAACTTTTGGTTGTTCACTCTACCCATGTTGGCAGCTTCCTTAAAGCCTTCGTTCCACCCAATCACTAGAGTGCCAAGACCAGATCTAAGAGGTTGTTTGAAAAGTCGGAGAGATGGTAAAAAAGCTCTCTGGGTATACGCTGTGAATAGATAATAGACAGCACCGAGAGAGCGACATGAGTAAAGCATACCCCAGCAATCTGACCCTCGCCCAATATGAATTTCTGAGTGACATGATTCCAGAACCAAAACCCGGTGGTCGCAAGCGTGAA
>NZ_JAIVFV010000051.1 GCF_020829445.1 Nostoc sp. CHAB 5836
TTTGGGTCTAACTAAAGATGAAGCTGAGAAAGTCTACCGAAAGGCACAGGTAACTAAAGGGCGTTTGACAGAAGATGAAGTAGATATCGTTTTATCTGAAAAAAAGCAACTAATTCGGCGCAATGGCATCTTAGAATACATTGAAGAAGACGAAACCATTGATGCTGTAGGTGGCTTAGAAGAGTTAAAAAGATGGCTCAAGCAACGCTCTAACGCTTTTACAGAAAGAGCGAGAGAGTACGGTTTGCCTCAACCAAAGGGAATGTTGATTCTCGGAGTTCCCGGTTGCGGTAAATCATTAATTGCCAAAACTACTTCCCGACTGTGGGGTTTACCACTCTTGCGGTTGGATATGGGGCGAGTCTACGACGGCTCAATGGTGGGACGAAGTGAAGCAAACCTGCGAAACGCCCTAAAAACAGCAGAATCTATTTCCCCAGCGATTTTGTTTATCGATGAATTGGATAAATCCTTTGCTGGTAGTGGAGGTTCCTCTGATTCGGATGGGGGGACATCAAGTAGAATCTTCGGCTCTTTCCTCACATGGATGCAAGATAAGAAATCACCAGTGTTCGTGATGGCAACTGCCAACCGAGTAGAACGCTTACCTGGCGAGTTTTTGAGGAAAGGACGCTTTGATGAAATTTTCTTTGTGGATCTGCCAACACCGGAAGAAAGGCAGCAGATTTTCAACATTCATCTGACCAAGCGCCGTGAAGACATCTCTCGCTTTGATCTTGAGCAACTAGCCAAGATGTCTGATGGCTTTTCTGGAGCAGAAGTTGAACAAGCGATCGTTGCGGCAATGTATGAAGCTTTTGCCCAAGATCGGGAGTTCACCCAACTAGATATTATCGCTGCACTGAAGGCAACATTGCCGCTGTCTCGAACGATGCAAGAACAAGTAACGGCTCTGAGAGATTGGGCCAGACAGCGAGCGCGCCCCGCAGCATCCTCCGTAGCTGAATATCAGCGAATGGAGTTTTAAAAGCTTTCCTCTGCCATCCCAGGGGGAAAGGCTAGCTGAAAATGCTAGCAGTTATAAGAAAAGCCGCATCCTGTTAAGCGCGGCTTCGCCCGAAAAAAAACCGTTGTCGTTTTTCTCAATCTTCTCATTGGAGGAAACCCAAATGTCTCACTTTAGCACCCTGCGTACCAAGATCACCGATGCCGAAATCCTCAAAGCTTCTTTGCGCGACCTCGGTATCAGCGTAAAGACTGAAGCTGATGTCCGTGGTTATAACGGTCAGCGCGTCCGTTCTGACATCGTTGCGATGTTAGATGGCGAATATGACCTCGGCTGGTCTCGCAACAGCGATGGTTCCTTTGACCTAATCGCTGACCTGTGGGGCGTTGCTAAGAAGCACAACCAAACCGAGTTGATCAACTCAATCAACCAAAAGTATGCCGTTAACAAAACTTTGGCTGAAGTAAAACAGCGCGGTCTGCAAAACGCCAATGTGAAGTTGGTATTGCAATAACAATTTTTCTGCGCGTTCCCAAAGCTGCACGGGTTAACCATATAAATAGCGGTTAACCCGCTTTTTTATCGGGACTGAGATTTATTTCTCAGTCCCGATTTTTGGCTATAACTCTTAATTGGACTATTATTTTTGGTTATTATTACAGTAGCAGCACCTTGAATACTCTAAAAAAATATGACAGTAGATGATGAATTATGAAAACATTCACTATTGGGCACTCAAATAATTCAATTGAAACTTTTATCAGACTTTTGAAGCAACATGGAGTTACTGCTGTAGCAGATGTTCGTTCCAGTCCTTATAGCCGTAGATTTCCGCAATTCAATCAAGCTTCTTTAAAGGGAGTACTAAAAACTGCAAATATTGCTTATGTTCCCCTTTGTAATCACCTTGGTGCGCGTCCCAATGATAGAAGCTGTTACGTAGAAGGTATGGCCCGCTACGATTTGATTGCTGCAACAGAAGCCTTTGCCATAGGATTAAATCGTCTTATCAAGGGTGCTGAACAACACCAAATTACTTTGATGTGTGCTGAACAAGATCCTATTGTCTGTCATAGAGCTATCTTAGTGTGTCCACATTTGAAGCAAACTGGATTAGAAATTCAGCATATTCATAAGAATGGTGAACTAGAGTCACATGAATACTTGGAAGCAAGATTACTAAAGATACATAACCTAGATAGATTCTTGCCTCTATCTAAAGATTTTGATGATGTAAATCAATCTGGAAAACAGCTTTCTCTCTTTGATATCAATCCTTACGATATCAATCCTAGACAGATAGATACTATAGCTAAACCTGTTGTGCGTGAAGATTTAATTCAAAAAGCATATCAGCTTCAAGGTGAGAGAATAGCTTATATAGAAGAAACAAATAAAGAACAATATCAATCTCATGAACAAGCTAGTTAACTTATTTACTATCGGCTTCACACAAAAAAAAGCTGAACAATTTTTTGAAACACTTCTAAAAGCTGGTGTTAGGCGAGTCATCGACACGCGGCTTAATAACGTTTCACAGCTTGCTGGTTTTACAAAAAAGAATGATTTAGAGTATTTTCTCCATAAAATTGGAGAAATTGAGTACATACATATTCTTGAGTTGGCTCCAACCAAAGATATTCTTGATGAATATAAGAAAAAGCAAATAAACTGGGCAACATATGAAGAAAGGTTTAATCAACTTATCACACAGAGACAGATTGAGAAGAAGGTTTCTTCAGACTTTCTGGATGAAGGATGTCTGTTGTGTAGTGAGGCAAAACCTCATAATTGCCATCGGCGATTAGTTGCTGAATATCTGCAACGTAAGCTAGACAAAACTATCAACATCCATCACCTCTGAGAATTATATTGACTAAGGTGTGAACAAGAGATTAAGGATGCCTACTTTTGAAATTATTTGTCTTGCAAAATCGAATAAACATGGCGGAACTTGTATCGCTGGGATCAAAACTGATGGTTCAGGGTGGCTTCGTCCAGTTTCAAATAAAAGAGATGGCACTCTATATCCAGAACATTACACTTTAGACGATGGCAGTGAACCTCAAATATTTGACGTTATAAGAATCCCATGTTTTAAACCTGATCCGAGATGCCACCAACCCGAAAATTGGCTCATAAAGCATAATCAATTATGGGAAAACTTAGGAAATCCTACCTTGACTCAAGCTCGAAAGCTACTAAATCCAGAAATTAAAAAACAATCTTCCTCTGCCGAACTATTAGGCAGTTTAGATAAAGAAGTAAGCTATGAGGAACTGAAAAAATCACCGCTTCTGTCTTCATTAGCATTGGTAAAGCCAAATAAACTTCAATGGCAAATTAAGAGTAAGGGTAATTATCCAAATGAAAAAAAATTCCGTTCTCTTTTCTTTTTAGGTGAACATAAATATGATTTACCAATTACAGATCCTATCTGGATAGATAAACTCAAGTATTTTGAAGAAGGAATATATTCTTGTGAAGAAGTTATAGAAGAACTAGAATTGGAAGGTTTTGAACCTGATAAATTTACACTAACTATTAGCTTAGGTGAACCTTTTCAACCTTTAGGACAAGAAAAAGAATTTTGCTACAAGTTAGTTGCAGCAGTAATAAACGTTGCAGATGTTAAGAAACGTTTTGAATGGAACTAACTTTGAATGTTGCCTTGTTTTGTTTCCAAAATTTTTTATTTACCCTTACCAAACTTGACTTAAATCTAAAACAAACCCAGTTAGTAATGCTTCACCGCATAGATTGTTGAGGGTGCGTTGCGCTGTGCGACAACACACCCTACATTAAAATTTATTAACATAGTTGTAAATATTAGCACCGACTTAATTAATTTAAAATAAGTAAGCCCTATTAACTTCAACATAACTGACATGGGACAATTCTTAGCTAGTTATCAGGGAGTTATATTTGATACTTTTAAAGCAAATATTATTTACTAAATAATTTAAAAATTAATACAGTCATTATACAGGATATTAACGGCTTATTGGTATTATTTTGATGCACCAACACAATGATGATGAACAACAATGGATGAAGATCAGCGCCGTTCTTATTGGCGTGCTAATACTGCTTTAATTCGTAATCTTTTAATTGTCTGGGCATTGGTTTCCCTAGTTTTCAGTATTTTGTTGGTTCAACCTTTGAATGCGATACGCTTTTTTGGCGTGCCCTTTGGGTTTTGGATGGCGCAACAAGGATCAATCCTAGTATTTATAGCCTTGATTTTCATTTATGCCTTTCAAATGGACAAACTAGACCAAAAATACAATCTCAAGAAGTGAGGAAAAACCGTGTCAGTTGAAATTTGGACTATTGTATTAGTTGGACTATCATTCCTCGCCTACATTTATATTGGTTGGCAATCACGAGTCGAAAATAGTAAAGACTTCTTTATAGCAGGTCAAGGGATACCTTCAATTGCTAATGGTGCAGCTACCGCCGCCGACTGGATGTCGGCAGCCTCGTTTATTTCAATGGCGGGGCTGATTTCTTTTTTGGGCTACGACGGTTCTATTTATTTAATGGGGTGGACGGGTGGTTATGTGCTGCTGGCATTATTACTGGCTCCCTACCTCCGGAAATTTGGCAAGTATACAGTGCCAGATTTCGTAGGCGATCGCTACTATTCTAATATTGCTCGTCTGGTGGCAGTAGTTGCGGCCATTTTCGTCTCCCTCACCTACGTTGCTGGACAAATGCGGGGCGTGGGCATCGTTTTTAGCCGCTTCCTACAAGTAGATATCAATACAGGCGTGATCATCGGTATGGTGATTGTCGGCTTTTTCTCTGTCTTGGGGGGGATGAAAGGTATTACCTGGACGCAAGTGGCACAGTATTGTGTGTTGATTTTTGCTTACCTGATTCCAGCGATCGCGATCGCCTGGTTTCTCACTGGTAATCCTGTTCCCCAGTTAGCATTTACCTTCAGTGATATTGCTGACAAACTCAATAAAATTCAGGTTGACCTGGGGTTTAAGCAGTATACTGAGCCATTTGTGAACAAGTCAATGCTAGATGTGCTTTTCACCACCATTGCCCTGATGGTAGGCACTGCTGGCTTGCCCCATATAATTGTCCGGTTTTACACAGTAAAGAGTGTACGTGCAGCCCGCTTTTCTGCTGGTTGGGCGCTGCTATTTATTGCCATCCTTTATACAACCGCTCCAGCCCTCTCCATGTTTGCCCGCTACAACCTGATCGATTCCCTGCACAATCATACGGTTGCAGAAGTGCAGGAGCTAGACTGGGCAACCAAGTGGGAAAAAACTAAACTCTTAGCTTTTGATGACATAAATAAGGATGGGCGTTTCCAGTTAACCCCGAACAAAGACACCAATGAAATAAAGATTGACCGAGATATCATCGTGCTTTCCACCCCAGAGGTAGCTAACCTACCTCCGTGGGTAATTGGCTTGGTAGCAGCTGGCGGTTTGGCAGCTGCCTTATCAACGGCATCAGGTTTATTGCTGGTAATTTCCAGTTCCATCGCCCACGATATCTACTACCGCATCATAGATTCATCAGCCTCAGAACAAAAACGGGTGTTTGTCGGGCGGATCATGGTGGGTTTTTCCCTCGTCCTCGCCGGATATTTTGGGGTGAATCCGCCGGGATTTGTGAGTGAGGTGGTAGCTTTTGCCTTCGGTTTAGCCGCCGCTAGTTTCTTTCCGGTGATTTTCCTGGGGATTTTCGACAAACGCACCAATTCTGAAGGTGCGATCGCCGGCATGTTGACTGGTTTAATTTTTACGATGATCTACATTGTCGGTGTCAAGTTTGGGGGTATGCAACCCTGGTTTTTTGGGGTTTCTCCAGAAGGAATTGGTACCTTGGGTATGCTAATCAACTTTGCCGTCACCCTAGTGGTTTCGCGCCTAACACCACCTCCTCCAGCAGAAATTCAAGCGATGGTAGAAGACCTCCGTAGCCCAATGATTGAAGAATAGGGCATTGGGGATTGGGGATTGGGCATGGGGCAGAGGGGAAAGAATTCTCATAACTCCTAACTCCTAACTCCTAACTCCTAACTCCTAACTCCTAACTCCCCACTCCTTACTGTCCAAGCTCTTTGATGTTATTCATGACTTGTTGGTATAAGTCGTTGTTACCCTGACTTTGAAAAATGTTTGCTGCTTGTTGTAAGTCCTTGAGTGCCCCCTGTTTGTCTCCATTGGTGGCGCGGGCATTTCCCCGGTTATTGTAGGCAGGGGCAAAGTTAGGATTGAGGCGAATGGCTTGATTGTAATCTGCGATCGCACCCTGTGGATCTCCATTGGCAGCACGAGCATTTCCTCGGTTATTATAAGCGATCGCATATTTGGGGTTGAGGAGAATCGCTTGGTCAAGATCATCTAATGCCGCTCTTCTCTCTCCCAAGGTGGCGCGGGCATTTCCCCGGTTATTGTAGGCTTCGGCATAGTTGGGATTGAGTCGAATCGCTTCACTGTAATCTTTGACTGCTTCTCTGTTACCTCCTAGTGAGGCGCGGGCATTTCCCCGGTTATTGTAGGCTTCGGCGTCGTTAGGGTTGATGCGAAGTGCTTGATTGTAATCTGCGATCGCTTTTTCCTTGTCTCCAAAATCAAAGTAGGCTAATCCCCGACCGTTGTAGGCAGCGCCATATTGAGAATTTTGATCAATTGCTTTACTATATGAAGCGATCGCAGCTTGCAAGTCGCCGTTTAAGTGCTGATTTTTTCCCTGAATATAGAATTCCCCACCAATGGAAGTTGTCGCTGAACGACGGCTAGGTTGACTAACTCCTATTTCTGTCACCAACACATTGTCATTCTTACTACAAGAAACAGTGCTAATTGCGGTCAATGTAGTAAAAATAGCTATGGTAAATACTTGATTTACCCTTGTTCGCTTTTGTCTCAATAAACGCCGTCTCATAAGTTAATATAAACTGGGATAACACCTGAACACAATTAATACCAAAATCTAAATTTTAATTCTTTAACTCAATAGTTATTCTCACTTTTTCAAGACATTTAAAGTTTATTGACAAATTTACCTGATCTTAAATAGATTTCTTTGATAGTTATACAACAATACAGTTCAATTAAGGCTAAAACTCTTTATAAAAATCAATTTTTTTAACGTAGACGCTTCTCTACGAGACGCTACGCGAACGGCTTGCCGCAGGCTACCGCCAACGCGAGTGCGTCTCGTAAGAGTTGGACGCAAAGAGAAGAAAGAAATGCTTAACTGAACTGTATTGAGTTATAAGTAAGTTTGCGCGAAAAAACCTAAATATGTTACGAAACGTAAATAGGCTTAAAACCCTTGTAAATGACGAAGGACAAATGACAAATGACAGCCTTAGCCAGTTAGCTTTAATTACGCCGATCTACTTACAAGGCTATTTCATTCTCATCTAGCCCGCCTCAGAATTCATTCTGAGTCTAATAGCGAAAGTAGTCTCAAGACGACTGAGAAAAAGTTATAGTCCGTTTTAACGGACTTTAGCTATGAGCCCGGAACTTCAGTTCCGGGTGGTTTATGTCTAGAATGAAATAGCCCTGGACAGTTATATTAGGCAAAAATCATCAAATATAAAGTATAAAACTTGTCATTTTGGCTCTTTGGTATTGTCATCTCCGTACTTCTTGACAATGGATTTTAGGACTTACGCAAGTGTCACAAAAAATAAAAGCTTTCTATTTATCATGCTATTTAGAATACTTTTTGAAAGAAAATTAAAATATTTAGATTTATTCTAAATAATAACTCCATAAATTCTGGCATTTATAGCCATTTAAACAATTTACTCATCATCAATATCACTTTCTTGAGTTTTGGAATTTAGCCGCCAAGAGGTGGTTTTTTCAATATCTACAGAGAGTTGTTCTAGATTTTGCCCTAAATCTTTTTGGAGTTTTTGAGTTAGTGTGATTGGAAAATCTAAATTAATACCTTGAGTTTGTGCTAGCTTTGCCAATTCTGTAAATGTAGCTTTAACTGTAGTCCGCTCGTAACTAGTCAGTTTATAATCATAAGTTTCCGATAGATTCTGAGCCTGCATGGCTTTTTTCATCCGTTCTTGTAAATGCTCAAATTCGGAATTCAACAACTTCCATTGCTGCTCAAGTTGCGAGTATCTGGTACTTAGTAATATTAAGTCTTCCGTTGCTGGTTCAGGACTGGCTTGGGCTTTTAACCGTAACAAATTTAAGTGAATTTGAGCAAGATAAATACAATCTAAGTAAGCATACTCTATCTGTTCTTCAGTTAAGGGACGTTTTCCCCAATCACTTTTTTGTTCTTGTTTATCAATATTGTTAAAACTACAAAGTGCGGTAGCTATGGTATTTAGTTGGTAGTTGGGTAATGGCAAAAGATAGTAGGGAATTTTTTTGGCCATTTCCAAAGTGCAAGTAATATTCTTGGCTTTTTTGTTACCGAGAAGTTTTAGATCATAACTAGCGTTGTGAAAAACTTTTTCAATTCCACAATTGATCATAATTTTTTCAATAAATTCAGCTACAATAGTAGGCTGTTCTAGGACATCTAAAAGGTAGACGCGATCGCCACTCATATCTTTAGGATTATCTAATACCTGAATCAGCGATAGTCGAGGATTACGACTTTTATAGTCAGCTACTTCTGTATCTATCCACAGCGTTTTAGCGTTGGTATACTCAGCAACAATGGCACGAATTTCAGTAGCGGAAGTAAGGTACGGCATTGGCTAATATTTCCTGATATTTAGGGTATTGTAAGCAAGCCATAGTTTTCTAAAGTAACATTTTGTGGGTAAAATTGCTTGGACAGAATTGCAAAAATGCTAAAGTTTTGAGTTGTTGCAGCTACGCCCGTCGCAGACATCGTCAAACTGATTTAAATCTGATAATATCGATTCATCACTTTTGCTCCTCACCATGACACACAGATTAATTAGAGCTATTTTCAGATAAATAGACCACGGGGTAGGGAACAATGGTCATCGGTGTCAACTTAGCGTAAAAGCTATGTTGTCCCGCAAGGAACTAAACTTCCAAGAAGAATAGCGAAAGTCATCTCAGAGATGACTAAATATAGCCAAAAATCTTTAGTCTACTGAAGTAGACTTTAGCTAAAAGCCAAAAAACTGGCATAAAAGCCAAACACGAACTTACGCAAATATAAGTCTCTGTTTTTTATTTGCAAGTTCGTGGTAAGGACTTTAGTCCTTATTTTATAAGCACTAAAATCCGGACTACAAACCCTTAAAACTTTATATGATCGACATCTGTAGTTCAGCTATTTAGTGACATTGTTATTAAATCAGTGGTAAATTAATAATTTGGTTTTGATATTCATTATTAAAAGATGCTTGAGCAATTAGACTTAATTCACTAATAGTCTGACCAATGGTTAATTTATCATTCAAAATAAAAATACCCGGTATATTACGCCCTTGCGCGATATGTTCAGCTAAATGTACAGGCATAGATGTACGGTTATTTGTGACTAAAATAAAGTCATATTCCTCACACCAGCATAATATTTCTGGATCTAATGTGCCTCTGGGAGGAGCGCCAGGATCACCAACCACCCACATCATTAAGTTAGGGTTGCGCTGGATAAATTGGCGGTTATAGACTTTATCAACATTTTCATCAAGAAGATATTTGAGAGTCATGTATTTTTTTCATTGCTTCTCTTTCAGCTTTCAGTTTTAGCAATTTGGTTACAACTGGCGGTGGATTGCGTCGCTGTTCTTCTCGCATTCGGTGACTATGTTCTAGCCAATCAGCTATGTAAGCACTAACTGCTTCCTTGTTATGTAAGTAATAGAGAATAGTTGCATATATTTGCTCTAAAGTTACTGATGGATAACTTTGGGAAATTTCCTCTGGAGTCCGACACCGATGGATGAAATCATAGAGTATAGTTTCAATTCCTACTCTTGTACCTTTGAGTCGAATATCATCAGGTCGCTGAAAGTCAAAGTAATCTTCTAGTTGCATAATTTACTTGATTATATTTACCCATAAAATCATCTTACATACTTGTCAAATATTCTTGCAATAAATAGTAATAAACTGATAGTGATAACAAGTCCATTGCCAACTTGTTAAATCAGTTTATCCTCTTTCCAGTTAGTTATCTCAAATAATACTGGAATCAGTTGATACAGTTGCAGTTGAGTGCGTGCAATTAAATCTCATGCTCGTCCTAACTCTAGCAATAGCTTTTCTCTGAACCACGATTCTCCTTACCCCCTGTGCGTTCTCTGCGCCTCTGTGGTAGCCTATGGCAAGCCGCTACGCGTCTACGATCATCCGGAATTCTCCCTCCCTAGCCTCTTGCGAATTCTTAATTAGTTGATACACTTGTTCTTCATTAGCCTAGTGAACCAGCGCCTATGGTGCATATCAAGCGCGTGGAACTTACGAACTTCAAATCCTTTGGTGGCACTACCTCAGTCCCCTTGCTACCGGGATGTACGGTCATATCTGGGCCAAATGGTTCAGGTAAATCTAATATTTTAGAT
Source organism: Nostoc sp. CHAB 5836 (assembly GCF_020829445.1). Classification (GTDB taxonomy): domain Bacteria; phylum Cyanobacteriota; class Cyanobacteriia; order Cyanobacteriales; family Nostocaceae; genus Nostoc. Next base: position 10,470 of record NZ_JAIVFV010000051.1, read on the forward strand.
GCGCTGCTATTTTGCCTGGGACTCTCCAGTTCTAAGGGAATGCGAGCCGATCGCCTCCCGGATTTGGTAAATAACACTCAAACGGCTAAAGGACGTGCTTCTATTGAGGCTAGCGTCACTGTGACATTTGATTTGTCGGATGAAATCTCACACAAAGATGCAAAGATACAAAGTGAGGAAGAGGGGGAAGAAAATCTCAAATCCCAAATCCCAAATCCCAAATCGGCAGAGTGGAGTGTTACCAGAAGGCTGCGAGTCACTCACCAAGGGACTTACACGTCGAATTACTATATCAATGGTGAAGCTTGCACGCTGACGGAATTGCATGAAGAATTAAGTAACCTGCGCGTTTATCCTGAAGGCTACAATGTGGTGCTGCAAGGGGATGTCACCAGTATTATTTCGATGAATGGGCGGGAAAGGCGGGAAATTATTGATGAATTGGCTGGGGTAGCCGCGTTCGATCGCAAAATCATTCAAGCTAAATCAACTTTAGATGAGGTGAAGGAAAAGGAAGATAGCTGTCGGATTATTGAGACGGAATTAACCGCACAGCGCGATCGCCTTGACCAAGATCGGGCTAAAGCTGAGAAATATCAAAAACTCCGCACGGAATTTCTCGCCAAACAATCTTGGGAAGCTGTTTTATCATGGCGTTCCTTACAAGCACAACAAGAAAAGTTAGTTCACGAAATTCAAAATAGCGATCGCAATTCTATTGAACTTACTACCCAACTCACAAACCTAAATTCTGAAATCGTTCAAAAAACTGCAAAACTCGAAGAACTCAATGCTCATGTCAAAGCATTGGGAGAAGAGGAACTTTTGGCGGTACAATCTACCCTCGCTACCCAAGAAGCAGAACGGAAACAACTCCAGCGTCAGCTAACGGAATTAGAAACGGCTTCTCAAGAAACTGCTAAACGTCTCACTCAAACTCAGCAAGAGATTCAAAAATACCGTCATTCTCTAGAAGAAATTGCCGAAACACAGATTGTCGAAACGCGATCTATCACGTCTCTACAGCAGCACAGAAATGAAGCCCAGCAAGCTTTAGAAACTTCTCGCGAAGCCGCCGCAGAAATCGCCTCAGCTTCGGAAGCTTGGGTGCAGCAACAAACTGCATTCAACCGTCAAATTGAAACTCTGCTGTATAGTCTAGAACCGCAACGCACCGAACAAGCACAACTTAGGGAACGCGATCGCCAGTTATGGCAGCTGATCCAAGAGGAAACTCAGTTAATTGAACGCGACGAACCCCTGTTAGCAGAAAAACAAGCTGAGTGTAGTCGAGTTGAAACGGAATTTAACGCCTCTAATGAACCGATCCAAAATTTAGCCCAAAATCTCTCAGCTACAGAACAAGAACTGCAAATTCAACAAGAAACCCAAAAACGATTACTTTCTGAACAACGAGAAAAACAACGCCAGTTGGATAAAATCGAGGCGCAAGCGCAAGCACAGCAAGAAGTCCAAGGAACCCAAGCTAGTAAAGTCATTTTACAATCGGGAATGCCTGGACTTTGTGGCTTAGTTGTGCAGTTAGGAAAGGTGGAACCCCGCCATCAGCTAGCTTTAGAAATGTCTGCCGGTGGACGTTTGGGACATATTGTAGTGGAAGATGATAGCATCGCCGCCGCCGGGATTGAACTGCTCAAACAGAAACGTGCAGGGAGGGCAACTTTTTTACCTCTGAATAAAATTCACGCTCCCAAATTTACTCAAGATGCAACACTGCGTTTTGCTAACGGTTTCGTTAACTATGCTGTGAACTTAGTCGATTGCGATCGCCGTTACAAAGATGTATTCAGCTATGTTTTCGGTAACACAGTCGTATTTGCCAACCTGGAGGCGGCGCGGAAAAACTTAGGACTGTATCGCATCGTTACTTTAGATGGGGAACTCCTGGAAACTAGCGGTGCAATGACTGGTGGTAGTAACACCCAGCGTTCAGCGTTGCGGTTTGGCAATGCGGAAGCGGCGGAATCGGATGAGGCGATCGCTTTAAGAAGTCGCTTGGTGGATATTGAGCGGGTTTTAGAGCGTTGTACTGAAGCGATCGCAACTTTGTCAACCAGAGCCAAAAAACTCACCCCAGAACTCACCGAAGCGCGTCAGGCGCGGCGCGAACAGCAGTTGCAATTGGAACAGTTGCAGAAAGATATTAAGAATTTGACAGCCCAATTAGAGGGGACGCGATCGCAACTCGCCCAAAATAGCGAAAAGTTAGCCACTGCTCAATCTCGATTGGAAATTTTGGAGCGGGAATTACCGGGGCAAGAAAATCAGTTGCAACAATTGCGACATAGTTTAGCTGAGTTGGAAGCGTCTCAAACTCCCAGTGAATGGCAACAAATCCAGGCGACGATTAAAATTCAAGAGCAACAATTGCAACAACTGGAGACAGCATTAAGGGAAGCTGAACAAAGATTAAAAAATTTAGAAAATCAGCAACAACGCTTGCAAGAAAAAAGCCAAGAAGGAGAGGAGCGAATTGCAGAATATGAAACCCAACAAATATCATGTAAAGACGAGATATATCGCGTCTCTACACAAATTACAGCTATAGTTGAGCAAATCGGCGAAACCCGCGCGGCGCTGAGTATTTTGGAACAGAATTTGGGAGAAGAGAAACAAAAACGCGACGCTACAGAACTGGAAGTGCGATCGCACCTTTTGCGCCAACAACAATTGCAATGGGAAATAGAAAAACTCAAAGAAACCCAAGAAAAGCGGCGGGAGGAACTAATTGCTTTACAAAACCAGTTGCGAGATGTGGGAGCAGAATTACCAAATCCCTTGCCAGAAGTTCCAGATAAAGTAGACTTGGAAGAATTGCAGAAAGAATTGCGATCGCTTACCAAACGCTTACAGGCAATGGAACCTGTTAATATGCTGGCGTTAGAAGAATACGAACGCACCCAAAACCGTCTCCAGGAACTCACCCAAAAATTGCAAACTTTAGAAGGAGAACGCACCGAACTACTTTTGCGGATTGAGAACTTTACCACATTGCGGCAACTTGCCTTTAAAGAAGCTTTCGATGCTGTCAACGAAAACTTTCAATCAATTTTTGCCATCCTCTCCGACGGCGACGGCTACTTACAACTCGAAAATCCCGAAGATCCCTTTAGCAGTGGACTGAATTTAGTCGCGCACCCCAAAGGCAAACCAGTACAGCGCCTAGCTTCCATGTCTGGAGGAGAAAAATCACTCACCGCATTGAGCTTTATCTTTGCCCTGCAACGCTACCGCCCATCGCCATTTTACGCCTTTGACGAAGTGGATATGTTCCTAGATGGGGCAAACGTAGAACGATTAGCTAGAATGATCAAACAACAGTCACAACAAGCGCAATTTATAGTTGTGAGTTTGCGTCGTCCGATGATAGAATCAGCCGAACGCACAATTGGCGTTACTCAAGCACGAGGAGCTTATACTCAAGTTTTGGGGATTAAGTTACAATCATCCAATACATCTGCTTGAGTTTTTGTTAATAATAGTGTATAGATAAACCACGTAATGTGCGACTTGCTCTCAAACCTAACCCTCAACCCCTTCCTTAAAAGGATTGGGGAGCAAAAATCAAAGCCTCTCTCCCTGTGGGGGAGCCAGTGCGTTGCGGGGGTTCCCCCCGTTGTAGCACCTGGCGTGAGAGGTTTGGAAGTTGGGTTGCAAGAATAAGTTGCATATCGCGTTAAACCGGATTCGAGATCAGGACTCGGTATAGAATGACCTCCGAACAGATAATTAGGCGTTCCGACATATTAAATACCCAGGTGATTACCCGCGACAACGGCAAGCGGCTAGGCATCATCAGTCAAGTCTGGGTTGATATTGATCAACGAGAGGTTGTGGCTCTTGGTTTGCGAGACAGCCTGATCTCTATTTCGGGCATACCGCGCTATATGTACCTCAACAACATCAGCCAGATTGGTGATGTCATCCTGGTTGATAACGAAGATGTCATTGAAGATATCGAAGTTGAATCTCTCAGCAATCTGATTAACTGGGAAGTAATTACAGAAACAGGTGAAGTATTAGGCAAAGTTCGGGGCTTCAAGTTCAACGGCGAAACCGGGAAGCTTAACTCCATAGCTATTGCTTCTTTAGGATTGCCCCAAATTCCCGATCAATTTCTGAGTACTTACGAATTCTCAGTGGATGAAATTGTCAGCACTGGCCCCAATCGGTTGATTGTGTTTGAAGGAGCCGAAGAACGGGTAAATCAGTTAACAGTTGGTTTACTAGAGCGCCTGGGTATCGGCAAAGCCCCGTGGGAGCGCGATATAGAAGATGAATACGGCTATACTCCACCGCGCCAAGTTGCACCAGCCAATCAACTACCTAGTGGAGTGCCATTGCAACCACCCAGGCAAAAAGTTCGCGCCCCCGAACCCATAGCACGGGAAGAAGAATGGAATGAAGACTATGTGCAAGAAGAAAGGCCACAGCGTCAGGTAATGAAGGCGCGGCAGTATGAATCTATTCAATACGAAGAAGACGAGGAAGAAGATAACTGGAGTGAGGCAACGGGCAACGACAGGTATGAACAACCGCAACCGTTAAAATATGAAGCCCAGCCCTATAGTAAGCCTTATGTTGACGAATACGATGATTATGACGACGTAGACGGCGATGCTTGGGAAGATGCGCCGAAGCCTGTGAATATTCCTAAAAAAGTCAAAGAAAGACAGCCAGAATACGAAGAAGAGGGCGGATATTAACTAATTCGTAATTCGTAATTCGTAGTTCGTAATTCAACTGGAAAATTAGGAAGTATTTTAAGATTAATTTAGCCTTTTCCTTACTTACAAGGAGAGGGCTAATTTTTTAGAACGCAGTAGTAGTGTGTCAAGACTAAATTGTTGCAATAAATTTTCTTGTGGTGTGGGCCGAAAAGCCCGCACTGGACGGGCGAGACGCCCATCCCACAACAATACTGCTCGGTTAAGGAAAGAAAATAGGCTGAAACCCTTGAAATATCGTTGTCTATAATGCCCAAAAGAAGCTTAACCGAGCAGTATTGCATCCCACAAGAGGAAAGCTAATGCACTATTTTAGCCCAATACAGTTCACAAAAGGGCTGAAACTCTTTTTTTTACGAACCACAGAGGCGCAGAGAACACAGAGAGAAGAGAAGGAGGAAATGCTTAACTGAACTGTATTGGCTGATAAAGAGTTATGAATACCTTACTGTGAAGAACTCCAAGAAATTCACAGACGAATTGTTGAAAAACAGCAAGCCCTATCTTAGTAGGGAGGGGTGGAAAGGTGATGGAATGAGCGAGTGGAGAATGCACTATCTATCGGCTCAAGGGTAGATATTCAATTCGATCCTGGTATTCATCCTCAAACGAAGCTGCCACAATGATGATTAATTCTTCAACAGTTTGTCCAATGCTTTGATTTGCATCGATGGTGAATATTCCAGGAATATGGCGACCTAAAGCTAAATGGTCAGCCAAATGTCCGGGCATGGACTTACGGTTGTTCGTCACCAAAATAAATCCATTGGCTTCGCACCAAATCAAAATCTCTGGATCTGGAGTGCCCTTGGGTGGCACATTTAAATCCCCAATGATTCGCACAACCAATTCAGGGTTGCGCCGCACAAGTTGAGAACGATATGTAGGACTCAAATGTTCATCCAACAGATACCGAATTGCCATTAGCTTTCCTGTAACTGCTTTGGAGCGTTTTCTTCCTGCATCTGCCGAAACCTCATCCTGGCAGGAGACGGATTTCGCTGTTGCTCTTCGCGCATGATTCGGGAAAATTCCAACCAATCTACCAGATACGCATCAACCTCTGAGCGATGATGCAAGTAATACAAAATCGTGGCGTAAACCTGTTCTAACGTCACCGTATGAAATTGTTCGGCAATTTCTTCTGGTGTTTTAGAGCGATAGATATACTCATAAAGAATGCTCTCAATCCCAATCCGGGTTCCTTTGAGTCGGATGTCATCTGGTGCAAGGGCGTTGAAATACTCTTCCAGTTTCATAAAGCAAGACCCCTCGAATGAATATTCCATTTCAATCATAGAAGAACACCGGGAAACTCTATGATCAACCCTAAAACAGTTTGTAACTAATTAGTTAAGTAAGTCGGCAAGAATAAACCAAACTATGTTACGAAACGTAAATACACCTTAAACCCTTACAAATGACGAAGGACAAATGACAAATGACAGCCTTAGCCAGTTAGCTTTATTTGCGTCGCTCTACTTAATTATTTCGGAAATGATGTTTGTATCTAACAAGTATAAATAACTCATTTTGAAAACTCAACATCATCTAATGGTAATAATCCTTCGTCCACGTCGGCAAAGTCTTCGTCCAGTGGTTCAAGGGTGGAAAGGGTTTCCAGGATGGATTTTTTCTTGATAGGGGAAATGATGGCGAAGGGAATACCGTTTTGGGTAATAGTGAGGGGTTCGCCTGTTTTTTGGGCTTGGTTGAGTAGGGTTTGGATGGTTTCGGGGAGGTCGGAAAGGGTGATTTGTGTCATTGTGGGTTCTGGGGTTAGCAGATGATATCATGTCCGCATAATTAGTTATGATTCCCACAGTCATTGCACCCCACCCCTTAATCCCCTCCCCGCTTGCGGGGAGGGGAGACAAAGCATAGCTTTGGCGGGGTGGGGTTCTTCGGGTTTAGTAAGTAATCAACCGGACATGATATGAGGACTTGACGCACATCTATTTTACCTGTAACAACGTTGGTGATGATGGCGGTGCAATATTCTTTCAACAGTTCTAGGACTTACGCAACTGGCGTATTATTTTGAGTTTGTGGTGAGGACTTTAGTCCTCTTTCATCAGGGCTGTTCGCGGAGCGTTCCCGTAGGGTAGCCCTGACTACAAACTAAAAGCTTTTATTTTTTGTGACACTTGCGTAAGTCCTAAGTTCAATTGCTTCTTGAATTTTGGCTTTTTGTTGGTCAATTTGGCTTGTTTTTTGGTCTAAATATTTGACGATCGCTTCATTAGTGACAGGCCATAGTCGCTAAAACAGTTTGTAACTAATTAGTTAACTGTTCAGAAACTCACCAAAAACTGCTAGCGTCAAACAAAGGAAAATATCATTGTGGATCTTCGAGCTTGAAAACCCGTTCTAATTATTGGCAATTACTGCCTTATATCCAACTCCAGTGGCAAACCATCGCCAAGGGACTTATTGGTATCTTAGGATACGTACTGGCGACATTAGTGCTGATCAATCTTGCCGGCAAATTGGCAATTCCCTTTGCACAAGGTAATGTAATAGCGATCGCTCAAATAACTGGTAGCTGTGCTTTAGTATTTCTTGTTAGAGGCTTGTTTCAATCTATACAAGATATGTACATGGCGAAAGCTGCTTTGAGAGTTGCTTTTCATCTCCGTCAGCAAGTCTACGCCCATCTCCAAAAGCTAAATCTCAGCTATTTTGAAACAGCAAAAGCAGGTGATTTATCTTACCGCCTTACGGAAGATGTTGACCGGGTTGGCGAAGTGGTAAATAAAGTATTTCACGACTTTATCCCCTGTATTTTGCAGTTGCTGGCAATTCCGATTTACATGATTTACCTGAATTGGCAACTGACACTCGCTACAGTCATAGTTGCACCACTGATGGGTATTTTAGTCGGCTGGTTTGGTGAACGGTTACGCAAATATTCCTTAAAAAGTCAAAATCGCGTGTCGGGTTTATCAGCCATTCTCGCGGAAGTTTTCAACGGTATTCGTTTGGTACAGGCTTTTGCTGCCGAAAATTACGAAATCGCCCGCTTTGGCCATGAAGCAGAACGCAGTCTCAAAGCAAAATACTCAGCCGAACGCCTCAAAGCGATTCAGATTCCCATCGTCGGATTTCTGGAAGCTTTAAGTGCTTTATCATTACTGATTGTGGGAGCATGGCAAATTTCCCAAGGGAACTTGACAGTGGCGAGTTTTTTCAGCTATCTGGCGGCGGCGGCGCTGTTAATTGATCCCATTGGTCATACTACTAATAACTACAACGAATTTAAGCAGGGTGAAGCATCTGTTGACCGCGTTTTTGAATTGATGGCAATTCAGCCGACGGTGATCGAAAAGATTAATGCGATCGCTCTGGCCCCGGTCAACGGGAAAGTAGAATATCGTCATATTTCCTTCGCCTATAAACCAGGTGAACCTGTCTTAAGAGATATCAGTTTATTGGTATCGCCAGGTGAAGCGATCGCTCTTGTGGGTGCTTCTGGTGCTGGTAAAACCACATTTGTGAATCTTTTACCCCGTTTTTACGACCCGGAAGTTGGTCAAATATTCATTGACGGTGTTGATATTCGGGATGTCAAACTCCATAGTCTGCGGCGACAAATTGGGATTGTTCCTCAAGAAACCATCATGTTTTCGGGGACAATTGCCCAAAATATCGCCTTTGGACAAGATGTTTTTGAGATTAAAGCAGTTATAGAGGCGGCAAAAATTGCCAATGCTCATCAGTTTATTAGCCAACTGCCAAAAGGTTATCAGACTTGGGTGGGTGAGCGTGGGGTAAACTTATCTGGTGGACAAAGACAAAGAATTGCGATCGCTCGCGCTGTGCTGCTCAATCCCCAAATCTTGATTCTCGATGAAGCGACATCAGCATTAGATTCTGAGTCAGAAGCACTGGTACAGGAAGCGCTAGAAAGACTGATGGAAAAACGGACAGTATTTATTATTGCTCACCGTTTATCAACAGTGAGACGGTGCGATCGTATTTTAGTTCTCGAACAAGGACAAATTGTCGAATCGGGAACCCATGAAGAATTATTAGCCCTAGAGCGTCGCTATGCGCGGTTTTATGCCCAGCAGTTTAGTTAGTCAGAAAAGGGACTGGGGAATCTCAATTTCTATTATGTTACGATAAAAAAGCATCAACCTGTACATGAAGTCTGTACAAGTTAACCGACAATGTAATTAATTTACAAGTGCAAAGGAAACTTTTGATACTTATGGTTACTGCTACTTATACTTATACACAAGCACGAGAAAAGCTGTCTGAACTGTGCCAGAAAGTTACTTCAGAACGCGATTTTGTAATCATTACACGTCGTAATGGTGAAAATGTAGCTTTAATACCTGTTGATGAACTTTCTAGTCTTCTAGAAACTGCTCATCTTTTACGTTCCCCCCGTAACGCTGAACGTTTGCTAACAGCTTTAAATCGAGCTAAATCAGGAGTTGTGAAGTCTCAAAGCTTGGATGATCTTAGTAAGGAGTTAGGATTTGACCAAAAAGAAGAACCTAAAAAACCAATCAAACCAAGAAATTCCAGCAACTCCAAAGCAAAGAAAAACAGTATTTCAACCTGAATTTTTAGAAGACTTAAAATTTTGGGTGGAAAATGATCAACGAGTTACCCTTAAAGTTTTGGATCTTGTCAAAGAGACTTGCCGAGATCCTTTTAAGGGGAAAGGTAAGCCGGAACCTTTAAAATATTTAGATCCTAATACTTGGTCTCGCCGTTTAACACAAGAACATAGAATTGTATATCTTGTAAATGATGATGAAATAAATTTTTTACAAGCTCGTTATCATTATTAACTATAAAAATGTGTAGATTGGGTTGAGGAACGAAACCCAAGTGTATTGGACTAAGTAGGTTGGCGCAATTAAAGTTAACTGGCTAAGGCTGTCACTTGTCCTTTGTCATTGTTCATTAGTAAAGGCTTTAAGTTTATTTACGTTTCGTAACATACTTGACTTTTTTCGTGCCAACGTACTTATAACCCAATACAGTTCAGTTAAGCATTTCTTTCTTCTCTCTGTGTCCTTGGCGTCTTCTCTACGAGACGCTGCGCGAAGGCGGTTCGTTAAAAAATTGACTTTCTAACAGATTTTTAGCCCTAACTGAACCGTATTGACTTATAACCTTTTATCAGTAGTCTTTAGACTACTTTCGCTATTAGACTGGTGAATTAATTCTGAGGCGGGCTAGATGAGAATGAAATAGCCCTGTGTTTAGAGACCATTTATAAAGTAAACCTTAAATTGTAGGGTGGGTTAAAGCTGAGAGTACGGCACCTGGAAATATGGTGCGTTACGGCTAAATTAGACTTTCTCAAACCCTCAAATTCCTACACAGCCGTAACACACCCTACTTAATATTTGCTTTATAAATCAATACGGTTCAGTTAAGCATTTTTTCTCTTCTCTCTGTTTCCTCTGCGCCTCTGTGGTTCGTTAAAAAAGTTGACTTTGACAAAGAGTTTTAGCCTTAACCCAAGCGTATTGCTTTATAAATAGGCTCTTAAGGCAAGGGTATTGCGTTATTAGTTAGGACTTACGCAACTGGCATATTATTTGGAGTTTGTAGTGTTCGCGCAGCGTCTCGTTGGCGCAGCCTCTCGTAGAGAAGAGAGGACTAAAGTCCTCAAAATCAAGGCTGAAGCCCTTACTACAAACTAAAAGCTTTTATTTTTTGTGACACTTGCGTAAGTCCTATTAGTCTTGCCCTTTGCTAACTATTTCCTAGACTGAATTGCTTGGATTAACTCATAAAAAGGTTGCCAATTATCTTCTTGAGCAATTGGTTCCCAAATAGATTCAATCACAGGTCTTAATAATACCGTTTTGGGATTATGAACAGCTAGAGTTTGGGCAATTAAATCGGTGCCGCAGCTACCCCCGTCGTAGACATCGCTATCAAAATCATTCAAAATTTTGTGGTATAGTATACACCAATCATCAAAAATTCCTGATGCACCCGGTACTGGTACAATATCTGAACTATTCATTACAAAACCTGGCTCATCGCGCCATTTAGACGAGAAAGTGCGAGCCATATCATAGAAGAATTGGTGATAACCAACTTGGCTATCCTTCAAAAATTGAATCGTCAGATTTAAAAGTTCTTCAGCTTGTGGATGTTGCAAATCCCCAAAACCCAACTTTTTCAACATCAAAGAACTGTATTCAGCTTGGTAATATTCATCAAACCTAGCTAAAGCAGTCTCCATATCCCCTTTATCAATAATTGCCTTGAAAGGTTCCTGGAGCATTTCTAAATTCAACTTGCAAATAATTGGTTGATTACTGTAACAGTAGCGTCCAGAATAGTCAAAATATGCAGCTATAAAGTATGGGTCATAAGTAGGGATAAATGCATAAGGGCCATAATCAAAACTTTCTCCCGTAATCGACATATTGTCAGTATTCAAGACTGCATGACAAAAGCCAGCCGCCATCCATTGCGCTACTAGTTCCGCAACCCGTTTAACTAATTGGGCGTAAAACAGTGCATATTTATCTTGTTCAGTACTTAAGTCTCGATAATACTGTTCAATTACATGGTCTAATAACTTCTGAGTTAAATCTGGACGCTGAAAATAGTGCAGTCGCTCAAAAGTACCAAACCGAATATGAGACTTGCTCATTCTAATCATCACAGATGAACGGGTAGGGGAAGGTTCATCGCCCCGCCACAGTGGTAAACCTGTTTCAATCATGCTCAAACAGCGCGAAGTACGTACACCCAAGTAGTGCAGTGCTTCCGCAGCCAGAACTTCTCGCACTCCGCCTTTGAGTGTCAGCATACCATCGCCACCACGCGAGTAAGGCGTTCTCCCAGAACCTTTAGTGCCAAAATCGTATAATTCGCCATCATTGGCGCGTACTTGTCCGTAGAGAAAGCCTCTACCATCACCCAACTGTCCGTTATATTCACCAAATTGATAGCCGTGGTAACGCAGTGCTAACAAGGGTTTGCGTCCTTGAAATTTGCCAAAGGCTGTGATGAAATCTTCGTCTTTGACTACTTGGGGGTCTAGACCGAAACGGGGTAATAGTTGATCATTACGCCAACGCAGGAGGTGTTGGGGAAATTCCGCCGCTACAACCTCATCGTAGTAGTCACCGCCTAGAGATTCTAAGGCGCTTTCGTAGTTGAGGGTGAGAAAAGGATTGCTAGAATTTTTGTAGTTTGGAGTTTCAGCCAGAGTCATTACGAGCAAAGCTTAATTCATTCTTCTCTTAATACTACCTCTGGCTTCGGCATCAGCATATACGCAAAAAGCGACCCATATCTAAAATATGGCAGTGCCACCATCAAAATCTAGAGCAGATAATGAATAAAGTTTTGCAATTAAAGAAAAAATTAACTCAATTAGCTCTTTTAGACGCTACATTTGAGGTTTTTGGCTCAGAATCACACCAATATCAATTTAAACGTTGCTTGAGTAACAAAGATATTCAAGTATTTGAATCCAGATACAATATTAGATTACCAAGTGAATATCGAAACTTTCTCTTAGAAATTGGTAATGGTGGTGCTGGGCCAGGATACGGCTTATCTGGTCTGTCGGGAATTGAGGATGAAGATGTCATTCCAGAAAAACTATGCCAAGAGAACTACGAAATTCTCTCTAAACCATTTCCTTTAACACAAGCTTGGAATGATTTGGATTTGATTGTCAAGAATAATACGGCCTTTGTTACCAACAGGAATTCTTACTTTGATGATAAGTTTATTCAGTTTAGAGCAAATTCGCCAGTCTTTGTAATTCCTAATTCGTAATTCCTAATTTTACTATATTGGCAATTTTTTTCACCAAATAGTTTTTATAGTGGTTAAAGCTTGAATTCGCAAATCACGAGTAACTAAAGGAATACCTAAAGAAAAAGCTGTAGCCGCAATAATCCTATCAGGCATATCAGGAACAGTTACCCGATCAATTTGTCGAATTACTCCTGAAACATTCCTATCTAGAGGTACAAGTACAATACCTATATTGGGGTCATCCAAAGCGTTTAAAATTCGTATTAATACCTCTTCGGCAAAGCGTCCTTTCTCAACTAAATAAGCAATTTCTATGATTGTGATAGCTGATACGTAAATAGGATTACCTGTATTAATTGCTTGCTCCAACGCTGTTAATGCGGCTGATGACAATCTCTGCAAGTCAAAAACGTACCAAATTAAAGTGTGTGTATCTGCTACTACCGATGTCATTAAAGGATATCCCTGGGGAAATTACCCCACATTTCTTGACGTGCTTGAGCAATATCTTCTTCAGTAATATCTACTTTTAAATCAGCACATAATCCTCTAACAGTCCGTAAAGGAGTCTTCAGAGTAGTTTTTTGAGACAAAAATTCCGCAAATTCTAATAGTTGCTGCTGTTTATCCACAGGTAAGTGGCGTAATCTTTCTAACACTGCTTCCTCAAGATTCATCTAACTTTCTCCTGATTTAACTTCCCAAAAGGGCTTTAATCTCTGTGATAATTTCAGCTACTCACCTATCTTTCTCTAAGATATCAACCTCTAAATGCTCAGGCGGTAAATGCTCAAAATTCTGCTGACTATTTGGGTCTTTGTCTGAGACGACACATAATCATTACATAGTTATAAATATTCCCACTTATCTACTTAGGGCTTCCAATTATAACAAGAGCATAATTATTTATTTACGAATTATTGCTTTAGAATTTAGGTGTTTGCCAGCTAGGATTGATGAGACTTGTCAGAATATGATCTTCCCATTGCCCATTAATTAACAAATAGTCTCTAGCATATCCTTCAACAACAAAACCAAGTCTTTTGAGTACATTGCCACTGCGCCGATTGTGAGGCATATAATTAGCCATAAGTCGGTGAAAATTTAACTCTTGAAAAAGATATTGAACGGCGGATTTTAGCCCTTCTGTCATATATCCTTTACCTTGTTTATTTTCAGCAAGGCTATATCCCACATAGCAAAAATGAGCAGCACCTCGAACAAAATTACTAAAATTTACAGTTCCAATAATTACGGTGGGATTTTTTTTAGTAAAAATAAATAGTTTTAACGATTGCCCATTGATAAATTCCAGAAAACTATTTTCTATCTGATAATGCCAATATTCTTCAGTAAAAAAACCATCAGCCCAAAGAGGGTAGAATGGAGTGAGATAAGTTTTATTTTCAATGAAGTATTTGAGAATTTGGGGTATATCTTCATGGATTGCTGCTCGTAATAATAGGCGATCGCTTGTAATTATAGGCAGTTCTGATATCATAACAGGACTTAATTGGCGGGATCTCTTTCCAAAACATTCTCTAGATTTTGTAAATTCTCTCATAACTGCCGTTTAGCAGCAGCTAGGGCAAAGTCTGCTTCTGCGGACTAAGTAAAAATGCTTTTTGTGCCTGTTTTATACTAAACCCACTCAGTTAACTGCTGACCAACATAAACAGGACTTAGGCAAAATCATGACAAAACGAACCGCATTCGCGCAGCGTCTCCCCCTGGGAGAAGGACGCAAAGGACACAAAGGAATAAGGTTTTAGAGAGTTATTGCGTAAGTCCTAAGATATATATGCACCGGTTAGCATCAGTCCTGCCAATGCCCAATACATGAGTATTTTTGCTCTTAATCTACCATTGAAGCAAAATATTGATAAGCTGATGTCTAATATCTAGAGCGGAAGGATTCAGAGCCAATGGGTGATAAAGCACAGTACGCGGCATAACTTCGAGAAAATCCCTTTGCCCAAACGCTGTACCGCAGGAGATTCAACCAAAAGACAGCTCTTAATTAACCCAGTCTACAAGAAGGATAGTGATGTGGTGGGAATACGCTACGATTGGCAAAAATTAGAGATTCACGCGATATATAACACGCCATTACTAGAGCTTATTTATCAAGCTGCTAGCGTGCATCGCCAATATCATGACCCAACAAAAATACAAGTTTGTAAGCTTATATCTATTAAAACGGGAGGTTGTCCAGAAGATTGTAGCTACTGTGCCCAATCTTCCCGCTATAAAACAGAGGTAAAGCCCCAAGCACTCCAAGAATTGGAAACAGTAGTTAGCATTGCTCAGAAAGCGAAAGAAACTGGTGTTAGTCGCATCTGCATGGGTGCTGCTTGGCGCGAAGTGCGGGATAACTCACAATTTGAGGAAGTCCTGGAAATGGTCAAGGATGTAACCGCAATGGGTTTAGAAGTGTGCTGCACTCTAGGTATGTTGACGGCAAATCAAGCCAGGAAATTGTCAGAAGCAGGACTTTACGCCTATAACCATAACTTAGATACCTCGCAGGAATATTACAGCACAATTATTACCACAAGGACATATAGCGATCGCCTGAACACAATTGAAAATGTCCGTCAGACAAATGTTACTGTATGTTCCGGCGGCATCCTGGGTTTGGGCGAAACTGTCGATGACCGTGTTGGGATGTTACAAACTCTGGCAAACTTACATCCCCATCCAGAATCTGTGCCGATTAATATTCTCTCACAAGTACCGGGTACACCCTTAGAAAATCAGCCTGATGTTCCCATTTGGGATATTGTGCGGATGATTGGTACAGCCAGGATTTTAATGCCAGCCTCCGATGTGCGTCTTAGTGCCGGTAGGGCTAGACTTTCTCAAGTTGAACAAGCTTTCTGCTTTATGGCAGGAGCCAATTCTATCTTTTCTAGCGACGACAACAAAATGTTGACAGTGACAACTCCCTGTCCAGATTACGATAGTGACCGAGAAATGCTGAATTTACTCGGTTTGGGAATGCGTCCGCCTTCCCAAAGACAGGAGAAGGTAGCAAGTCCGGCTGTTATGGGATAAATATCTTTTTGTGGGATGAGCGTCTCGCCCGTCCTTAGTAAACTGAGGACAGGCAAGATGCCCGCCCCACAAGAGTTTTGTCTAAATTATCTTGGCAGTCCGCAGACCGAACAGCAGACCTACAGCTAAACCAAAGAACAAAGCTAAAAAGCCGATGTAAGCTACAATGGCAAACATTTATTTTTCTCCACAATACTTCCTAAATCTATTGAATCATTAGTCATTGGTCATTGGTCATTTGTCATTAGTCATTGGTCATTGGGCAATCAGTCTTTTCTTTGCTCCTCCTCATCCCCCTCATCCCCCTCATCCCCCTCATCCCCCTCATCCCCCTCATCCCCCTCATCTTCCCACTCCCAGATTGCGATACAATACAGCCCACGGGCGCTTATTTAGGGTTGGGCAATGACTTCTGTAATTAATGTGAATTTACCAGAGCAGTCTTATGAGATTGTGATACCTTCTGTGCTAGACGCTACGCAAACGGTGAGCTACGCTAAGGCACCTTCGAGTTTAGATCAACTGGGTCAGCACATGGACAGTCTGAAGCTAGGCAAAAAGGTATTGCTGGTTTCTAATCCGACGATTTTTAAGCATTTTGGCGAAAGAGCGATCGCATCCCTGACATCTGCTGGATTTGAAGTTGCTAGCTGCACCCTACCACCAGGGGAACGCTACAAAACTCTCAATTCTATCCAAAAACTTTACGATATCGCCTTAGAAAACCGCCTAGAACGTTCTTCTACTATGGTGGCTTTGGGCGGAGGTGTAATTGGCGATATGACTGGCTTTGCAGCCGCAACTTGGCTGCGCGGCATTAATGTTGTCCAAGTACCTACAACTCTATTGGCGATGGTGGATTCAGCAATTGGTGGCAAAACTGGCGTAAATCATCCCCACGGCAAGAACTTGATTGGGGCATTCCATCAACCGCGCTTGGTTTTAATTGACCCAAATGTATTAAAAACTCTTCCTATGCGCGAGTTTCGAGCAGGAATGGCAGAAGTTATTAAATATGGTGTAATTTGGGATGCCGAATTGTTTGCGAAATTGGAAGCAAGTAAACGCCTCGATCAACTCCGCTATGTAAAATCTGACCTGATACATACCATATTGACGCGCTCTTGTCAAGCTAAAGCTGATGTTGTTAGCAAAGATGAGAAAGAAGGCGGATTGCGGGCGATTCTCAACTATGGACATACCATTGGTCATGCAGTGGAAAGTTTGACTGGTTATCGTCTAGTAAATCACGGTGAAGCGGTGGCCATTGGGATGGTAGCAGCCGGTCAAATTGCTGTGGAATTGGGACTGTGGCAAAAAGAAGACACGGAACGTCAAAATGCTTTAGTTCAAAAAACGGGTTTACCGACTCAGTTACCAACTGGGGTAGATATTGAAGCAATTATTGAGGCGTTGCAATTAGATAAGAAAGTCCAAGCAGGGAAAGTGCGGTTTGTTTTACCAACAGAGATTGGTGTTGCAACAGTTACTGATGAAGTGCCATCGGATATTATTCGGCAAGTTTTGCGGGGAATGTGAACAATTTGAAGAATAATTCAGGATTCAGAATAAAAATTAGTTTCTCTGTCCTTCAATTACGAATTACCAATTAATGAGCCATGATACTCCAAGCCAAGAATCAATTAACCTTGCAAGAGTTCCTAAATCTTGCACCAGGTGAGGGAGATATAACTTATGAGCTTTTTGATGGTCAAGCAATTCCTAAGATGTCACCAAAATTTTTTCACGCAAAACTTACCCGCGTCCTTCTCAATTTGATTGAGCAATCCTGTGAGGGAAAAGGAGAAGTTTGCCCGGAATGGGCTGTTGGATTAACCCGTCGGGGACGAGATTGGATGCCAATTCCAGATATTTTATATATCTCTAATGAACGTTTACCCGCAAACTGGGACGAAGACGAAGCTTGTCCTGTTCCTCCTGATTTGGTGATTGAGATTATTTCGCCCGGACAAACCTTTGGACAAATGGCGGCTAAAGCCAAAGATTATTTGGATGCTAAGGTGCTGCGGGTGTGGGTGGTAGATAGTAAAGCTAGAAGTATTACTGTTTTTTATCCAGATGCTGCGCCACAAACTTATATGGGAGAAGAATTACTCAAAGATTCTTTATTTGAGGGATTAGAATTTACTGTTGAGGAGGTGTTTCAAAAAGCGAAAATACCATTAGATGCCCAATAGTACACTGTTTGCATATAGCACTATTTAATCAACTATCTCGCTCTACAGTGAGAATCTCACAATCAGATTCAGCAGTGACAGTTGCTGGAGAAATTTCATTTCCTAACACAGCAAAAGCCGCAAAAATTTCCCCAACAGCTAAGGCGCAAAGAGAAGGAAGAAATGCTTAACCCAAGCGTATTGTGTTCTAGGGATGCCTGCATGATTAGCCCGATATTGCGAAGGCTGGACGATGATGAATCCAAGGATTAGCTGCTTCTAATTGTGCTGCTAGGCTGATGATTGTGGCTTCAGCAGCAGGTTTGCCAATTAGTTGCACACTGATGGGTAAACCATCACTATCAAAGCCAACAGGAATTGCGATCGCCGGTTGTCCAGTTGCATTAGCAGGTGGACAAGGGGCAACCCACTCAATAATATTTTGGAATGTCTCTTCTGGACTCAGCGAAGCCCATTCCCCAATGCGGATGGGTGAATGTAGATAAACTGGTAATACCAGCACATCCACGGTATCGAAAAACGCCACAATCTGCCGTGCCACTATCTGCATTTGAGAAACTGCTTGGAGGTATTCTGCAACGGAACCTGTGCGTGCAAATAGCCAGCGATTCAATGGCTGCAAAGCTTCAACAGGAAGTCCTGATGCAGCTATCCCAGCTTGCCAGACGATTTGAAATGGTTCAACTAAACCGCTAAAATCTGGAGATTTCTGTTCCACGTGGTGGCCGAGTTGTTCTAATAACTCGACTGTTTGGCGGACGCCTTGTTGACAGTTAGCATCAGCTTCTCCCAAAGGAGAAATGCTAGTATCAAAAGCAATTCGCAAAGCACCGAGTTTTGTTTGAGTGGCAGCGAGAAATGATGGATCGGGATCTGGCAACCAGTAAGGATCGCCTGTAACATAGCCAGATATGGTATCTAAAAGGGCCGCAGCATCAGCCACAGTCCGGGCGATCGGGCCGTTGACGGCAATTCCAGCAAGGCGTTCGCCTACTGGCGCTTTACTCACTCTGCCCCTAGATGGTTTGAGTCCCACCAAGCCACAACAAGCCGCAGGCCCCCGAATTGAACCACCGCCATCAGAACCTTGAGCGATCGCACACAATCCGGCTGCTACCGCCGCCGCCGCGCCACCACTGGAACCGCCAGGGGTATATTCTAAATTCCAGGGATTTCTAGCTGGGGGAAAACCCGTAGGTTCGCTGTATGGCAATGAACCTAGCTCGGAAGTGGCTGTTTTACCGAGAATAGTAAATCCAGCTTGCTTAATCCTTGTTACAAGACCATCATCATAGTTAGGGATATTGTTCAGTAATGCCGGATTTCCAAAAGTACAGGTAACACCTGCTACAGCGTTGAGATCTTTAATGGAAATCGGTACCCCAAAAAATGGCGGTCGTTCTGAGGTAGTTGTTAATAATTCTGTTTTGGCTTTGGCATCTGCGATCGCTAATTCTGCCGTCACTGTAAAATAACTTCCTAATTGGGGATTTAACTGCCCAATCCGTTCTAAATATATTTCTACCAACTCTAGCGGTGATACTTCGCGGCGACGGACTAACTGCGCCAACTCTAGTGCTGGGGTAAATGCTAAATCAACTTCATTCATAGGTTAGTGAATGGGTAACTTTGTCTTTCTCTGGAATTTTAAAACTGAAATTGTTACTTTAGCAGGATTTGCGGGAACTATACATTTTATAGCTCCTGAGATTTATCACTCAACTAGGACGCTCAGATGCAACAGGTGCGGTTATATACCAATACACTTGGGTTAAGCATTTCCTCCTTCTCTCTTCTCTCTTCTCTCTTCTCTCTTCTCTCTTCTCTCTGTGTTCTCTGCGCCTCTGTGGTTCGTAAAAAAAGAGTTTCAGCTTTAAGTGAACCGTATTGAGTTATATACTTCCTCAAGCCATTTTAATTGTTTCGCATAAACTTTCAACAAATCCCTAAGGGGTATTTATGGCTAACCTAGAAATACTTGTTAGTGAATTGCCAAAACTGATTCAGAATCTAAAACTCACTATTGGCGATTCTAATGAAATCATGAAACAAATTATCCTGATCAATAATGCTCAGGAGCAATTACAGAAGATTAAACAATTAATTGCTCAAGAATTGAGATTTGAGAACAACAAAGATTCTGCGAACGCCACACTTACCAGATATTTTGAATACTATTAAGACTAGTCGTAACTTGTTAAATATTTTATTAGGAGTGTCTGCTTTTTATGGTAAATCTAGCTTTGCTTTAGAGTGGTTAGATGACGATCACGAATTAATTATATCGAGTGATGGCAATTTCCAAGAATTGACAGATATCCTTAATGATTGTGATTTTTTCCAAGAACAAGTGCAGCTTTAATTATTCAGAGTAAAATTTTCAGAGAACAAGCAGAAGAAGCCGTAAAAAAGATTGAACGTGCCCGCTTCATTACTTATGTCTTAAAAAAAATCAAGAGGTAAATCGTCCTTTTTTGACGCTTTGCCTCTCTCAACAAAAGATAATTAAAGCTCAATACGGTTCACAAAAGGGCTGAAACTCTTTTTTTTACGTAGACGCAAACGCGAGTGCGTCTGGTAAGAGTTGCGGCTTGCCGCAGGCTACCACAGAGGTGCAGAGAACACAGAGAGAAGGAGAAGGAGGAAATGCTTAACCCAAGTGTATTGAATTAAAGCTAACAATTACACTTTAGAACGGTCAGTCAAAATCTCATAACCTGTCTCCGTTACCAACACTGTATGCTCAAACTGAGCCGACAAAGAATTATCTACAGTGACTGCTGTCCAACGGTCAGATAATGTCCGCGTGTGTCTAGAACCCGCATTTAATATTGGCTCAATTGCCAGGGTCATCCCGGCACGGAGTTTAACATTTGGCATTTCGCGGGTACGGTAGTTGAATACTGAAGGTTCTTCATGCAGATTACGACCGACACCGTGTCCAGTGAACTCTTCGACTATACTAAAGCCGTTAGCTTTCACATGGTCTTCAATTGCTCCAGCTAGGTCGAGTAGGTATACACCAGCCTTCACTTGTTCGATGCCCTTAAATAAAGCCTCTTCTGCTACGCGAATTAATTTAGCAGCTTCTTGCGTCACTTCACCGACAGCAATTGAAATGCAAGAATCACCATGAAAGCCTTGGTAATAAGCACCCGTATCTACTTTTAATACGTCCCCTATGCGAATCACTTTCTTGGGGCTAGGAATGCCATGCACTGCTTCATTATTAATGCTGGAGCAGATTGAACCTGGAAAACCGTGATATCCTTTAAAACTTGGTGTTGCACCCATTTCGCGGATGCGTTTTTCTGCATAAGCATCCAAATCAGCCGTTGTCATTCCTGGCTTTACTATCTGATAAATTTCTTTGAGGACAGTTGCCACAATTGCGGATGATTGCCTCATGATTTCAATTTCACGCGGCGATTTAATTTCAATTCCTCGGCGTTGTTTTTTCGCAGGTGCAGGCTGAGTTGCTTGAGAAAGTAAGTTACTGAAAATGTTCATGGGAAGTTAATAATTACTGGTGGCTCTGCCAATGAAGTATCAATTCTTTCTCTAGATTGAGAAATAATATCTATAATTTAAGTTATTTTAATTCCTGATCGGGATTTTTGCATTTAACCGCTAATGTATATAGAATAACATATTCGCCTACTCCTGATATTTTAGGGTTTGATCAAAATCGCTCTAACTTATTTTTCGCTGTACACCATAGGATTTACCTCAATTATCTTTAATTTAAACTAGGACTTACGCACAGGTAAGGTCAAACGAACCACAGAGGACACAGAGTTCAGGGAGAAATGAGAGTTTGAGAGGGTTTTTGCGTAAGTCCTATAAACATTAGACTGCGATTAAATACGGAGTCGAATAATTTTAATTCTTGATAGCAATTTCTCCAATCATACCTGCTTCCGTATGTCCCGGTATTGAACAACGTAAGCCATAAGTCCCAGATTTTAGGGGCACAAATACCCATTCTGCCTCAGCACCCGGCTTGAGTTCCAGTTCGCGAATGGCTCCTTTGACTTCTACTTTGCCTGCTTGAACTTTTTGTGTCCAGATGCCATCGGCAAAATCTTTAGCAGTAAAATAGTGCTTCAGTTGGCTAGGATTGGTAAGCTCTAGTTGATAGCGTTTGCCAGCCTCGAATTCTAAATGATTTGGCTCAAACTTGAGTTCGTTTGCCGAATTACCCAAGCTAATTGTAATTTTTGTGGCTGCTTGCTTAAGCAAATCGCCAGACAAATTCGCCGCCATTGCTGGAGTCACAGCGATGAAATTTAGTCCTAGAAGCAACGTTAATATCACGTAGTTCTGCCGTAAGATTTGCAGCCAAGCAGTAATGAGGAAAGTAAGAAATGTAATTATAATTTGGTATAAATGGTTGTAAATTTTCATCGGTAGTTATGAAAAGACAATGCTGATGAGCAGGAACAATTAATAGGTAAGTAGGTTGGTGCAATTAAAGCTAACTGGCTAAGATTGTCCTTTGTCATTTGTCCTAAGTACAATATTTTATAAATTCGTAGCAAATTCTCCGCGAACCTTTGCGCTTCCCTTTGCGCCCCTTTGCGTTTAAATTTCAACCCTCAATTGGCCACGATTTTATGCAAAGCTGTACTAAGTCAATTGGTCATTAGTAAGGGTTTTAATCATATTTACGTTTCGTAACATAATTGGGTTTTTTTGCACCAACTTAACTTAGCGGTAAAAACCGTTTTACCTATTCTTTATTATCCATGCCCAGCGCCCATCTCTACTTGATGCTTTTTTTTGCTAACACAGATGGGCCAGCAGTAACGACTACGATTTGATCTGGGTGAAGTAATTCACGAGCCGCTTGATTAACTTGGTCAAGAGTAACTTTCTGGATTTTATCAGTGAAGGAGTGCAATTCTGCTTTATCTAATCCATAGACCTCATTCATCAGAATTCTATCTGTTAATTCTTCTGGGTTTGCCAGAGAAACGTTGTAGCTGCTGTTGAGAGTGCGTTTAGCTGTTTCTACTTCCAGTGCGCTGACACCTTGTTGATGGATTTGCTGTAGGATTTCGCGGGTGCTAGCGATCGCTTCAGTGCTATCTTCTGGACTAGTCTGCATCTCAATCAAGAATGTCCCTGCATTCTTCCCGGCTTGGAAGTAGCTATAAATTCCATAGCTTAAACCTTGGCGATCGCGCACTTGGGCACCTAGTCTACTAGATAAGGTATCGCCTCCCAAAATCTGGTTCAATACTAAGGCTGCATGAAACCGAGGATCATAACGGTTAATACCTGTGTAACCCATATAAGTAACAGCTTGGGTTTTACCTTGTAAAACTGGATTGACACTCACTATTTTCTCAGGCATTGATACCGTCGGATATTTTAATGTGGGTGCTTGGCCGCTAACTTCCCAGTCTCCAAACTTATTTTTCAGGAGCGATCGCACTTTGTCTAGATCAAAATCTCCCACCAGCGCTAGCACTGTCGTATCTGGACGATAATGTTTAGCTTTGAAATCAATCACATCCTGGCGCTGAATCTGATGTAAACTCTCCTCTGTGGGAAAGGTGTGTAAGGGATGTTTTTTCGGGTAAATTGACTGAACAAATATTCTTCTGGCTACTTCTGATGGCTCATCTAATTCCAGTTGCAGTTCAATTAAAGTTTGTTGGCGATGGAGTTCCAATTCTTTTGCTGGAAAGGTACTATTTTTAACAACATCTGCTAATATCTCAAGGAGTATCGGCAAATCCTCTGCTAAACTATCACCTTCGATATGCACACCTTCGCGGTTGGCTCGAAAATCTAAACTTGCCCCTCGTTCTGCCAAGAGTTTGGCAATAGTTAAGACATCCTTGCTATTAGTGCCATTTAGCAAGTTATCGGCGACAAAAGCAGCCAGCCCAGCTTTATTATCGGGATCAAATTCCGTCCCAGCTTGAATGTATCCGCTCAGGGTAACGGTGGGAGTACTATGATCTCTTAACAGTAATATCCGCAGTCCATTGGTAAATTTAAATTCATCTGGTAAAATTTGTGCGTTCACATCTGTAGCCAAATCTACAGGTGGTAAGTACTTCATCACCTCAGAAGGATGCACAGGTGCTAGAGGAGAAAAATTCTCTGTAGTTTGGGCTGAATCTGGTTTGTCACCAACCTCTGTGATCCGCTTCTGGGTTGGTTCAAAAAAGCCTACTGTCCGGGCTTCTTTTGTCAAGTATTTGTTAATGACAGCGACAACATCCGTTGGCTTCACCAGACGGACAGCAGTCAAATAGCGCTCTGTATAGCGATAATCACCAGCAGTTGTCTCATCATTCCCCAATCGCATTGCTTGAGAGGTGATATCACGGTTACTCAAAATTACGTCTGCTGTTAATTGGGTTTTAGCTCGTTCTACTTCCTCCGAGGTCACGCCTTTTTCTGCTACATTGGCGATCGCACTACTCAACACTGAGTCAATTTTTTTCAAATCTTGTTTAGCTCCAGCCGTCACTAACACCTCATACCAGCCAGATTCTCGCAAACTGGTAACGGATGCTGATAATTCACTAGCTAAACCTGACTCCACCAATGGTTGATAAAGTCTAGAATTCCGTCCCTCTGTCAAGATGTAATCCATCACATCCAGGGCCGGAACGTCCGGTTGATTTGCATCGGGTAGGGGATAAACAACTTGTAACAGCCGGCCTGCTCCCGGTTCTCGCAATATTATGAGGGATGAGGGGGATGAGGGGGATGGGGGGGGTGAGGGGGGTGGGGGGGATGAGGGGGATGAGGGAGAAATAATTCCTGGCTTTTGCCCTTTCGGTAGTTTTCCAAATACCTCTTTAATTATTTGCAGGGTGTTTGTAGTTTCAAAATCTCCAACAATCACTAAGACGGCATTATCGGGACTGTAAAAATTGCGGTAATATTTTTGTACCTGCTCAACTTCAAATTTTTCGACATCAGCTTTAGTGCCACCCACGGGTAACCCATAAGCATGGTTGGGAAACACCGCCTGCATGACGGCACGGTTGAGGCGATATTCTGGACTATTTTCGTAACCCTGCAACTCGGAAATTACCACCCGCTTTTCACTCGCTAGTTGCTCTGGCTCAATCTGGGAATTTTGCATCCTGTCTGCTTCTAATACCAAGAGTGCTTTCAGCTTGTTTCGTTCCACAGTGCTGTAATATGCAGTCTGGTCATAGCTGGTAAAAGCATTGGAATCACTACCTAAAGCACTAAACAGACGTCCAAATTGAATTGGACGATTTAGAGTGCCTTTAAACATCATGTGTTCCAACTGGTGGGCAATGCCATTCACGCCCGGTTCTTCGTTGCGTGAGCCAACCTTGTACCACACCTGCACCGTCACTACGGGTGCCGTATGCACTTCCTTTGTAAGAACAGTTAGACCATTCTCCAGCACTGTCTTACGTACATTTTCTGTCAGTGTTGAGGGCATTATTGTTTTTGCTAGGAAGGTTGACTGCTATTTTACTAAAATCCGAATGAATTCCAGGGGTAAGCCATCAGTATCGGCAATGAAAGCCACTTCGTAAATGCGATCGCCTATTTGCTGTTGTGTCGGTTCTAATAATACCTTCAACGGTTGTAATTCTTCCGGTTGACTCTCAGATGCGATTAATACACGTTCTTGTAAACTTGTCAACCAACTAGGTAAATCTGATGTAATCTCAGTTAAATCGAACGAGAGATGATAATATCCCACATAATGCTCGTCAGCAAATGCATCTGGGGCTGGTTTTGGTTCGGGAATTTGGATGAGTTCAATTCTGCCCCCCAATCCTTCCATCCAGCAAGCTAGGGTGTAGCCTGTAGTGAAGCGTTCCGAAATAGTAAACCCTAAAAGTTCGTAGAAAGCGATCGCTCGATGAATATTCGCAGTCCGAATAGAAGCGTGGTGCATAATTTTTTCTTTGTCCTTTGTCAGTTGTCTTTTGTCAGTTGTTCTCTCTTATCAAGTTCTGATCAGATAAAACCTCCGATCAGAACCTTGTCCTTTGCTATTCACAAATGACAAATGACAAATGACCAATGACAAATGACCAATGACCAATGACAAATGACCAATGACCATTACTCAAACAACCTAAAATAAGGGTAGCGTACAGGGACACCACGCTCTTTTTCCAAGTCAAAATTAATCACTTCCCAACAGGGATCTTCTGAAGTATCAGGGCTAAACTCGACGGGTAAGCCGTACAAACGCGCCGGAGTAGGTTCTGGTTGTCCAGAACGCCAAGGTGTGCTGCGTTCTAAATAGCCGCTCATCAATTCCTGATAGCGTCGAGCAATAATCACTCTTGTTGCTCGATAACCTTGGGTATACAGCTTGTCTAATGCTTCGTGAATTTCAAACCGAATACCATCGGGATGGGTATGCTGTCTATACCATTCATTATTCCACCTTCGCCAATGACGCCCCGATTGCAAATGGATTAACTCTCCATTTTTAGGATTAGCTTCAAACGCGCCATGACGCGGACACAAATAGGTATCTGTTAGTGTCAGCGCCGGAATAGTCTGGCGACAGTGAGGACACTGTATTTCAGACCCAAACATTGGGTACTGCAAGCCTGGATTCATCATGAAGTGCGTACAAACATAATTTTGTCTTCACCAGCACTAGTGGATTGGATTATACACTTCGGCTTCACCACTTTGGGTTCCTTGCTCACTGCTGCATAGACACGGAGTTGCGGCAGAAACATTTTTCACTAGTGTTTTCCTCGCCGTAGAGGCTTGACGCTGTGATATCCTGGTTATGCAACCAGCCTCAAAGGTTGGAGTTTCTCCAGTATTCCTGGGTACCATATTCATATTCTATCGTGTCTACCGCTTCTTACTGGACATCCGTCGATTTTTCTCAAGCTGCCTTCATCGCAGCTAATGCTGTTGTTATGGGTTCGGTAAATATCGCAGCAGGGGTGAGCATTTGGTATGGAGCAGTGGTTAGGGGAGATGTAGAACGCATTGAAATTGGCGAATGCACAAATATTCAGGATGGCGCAATTCTACATTGCGATCCTGGTTATCCGACAATTTTAGAAGATCATGTCACCGTAGGGCATCGCGCTGTGATACATTCTGCTTACATTGAGCGTGGAAGTTTGATTGGCATTGGCGCAGTGATTTTAGACGGGGTACGAGTAGGCGCTGGTAGCATTATTGGTGCTGGCGCAGTGGTAACTAAAAATGTACCGCCTTTGTCCCTAGTTGTCGGTGTTCCTGGCAAAATGTTACGCCAAGTAACAGACATTCAAGCCGCAGAACTGATTGAACACGCTAAACGTTACCAAAAGTTAGCTTTAGTCCATGCTGGTAAGGGTACTGATATTGGTTTTAGCAAGGTTTAGGGAGTGGGGATGAGGGGGATGAGGGGGATGAGGGAGATGAGGGGGATGAGGGGGATGAGGGAGAAGAATTAATAACCAAATGCTCGATGTCCAATGCCCAATACTTCGACTTCTCTGCGAGACGCTACGCGAACGCGGTTCCTGAGGGTAGTCGAACGCGAGTGCGATCGCACCAGAAGGGCAGTACAAGTGCCAATGCCCTATAATTTAAACATTCTTTACATTTGGATTTGGAAAAGTTGCCCACTTCAGCTAAAAATAAAAATGAGAGCTGTTGACAAAACTTTAATTTCTACTTAAGAGAGGGGTTCTAGATATGGATATCGATTTCCGTATAGCGATCGTTTTAGCACCAGTTGCGATCGCAGCTGGCTGGGCAGTGTTTAATATTGGCGCTGCGGCTTTAAGACAAATTCAAGGCTTTTTGGATCGGGAAGCCTAATTTAGCCTTAATATCATCACTCTTCAATCGGCTGTTTCTGTTTACGAGTGTGATGCGTAAAGCCCCCCTTTTCCAAAGGGGGGATATAAGCGAACGGCTGAATAAATTCAGCCATGATGTGGATCATTAATATATTCCAAGACTTTCTGAGTACTAATTTTCCCAGTCGTGTCAAACATATATGAATGTGTCCACAGACTGGGGAGCTTCATTAGTTCTGGAAATTCCTGTCTCAGGTATCTAGATGAGCGACCTTTGAATGCCTTGACTATTTGAGCGATTGAGTGATGCGGATCATATTCCACCAGTAAGTGAATATGATCTGGGGCAATTTCCAAAGCTTTGATAACCCATTTATTATCATTAGCGACAGACTGGAATATTTGAATACATCGAAGTTTTAATTCTTCGTTATTGGCAAATACTCTCCTGCGTCTACATGGTATGCAAACCAAATGAACAGTCGCTAGCCCACAGCGCGTGATTGTAATGATTATATACAGATTTCATGTAGATGAGTATTGATTGTCTACATTAATCATGGTGCTATAAGATTATGAAAACACTGAAGTTTAAGCTTTATCAGCACAAAAGAAATAGATACCTCAAAGGCATGATTAATGCTAGTGGCGTAATCTACAATCATTGTATTGCTCTACATAAGCGGTACTACCGGATGTGGGGCAAGCATTTGAGTTGTGCAAAACTTCAGTCTCATATTGCCAAGTTGAGAAAACGTAATTCTTTTTGGCAATCAGTAGGTTCTCAAGCAGTCCAAGATATTTGTCAACGCATTGATCAAGCCTATCAGTTGTTTTTTAAACACAACAAGAAAGGAGTTAGACCACCAGGATTTAAGAAAGTCAAAAAATACAAGTCATTTACTCTAAAACAAGCCGGATATAAATTCTTAGGTGGTAATCGGGTAAAGATTGGAAGTCGTGTTTATCAATATTGGAACTCTAGAGAGATTGAGGGAAAAATCAAGACATTGACCATTAAGCGCACGCCATTGGGTGAATTGTTTATGGTCGTTGTCGTTGATAGCATTGATGAGCCAAAAATTAAATTCACGACTAGTAAAATAGCGGGATTTGATTTTGGTTTAAAGACATTCCTAACCTGCTCGGACGGCTCTAAAATTGAATCACCCCAGTTCTTCAAACAATCGCTCAATGCCATAAGAATTGCAAATCGGCATCACTCTAAGAAGTTGAAAGGCGACGCTCCTAACGTCGCTAACGCTTCGCTATCATCTAACCGGGAAAGAGCAAGAAAGAACTTAGCACGCGCCTATGAAGATATAGCTAACCGCAGAAGCGATTGGTTTTGGAAGTTAGCGCATGATCTAACCAATAGATTTGATGTTCTGTGTTTTGAGACGCTTAACCTCAAGGGAATGAAGCGTTTATGGGGAAGAAAAATTAGTGATTTAGCGCTCCGAGACTTCCTAGATATCTTGGAATGGGTAGCCTTGAAAAAGGGGAAACTTGTGGTCTATATCGACCAGCGGTATCCTTCTAGCAAAACTTGTTATTGTTGCGGACACGTTTTAGAAAGTCTGGATTTGTCAGTCAGACGTTGGCGTTGTCCTTCATGTCTTTCTGTTAATGACCGAGACGAAAATGCTAGTTTAAATATTAAAAGAGTCGGGAGTTCGACTCTAGGCGTAGGAGATGTCAGACAGTCCCAGACTGCAATCTCTGTGTGATGCCTGGATCCCCCGTTTTCAAAACGGGGGAGTGGCTCAAAGAAGCAGTCGGTTTTATATAAATTAATGGAGCATTAGCATAGGTTATCCCCCTCATCCCCCTCATCCCCCTCATCCCCCTCATCCCCCTCATCCCCCTCATCCCTTCCTTGGATATCGATTCTGTAATACAACCCCTGCAACGCTTTGGTGTCCACCTGGGACTCCATCGCATTGTCAACCTATTGGCAAATCTCGGCAATCCCCATCACCAAGTCCCAATAATTCACGTTGCTGGCACTAATGGGAAAGGTTCAGTCTGTGCCTATCTTTCCTCGGTACTCACTGAGGCTGGTTATCGTACAGGACGCTACACTTCCCCCCATTTAGTCGATTGGACGGAACGTATTTGTCTGAATGAACAGCCAATTTCCTCTGAGGAATTGAGGCAATTATTAAAAAAAGTCCAAGGTGCTATTCGCCCTGAAGACGAATCGGCAACTCAGTTTGAAGTAATTACGGCGGCTGCTTGGTTATATTTTGCCCAGCAGCAAGTCGATGTGGCTGTGGTAGAAGTCGGACTAGGAGGACGCTTAGATGCTACCAATGTCTGTTTGGAATCTTTGGTGACAATTATTACTTCTATCAGTCGGGAACACTGGCAGCAACTTGGCCCTACCGTCGCTGACATTGCTAGAGAAAAAGCAGGTATTCTCAAACCTGGATGTGTGGCTGTGGTTGGCCCATTGCCACCAGATGCAGAGAAAGTGGTGCGATCGCGTGCTTTAGAATTACAATGCCCGATTTTTATGCCTCAACCCGCCCGTGAAATCTCTACAGGATGGGCAGAATATGAAACAATTCAAAATTCAAAATTAATTAAATATCCTTTGCCATTAGCAGGACAAATTCAGTTAACTAATTCAGCTTTGGCAATAGCAGCTTTAGAAATTCTCCAACAACAGGGTTGGCAGGTTTCTGAAGAAGCCATAATTAACGGCATGGCAAAAACTCAATGGCCGGGGCGGATGCAATGGATTACTTGGAACAACTATAAATTATTAGTTGATGGCGCTCATAATACCGCCGCCGCCCAAGTTCTCCGTCAGTATGTCGATAGCTTAGATACAGTTAACCACAAGCCAGTAAATTGGGTTATGGGAATGTTTTCCGATAAGGATCATGCTGATATTTTTGCCGCCCTACTGCGACCAGGCGATCGCCTATATTTAGTGCCAATACCAGTAGAACCTTGGCCGGGTCGAACTTCTGCCGACCTAGACTATCTATCAAATCTAGCTTATAGCCTCTGTCCACAATTAAGCGATCGCCAAATACACCCAGATTTATTCACAGCATTAAAAGCCGCAACCGCTACCACAGACAATTTAACCGTTTTATGTGGTTCCCTTTATCTAGTAGGCAATTTTTTAGCAACAGCTATATCTATAATTTCACTGCAATGATTGTTACAACTGCTTAACCATTTTTCGTATATGTAAATTTGTCCCATTTTACGCATATCTCGGCTGGCCTCCTTGTTGCCCTTGTTTTACGTGAAAAATGACAATATAAATACCAGCAGTTAGTGTGTTACCATGCTGGTATTACTTGCCTATTTTTAGTGCATAAATTTCAATTGGGAAGTAAATCCAAACTCTTGTCAGAGGTTAAATCAGCATTTTTCTAGCCTGTCGAATTGTCTTGGAACTCTCGGCCATTTGGTAGTTATAGTCTGACCATTTTCGTAGTAGTTGCAGGCTCCGTCTACACCAAAGGCTAGTACGACCTTTACTCGTAGCCCGTAGGAGCATGTGTTAGTCACATCTGCGTATTCAGAAAAACCTTTAGTATATGTTCTGACTTTTACGCAGTTAGGTGCGAGTGCAGCGAATGATGGTGGGACGCCACTGACAAGGGAAAGAGAGATAGCGGCAGTACCGATAGCAGCCAACCGAACTAGATGTGTAACCTTCGCGATTGTTTTGTTCATGATTTATCTCTTTTGGGATTTACAGATTTTTTACAGAATGAAAACAATCTGCATCATTTTGTTGGTGCAGTAATTAGAACTTGAAAGTTAATTTAACTCTAACAAAAGTTTAGGTTTTCATTAAAAATATCAATAAATCGCAAACTTTTCTCTAAGAGGTTGTTTAAAAAGTGTAAAGTGTTTCACTCTGAATTAAGGCACTTTTAGATCCTCGTGTCTCCTAACTCCTAGTACCGTTCCACTGTTGGGCCGCATCTTCTACAGCTTGATCTACAGTCTTTTCACCTAACATTGCTGCTTGCAAGTTTTCGTAAACTGCCTTTTGTAGTTTGTTAAAATCCTTCAAAGTCGGGGTTAATATTTCTGC
>NZ_JAIVFV010000052.1 GCF_020829445.1 Nostoc sp. CHAB 5836
TCAAAGCATTTAAGGGACGCTCATCTTATATGTTGCGTAAAGAGTTTCCACAATTATTGAAATTGCCTAGCCTATGGACTAATAGCTATTTTTACTCTACTGCTGGGCAGGTTTCAGCAGACGTAATCAAAAGGTATATTGAAGATCCTCATCACGGATAATATTCACGGCGAATTAATTCGCCGTTGGCACTTCCTCCACTGCCTTAAGTCAAGTGGCTTCCGTGCCGTTCGGCGAGTTTCTTGTGATTAAAATTTGAGGAATAGCTAGATTCGCAATCATACCTTGTATGGGACTTCTGCACCCACTTTCAGATTTCATCGGCTGGGATTTTGCTCTCAACGACTCATCTTGTAGTTATTGGTACGAAGGGCGTTGTCTTGAAAGTGGCGTAGGCGTAGCCCGTCGTAGACATCGCCTAAAACTACCCCGCACCTCAATGTCGGAAGCGATCGCTCACGGGCTAATGCAACAACTTACTAATAACGACTGTTATTCTCGTGAAGGGAAGATGTATGGAATACTATTGGTTGAACTGCCTAATGGCGAACAACGGGTACTAAAAGCCTTTTCCGGTCTTTTCAATGGTTGCAGTGTCGTTGAGGGCTGGGTGCCGCCAATTCCCGGACGAGACGAAGTTGCTTTGGAGGAAGCCCGTACTTTGGCACAGTTGGACGCAATTAAACAAGAAATTCTCACCTTGAAGCAACTTGCCGAACGCCAGCAGTATCAAACCATGTTGGACGAGTTTGAGCAGCAATTACAAGCAATGAGCGATCGCCATCGCCATTGCAAACATCAACGACAAGAAAAACGTCAGCAAATCTGCAATACACTCAGTTCAGAAGCACTGACCATTGCCCTTGAACAACTCGACGAAGAGAGTCGTCAGCAGGGAATTGAACGACGACAACTTAAACGCCAGCAAAATGCGGTATTACAGCCACTGCAAGAGCTAATTGCAGCAACGGATGCGCGAATTAGCGAACTGAAACAACAGCGTAAAGCACTGTCTTGTCAATTACAAGCTCAGATGTACGCTAGCTACACCCTGACCAATTTTTCTGGGCGATCGCAATCATTGCAAGAATTAATCCCAGGAGGTTCGCCTACCGGCACAGGAGACTGTTGTGCCCCAAAGTTGCTGCATTATGCCGCAACACATCATCTCAAACCATTGGCAATGGCAGAATTTTGGTGGGGTGCATCTTCCGTAAATCATGATAAAATCCAGGGAGAATTTTATGGAGCGTGTGCCGAGCGATGTCAGCCATTGATGGGGTTTTTGCTCTCAGGTTTAAGATCTAACCCCCCAGCCCCCTTCCCGGCGTTCGGGCAGCGTCTCGAACGGCGGGAAGGGGGAGTAAGAAGCCGCTACCCTGATGGGCGAGAGGTCAGTTTACCGATTATTTATAAAGATGAATGGCTGATTGCTGTAAACAAACCTGCTGGGCTACTTTCCATACCTGGTCGTTATCGCGATCGCCAAGATAGTGTCTTGAGTCGCTTACGTCATTTGTTACCGGATGGTATGGCGCTTACATCTGTGCATCGCCTAGATCAGGAAACATCTGGTATTTTGTTGTTAGCACGCGACTGCTCAACTCA
This sequence comes from Nostoc sp. CHAB 5836, assembly GCF_020829445.1. Taxonomy (GTDB): domain Bacteria; phylum Cyanobacteriota; class Cyanobacteriia; order Cyanobacteriales; family Nostocaceae; genus Nostoc. The sequence continues at coordinate 1,609 of NZ_JAIVFV010000052.1, forward strand.
TCGACAACTCAGCCAGCAGTTTCAGCAACGCCAGATTCACAAGGTTTACGAAGCCATACTTGCGGGTGCTGTCACAGTTGAGCAAGGTGTGATTGACTTGCCATTGTGGGGAGATCCGGAAAATCGCCCTGATCAAAAAGTCGATTGGCAGCACGGTAAACCCAGTTTGACATACTTCCAGGTAATGGCGAGAGAAAAAGACTACACCCGCGTAGAATTTACACCCTTAACAGGACGCACTCATCAGTTGAGGGTTCATGCGGCTGATGCGCGAGGACTTGGCATAACTATTTTAGGCGATCGCCTTTATGGATGCTGTGCAGTTACCAGTCGATTACATCTCCACGCTAGAGAACTTCGCTTCCAGCATCCACAGTTAGAAAAAACCCTGCATTTACAAGCAATTACGCCGTTTTGACTAAATTAAAATAATCAACCATCAATTGCTTTAGTATCAGTGTATCCTTGCGACCCATTTTGGGCGATACTGAAGATAAGTCTTAAAAACGAGCGCATTCAATACTTACTTTTAAGATCAGCAAAGATCAAAAAATTGCTATTGGTATTGCTATTAATATTGGTCGCCTCGCAAAAAGAGGAAGAGGAAAAAGAATATGTCCAACTATATTAGACCACAGCCCCCTGTATTCGAGCGAGTTGAAGACGAACGTCTCCATCGCAAGCAACGTCTCGCCGCCGCCTTTCGCCTGTTTGGTAAGTTTGGGTTCAGCGAGGGAATCGCAGGCCATATTACAGCTCGTGATCCGGAGTTTACAGACCATTTCTGGGTCAATCCATTCGGCACATACTTCGGTCATATCCGAGTTTGTGACCTAGTTTTGGTTAACAGAGAAGGTGAGGTGGTTAAAGGCGATGCTCAGATAAATCAAGCCGCTTTCGCCATCCATTCTCAAATTCATGAAGCTCGGCCTGATGTGATTGCAGCAGCTCACGCCCATTCAATTTATGGTAAAGCCTGGTCTAGTTTAGGTCGTCTCCTTGACCCCTTGACTCAAGATTCTTGTGCTTTTTACGAAGATCATGCGCTATTTGACGATTTCACAGGTGTTGTTTTAGAAACTTCAGAAGGTCAGCGACTCGCCCAAGCCTTGGGGCCAAAGAAAGCCATAATTCTACGTAACCACAGCATTTTAACTGTGGGACATACAGTAGATGAAGCTGCCTTTTGGTACATTAGTTTAGAGCGATCGTGCCAAGCTCAACTCCTGGCAGAAGCTGCCGGTAGACCCACTATTATCAAACACGAAACAGCCCGTTTAACACAAACTCAAGTGGGTTCACGTACAAGTGGGTGGTTCAGTTTCCAGCCCCTTTATGACAGAATTGTGCGCGAAGAACCTGATTTGCTGAATTAGGGACTGACAAATTAAAAAACATTGAAAAATCTCATACAACAATCCTCCCTCTTCTTCATCTCTCCGTGCCCTCTGCGCCTCTGTGGTTCGTTTTCTAAGATAATTTATTTCTTGAACCTATCCCACTATTCTAAAAATCCCTACTTCTTTTTGTAAAATGTGCTTGAAAACCTTAATTTTTCGTTTTCAGTTCTCAATAAGCTTAAGCTTTATAGCACAAATATTATTAGTGGGATAGGTTCCAATACTGCGTAGGTTTTGAAAAATCGTAGGTTGGGTTGAGGAACGAAACCCAACAAAGCCCCCCAAATGTTGGGTTTCGTTCCTCAACCCAACCTACACGGGTTAAGGTTTTTGGACTTAACCGAGCAGTATTGGGATAGGTTCTTCTTGGAAATCCCTTAATACTGTGTTTTTAGCGAGGGCTATTTCATTCTAGACATAAATCACCCGGAACTTCAGTTCCGGGCTAATAGCTAAAGTCCGTTAAAACGGACTAAGTAATCGGACAGAAATGTTTACACATTAGGTTTTAGACTGGATAAGGGTTTGAGATCGAAATTTTTGTAATTAATTTTGTCTTACTACTTATAACCTTTTCTCAGTCGTCTAAAGACGACTTTCGCTATTAGACTCAGAATTAATTCTGAGGCGGGCTAGATGAGAATGAAATAGCCCTGTGTTTTTAGCACTGGGATAATAGCCGGGGATTAATTGTCGTACCTGGCGATCGCAACAATAGTAGATAAAGGAACTTGTGCAAAATACTGTCGCTGAAATTGTTCTTCTCGGACAGCAGCAAAAAATTGTGCAACTGCTGCATCGGCAAAGTTTTCTCCACTATCCCTTGGATTCCAGCTGATTTGCAAATAAGGGTCTTGTTCCTTGACTGTGAACCCTAAATATTTTAAAGCTTTGATTCCGACAAGTAAGGTTTGGTCGCTGATGCCGATTTTCTCTAAAATTTGTACGCGGGTTACTAGTTGATTTGTGCGACTGAGATATTTGGCAATTCCCACAAGAGTCAGCCAAATTTCCTTGGGTGGTTGGTGGTTAGGTTTAGACCAAGCGATCGCTAATTGTTGCTGATTGTCAAGCCCAGACCCAGAGCGACTTTTCTTTAGACATCGCTGCAACCACGCTCGTAAATCATCCCAATTCGTGGGACAATCTTCAATAATTAGTGGTGAATGCTGAGTGCCCAGTGCTGAGTATTCCTGATTTCGCAAGTCTAAGATCAGTGGTAGATGCTCAGTGTTCACTGCGGAGTTCCCATTGGGACGCACGGCAATTAATCTGATTTCATAACGTTTTTTTAAGGTGTTGTAGTCTAGTTCTGCTATGCAATCACACCTTCCCATAGGCAATTCATCTTTGTAGTGTCCCCACCAGATACCAGGAAAAGTACTTCTGCTGGAATCATCCCGAATGTCAAACTCGGTTTTAATGTACTGTACCTTTTTCCCTTGCCAATCTTGTTGATTGCGATGCCAAGAATTTTCAAACAAGCAGTTTTGAATTAGCAATTTCGGAACAGGATTACCCATTCCACAAGGTTCTAGCAGTTTTAGTTCCAAAAATAACTCTTTCCCCAAGTCTGCTACTGTTACCATCAAGTCTGCTTGCACAGTTGGCGTTAGAATTCTACTACCTAAAGATTGCCGCAACTGCTGATTAATCGCCGCTTTAAATAAAGGAATGTTCTCTACCAATAAACTCAAACCTGCTGCAAAGGGATGTCCCCCAAAGCGATGTAATAAATGTGCTTGGTCTTTCACCAGTTGATATAAATCGACAGAATTCACCGAACGGGCGGAACCACGAGCCAGGGAAGGGGATGAGGGGGATGAGGGGGATGAGGGGGATGAGGGGGATGAGGGGGATGAGGAGGATGAGGGGGATGAGGAGAAAATTCCTTCCCCATCTCCCCCATCTCCCCCATCTCCCCCATCTCCCCCATCCCCCCCATCTCCCCCATCTCCCCCATCCCCCACTTTTTCGGTACTCAACAAAATAGTCGGGCGACCTGTTTCTTGTGCTATTTGTCCGGCGACTAAGCCCAATACACCCGCAGGCCATTGGGCATCTTCTAGGACAATGACACTGGTGGTTGATAAGTCTAATTGGGTGAGCTTTTGTGCTACTTGTGCTTGCACATCTTTTTGTAAAGATTTACGGCGGGCGTTGGCGAGTTCTGCAACTTCGGCTAGTTCTTTACAACGTATAAGATCACGACTAGTTAGTAATTCAACACAAAAATTAGCATCACCTTGGATGCGGCTGACGGCGTTAATTCTTGGGCCTAAACCAAAGGAAATATCTGTGGGGCGATCGCCACTTTTATGGCACAATTCTAATAATCGCCCTACTCCTGGCCGCCGCCGCACTGCTGCTGGCTGTTGAAAATCTTCTTGCAGTCGTTGAATTCCCAACTGTGCCAAGTAGCGACAATCTCCACTTAACTGCACTAAGTCGGCAATTAATCCTATTGCGACTAAATCTAATAAATCTTCTAAAGGATATTTTGCAATATTGGGCAGACTTTGATATAATGCTTCCATCAACTTATAAGCTACTGCCACCCCAGAGAGATGAAATAGCCGATGTTCCCTTGGCAAATAGCGGGGATTGATAATGGCGGCGACAGGTGGGCGTTCGGCGGGTAATGTGTGATGATCTGTAACTATGACATCTATACCTAGCTGTTGGGCATAGATAATTTCTTCAAGGTTTGTGCTACCTGTGTCGCAAGTAACGATTAATTTGCAACCTTGTTTTGCTAAGTTATCAATCCCTTGATTATTCAGTCCGTGGGATTCTTTCAGGCGATCGGGAATGTAAAAAATTAACTGGGTATTTTGAGCGAAAAACTGCCCCAATCCATCCCAAAGTACAGATGTGGCAGTAATGCCATCGGCATCGAAGTCTCCCCAGATGGCGATTTTTTCTCTAGTATTATATGCTTGTTGCAACCGGGCGATCGCTAGATGCATTTCTTGCCCAAACTCAAAGGGACTTGCTGGTTTATAAGCTTTATGATTAATAAAAGCTCTTAATTGTTGACGATCTTTAATTCCCCTCTGCCATAACAATTGCGCTGCATACAGTCCACTTGATAAAGGTGTATACCCTTTCACTGCTTTGATAAAGAACTCGGGTGGTTGTTCACCTGGTGTTATAGTCCACTGATGTTGTTCTGACATATAAAGAAAGTTAGGAGTTAGGAGTTAGGAGTTAGGAGTTAGGAGTTAGGAGTTAGGAGTTAGGAGTTGGGAGTTAGGAGTTAGGAGTTAGGAGTTAGAACTTTTAAAATACAAGGGTGTGTTCAAGCATTGAAGATTGTTAATATAGGATTATAAATATCTCCAAACTCAAATCATACCACTTAACTTTCATCATATTCTAGAACTCATATTTTATTTTTGAAAAACTCACTATCGGCGGAATAATTTCAAGACCATATTTTGAAGCAGTAGCCAAAGGGCCAACTTATTTAGCAGAAACTTTAAAACCAAAGTTTAAGGCTTACATAGCGATTTAAGCTAACATTTTGCTCTGCTGCTTCTATGGCTAATCTACGATGATGCTCTGGAGGAATACGAACTTGAAATTTACCACTGTAGGTTTTTTCTGCAATAGGTTCTGGAATCCTCTCATCGTTCGCTTCCATATCAGCTACTATATCTTTTACCAAGTTGATGATACCTTCAATTGCGGTAGAACGATTTTCATCGAGATAAGATAGACTGGGAAATTCAGCGCACAGTCCTACAAATTCTTGATCCTCCGTTGACCAAGTAACTTTATAAGTGTAGTGTTCGTAGTTAACCATCTTTCATTTAAAGTCTTGAGTCAAGCAAATTCTGAGTAAGTACGTTGGTGCGAAAAAAGTAAAGTATGTTACAAAACGTAAATAAGCTTAAAACCTTTACTAATGACAAATGACAAATGACAGCCTTAGGCAGTTAACTTTAATTGCGCCAACCTACTTAATCAAGTGTAAAATCGTTGTGGGCTGTGGATCACAGGTTAGCGATCGCCAAATGCCCGGTCTATTCGTCCGATATTTGCTCTACGCTAACGCTACCTTCTCTAGCAATCCCTGAAACAACCTCAAGCCATCATTACCCCCTAGCATTGCATCTGACGCCCTTTCTGGGTGCGGCATCATTCCCAATACATTGCCCTGACGATCGCAAATCCCGGCAATATTATTCAATGAACCGTTGGGATTTTCCCCTTCATAGCGAAACACGACTTGTCCGTGATCTTCAATTTCTGCGAGAGTGGCTGCGTCAGCGTAGAATTGTCCTTCTCCGTGGGCAATAGGCAGAGTGATCATTTCACTATCAGTATAAGCTTGCGTCCATAACAGATTAGTCCGCTCAACTTTCACCGAAGCGCGATCGCAAATAAAATGCAAATCCCGATTTTTGGTCAACACTCCTGGCAAGAGTCCAGCTTCAGTTAATACCTGAAAACCGTTGCAAATACCGAGGACAAACTTCCCCTTTTGGGCGTGTTCGACAACCTGCTGCATCACGGGTGAAAACCGGGCGATCGCACCGCAGCGTAAATAATCCCCGTAACTAAAGCCACCAGGGATGATCACGACATCTAAATCAGTAATATCCGTTTCTTGATGCCAAACCATGCGGGTTGGTTGTAACAGCAAATCTCTGGTTACATAAGCAACATCGCGATCGCAATTAGAACCGGGAAAAACAACAACACCAAATTTCATGATTAGTTAATGGGAATGGCTGATGGGGAGTAGAGACGCGATTCATCGCGTCTGTCAAGGACAAGGGGACAAGGAGAATAACCTATGCCCCATGCCCAATCCCTAAAATACCCCAGTCTGTGTTTCGACCTCAATCAAATCAAAGCGGTAATTTTCAATTACCGGATTTGCTAGCATTTGGTCACAAATGCGATCAAGGTCTTGACGGGCTTTCTTCTCATCAGTCGAGGTGATGTTGAGTTCAATGTACTTGCCAATCCTCACCTGTTCAACGTTCTCGTATCCCAGTTGCTTAAGACCGGATTGTACAGCCACACCTGCTGGGTCTAAAACAGAAGGACGAAGTGTCACGAAAATTTTGGCTAGATACTTGGTTTGCACGGGCTTTTGCTGAATGCTGCGATCGCTATACTATAACTTTCTGTTCCAACTGAGTGAAAATAAGATTACAAAGCGGTTAAAGTTAATTGATCAATTAGCCCATCTAACAGCTTCAACTAAGTACGTTGGTGCGAAAAAAGTCAAGTAGTATGTTACGAAACGTAAATAAGCTTAAAACCTTTACTAATGACCAATGACCAATGACAAATGACCAATGACAAATGACAGCCTTAGCCAGTTAACTTTAATTGCGCCAACCTACTTACAGTGGTATATTTAAATAATTATCTATGAGAGCCATACGCACCCGCAGTCAAGAGCGTATTTTCAACTTACTAAAAATCATCAAAAAAGGCATTTCCGCCCAGGATATTTACGTAGAACTACGTAACACTAATCAGAGTATGGGTTTAGCGACAGTTTACCGTTCCCTAGAAGCCTTAAAACTCGAAGGCATGGTACAAGTGCGGAATTTGGCTAACGGTGAAGCCCTCTACAGTCTAGCGCAGCAAGACAAACACCACCTAACTTGCTTGCAATGCGGTGTCTCAATTCCGATTAATCAATGCCCCGTTCATGACCTAGAAAACCAGTTAGAATCCAGCCATAAGTTTAAAGTTTTTTATCACACCCTAGAGTTTTTTGGGTTGTGCAACCAATGCCAGGTAAATCAAGCTACTGGAATTATTCAATAGAATAGTCATGCCAATTTTATGTGAGGTTGCGGTTTATTCTGCTACAGACTAAAGTCTAGAGCTAACAGAACATAGAAGCAAAGCGTCTTTCCGCAGGGTAATTATGCGCATTTTCCGAATGAGACATCAACAACACATGAGATTTTAGTTAAAAATTGTGTCGTTAGATTATAGCGTTTCCTAATCACATGAGGTACATCAAAAGCCCCCTCTCCGCTTGCGGGGAGGGGGTTGGGGGTGGGGTTCTTGTACCTCACTGAATTGAGAACCGCTATAATTGTGTACTAATATAATAGTAAAAATAAATTTGCGTAGGTTGGGTTTCGTTCCTCAAACGCCACGTGCTACCCTGCGGGAACGCTAAAAGCGAACAAGTCGGGGAACCCGCCCAACGCAGTGGCTCCCCAACCTACACATTTTTTATTTTTTTGCCAAAACCTACGCAGTATTGGGTAGCGTAGCTGTGCCTAAACCAGCTCACCGCTTGATCGCGCTCTGGCAGTTCGCCTAAACGTGATACGCCGTTGTAACTTTTGTTTTGTCTGGACTGTATATTGATTCAACTCTTTGATATTCAGTATGCGTCCACCAGACTTTAATCCTGTTACCTTGCGCTGGAGAACTTCCCATTATGAAGTAACCAGCTTTTTGCATCATTTCTTCAAATTGACTGGAGTCTATGACCTTACATTTAAATTGTGGTATTCCTTGTATTTGGTGCTTCTCTAGGGTCATAGGTTCCCTGGTACGTAGTGAATATCTTGTATCCAGGTAGTACTAAAGCAATGCCAGCAAGACTGTGAATCTTACCAGGATACTTGTAAGGTAAATCATCAGGGATACTTCCGCCCATCCGAATATTAAATCCTGGGAGCCACATATATAAACCAGGGATTAGCAAGTCCATACTATAAGCAATCGCCCTCATTTGCTCGTTTTCTTTTGGGGCGACGATGTTCCTGATCCGTAATCCGAAGTTTGGTTTTGTGACGCTTAACATAGTTTCAATCCCTTTCGGGGATTTCTAAATTTGTTAATTTCCTAAGGGAAATTGGTTAGTCTTTTTACAAGTTTTAGGAGTTTTAATCCCTAATAGGGATTATATCCTTATTTTCGCCAACCTCTTTCAAAAGTCCATTTCAGCCATTGGGAATTCACTATCCTCGACTGACTTTAGTCTTGTAAATTAACGAGCGCGGAGGGATTTGAACCCCCGACCCACAGAACCGGAATCTGTTGCTCTATCCACTGAGCCACGCGCCCTTAGTCTCCCGTATTATAACACGTCTGTGATCAAATTTGCAGATCAATGGCGATGAGTTAAAGATAATTAGCTGGATCTACAGGTGTACCATTCCGACGAACTTCAAAGTGGAGGTGGGGCCCAGTCGATAAACCAGTGGAACCGACAGCAGCGATCGCTTGTCCGCTCTCAACTGCTTGTCCGTCAGCAACATACAATTCACTAGTATGTCCGTAGAGTGTGGTAATGCCTTTGCCGTGGTCAATAATTACCGCTCTGCCATAACCACCATACCACCCAGCAAAAATTACTGTTCCCGAATCGGCTGCCCGAATTGTACTGCCATAACTAGCGGCAAAATCTAACCCGGCGTGAAAACGACGATAGCCGAGAACGGGGTGCATTCGCCAGCCAAAGGGACTACTAGTAGAAGCATCGCTAGGATATACCATTATAGCAGTTCCCCGAATGATCACACTTGTACGGCTGTTGGTTTTTGCTTGCGCCTCTTCTGTTGCTCTAGCTTCTGCTACCTTTTGTTGAATCAAGATTTCCAGATTTTTGGATTCCCTTTCTAGCTGGTTTTGCGCCGCTTCCAAAGCTAGGCGATCGCTATTCAGGCGTTGAATCAATTCTGATTGCGATTGCGCCTGGTTTTGATAATCGGCTTTTTGTGCTAAAAGTTGCTCACGAATTAAGGCAATTTCGTTTTTTTGCTGTTCTACTTCCATTTTTTGTTTATTGATCAGGTTTGCTTGGGCGTTGAGTTTTACCAAAATTTGTTCGTCTGCCTGATACACTAACTTCAACTGATGACGACGGCTGAGAAAGTCGTTGATATTTTCACTTTCAAGCAAAACCGCCCAGCCAACAGATGCAGGCGATCGCTGGAGATATCGCAATCGTGCTACTGTTGCTATTTGACGCTCCTGATATGAACGTTCCGCCACAGTTAAATCAGCTTCCAACTGTTGAAGGCGTAGGTTGGCGAGTTGTAATCGTGATTCGCTCTGTTGAATGTAGGTATCTGTAGTTTGGAGATTTTGCTTTAAACCAGTCAGGTGTTTTTGGGCCTCTTGTTGGAGATTTGTTAAGCGATCGCGATCGTTAACCACACTCTGATGCTGCTGGTTCATTTGTTGCTGCTGTTGTCGCAAAGTATCAATAGAGCCTGTGGAGGTCGCGTGTACTGGAATTAATGCCAAACCAATCCACAAAATGCAGCCAAACGCAAGAGATAAACAACCAAAAATACTCTTTTTTCCGAAAAATCGCGCTCTCATAGTGTGAAGCCCAAAGAAAACGATGCTTTTAAACACTATGAGGATTATTCCCAAAATCTGATTCACCCACCCCAGAAGATTGGGTAATTTATTAGACATCTGGTGAAAAAGAATTGTTTTGACGTAGCAGTGCTACGTCTCTACAAGGGTTCTGGGTAACGCATATTTAATTTCACCAGATGTCTATTAATTATGAGCTTTCCAGTTTGCCAAATCAGTTAAAGAGCGATCGCGGTAACGTCCATAACGCTCTTGTTTACTTTTGATTTTCGCTCCTAAATCGGGAAAAATCCCAAAGTTAGGCGGCATTGGTTGAAAATGCTTGGGCGAAGCGGAACTAATAAATTCAAATAACGCACCCATCATTGTTGTTGGTGGTAAAGCTAATGCTTCTTTACCCAAAGCTAATCTCGCTGCATTAATTCCCGCCAAGCAGCCACCCGCAGATGCTGCGGTGTAGCCTTCAGTACCAATCAATTGTCCAGCTGCTAACAATGTCGATCGCTCTTTAAATTGCAGAGTCGGATACATTAACTGAGGAGCATTAATAAAAGTGTTGCGGTGCATCACTCCCAACCGCACAAACTCCGCTTTTTCCAAACTGGGAATTAACTGAAATATTCGCTTTTGCTCGCCCCAACGCAGGTTAGTTTGAAATCCTACCATATTCCACAGTTGACCGGCTTTATCTTCTTGGCGCAACTGCACCACAGCATAAGGACGTTCCCCTGTGCGAGTATCTGACAATCCCACTGGCTTGAGAGGGCCGTAGCGCATGGTATCTTCCCCCCTATGTGCTAGTTCTTCAATGGGTAAACAGGCTTCAAAAAATTTCGCACTTTCCCGTTCAAAATCCTTAAGTTCTGTTTGTTCCCCTTTACAAAGTTCTTCTCGAAACTGCAAGTATTGCTCTTTATTCATTGGGCAGTTGAGATAAGCAGCTTCACCTTTGTCATAACGTGATGCCATAAAAGCAACATCACGGTTAATCGATTCTCCCACAATAATTGGACTAGCCGCATCAAAAAAGCTGAGGTATTCCATCCCCGTAAAACGGCGCAAATCTTCTGCTAAATCGGGACTAGTTAACGGCCCAGTTGCCAAAACCACAATTCCTTCAGGAATCGCAGACACTTCACCCCGACGAAATTCAATTAGAGGATGACTAGCTAAAGTTTGAGTTAAATCTTGGCCAAATTGTCCCCTGTCTACAGCTAGCGCCCCACCCGCAGGTACGGCGTGTTCATCAGCTTTAGAAATGACGATAGAACCCAGTTGGCGTAACTCTTCGTGCAATAATCCAGCCGCGCGATCGCTTGCCATTGCCCCAAAGGAATTACTACACACTAATTCTGCCAAATGTTCTGTATGATGAGCAGGACTAAATCGCTTTGGACGCATTTCATGCAGAATTACCGGCACTCCAGCTTGGGCTATTTGCCAAGCTGCTTCTGTCCCAGCTAGTCCACCTCCAATGACTTGTATCGGTTGTGTTTCCATAGTTAAATTTTTAATTCCCAAAGTGTACTTAATTATGAACTTTCCGATGCAGCGCAGTCCGAAATCATTCGTGAAAATTTGAATGCGATCGCTCAAATACTTGCGGGTAAATTTGATGGTTCGGGAAGCTTAGGAATTAGTATTTTCGTCGGGTGGTTCAAACTTGTAACCATAGCCTCGCACAGTTTTAATAAACTCCGGTATACTGGCATCCACTTCCATCTTCTTGCGAAGCTGACCAATATGCACATCAACCACCCGGCCATCTCCTACGTAGTCACAACCCCAGATTTTTTGGATCAGCTGTGGACGACTCCAAGCCTGATTAGGATGACTTGCCAAAAAATGTAAGATATTAAATTCCAACGCTGTTAAAGCCAGAGGTTTCTCCTTAAGTGTTACCTCCCGACCTTCTGGGTTAATTGCTAGGTGCTTGAAGACAATACGTTGTGTTGGGGAGGGGTTGATGTAGCGAATCCTTCTTAAAAGAGCTTCTACTCTGACTTCAACTTCTGCAAGACTAAAAGGTTTAGTCATGAAATCATCAGCACCTGCGCTTAAGATTTTAATTTTATCAGCCTCATCAGTCCTACTAGTTAGCATCATCACTAAAACATTAGTACGACTTTGCATTTCTTGGCAGAGGCTATAACCATTAAGATCCGGCAAATTCCAATCCAGAATCACTAAAGCTGGGTTGAATTGCTCAAACAGCGATAAGGCAGTCTTACCATCTGCTGCCGACTCTATTTGATATTTTCGACTTAAAAAACGATAGACGAGATTTCGGACACCGAAGTCATCATCGACGATCAGAATTTTGGGAGTAGTAGCAGTAACCATAACCATAATGCTGCCTATTGTAGATTCAGCGATTTGCTGTTGTGCCAGTTTTGCTTTATCTGTTTCCGTTGCCAGTGTATTCACGCGCTTCTTTGCTGACTACCATCGTTCTTGTAGTACTTGTGGACAATTAATTTTCCATAAAGTTTATGAAAACTTCAGCCATTGTAATGTTTATAAAATGTGTAAGTGTTGTACAGCGCTATTTTATTCTCATCTAGCCCGCCTCAGAATTCATTCTGAGTCTTATAGCGAAAGTTGTCTAAAGACTACTGAGAAAAGGTTATAGTCCGTTAAAACGTACTTTAGCTATGAGCCCGGAACTTCAGTTCCGGGTGGTTTATGTCTAGAATGAAATAGCCCTGAAGTGTTATGTGACTTTTGTATATTTTTGAATATGCATTACACACTTTAAAAATTTTTTAGTTAAAATAAGTTTAATTAAAGATCATGTTTATAATTACACATTCTACAGAGAAACAGCAAACGTCAGGGCAATTGCCACAACTTTAAAAGAGCAACACACTTCCTGATTATAGATATTTATAAAGGCTCACAAGTTTAGCTATGAGCCAATCTAGTGCATTGTGCCGGGGGAAATGGGTTAGCCCTTAGATTTATCATTAGGTTTTCCCCATGCCGTGAAAAGTTAGCTGTTGAAGAAGGTCTACGAAAATTTACTCAGCGTGCATTTACATATAGATATCCTCTTAAGGATATACTATACTACGAATTTCAGCCTGAGACTATGACAAGCCAAGGACTTAGTACAACTTTGCGTAAAATCGTGGCGAATTGAGGGCATCGCTAACTTCAAAAATCGCTCTTAAGTACGTTGGTGCGAAAAAGCCAAAGTATGTTACGACACGTAAATAAGCTTAAACCCGCATTTCTCACAAGCGCTGCGATCGCTATTACCAAACCTTTACCCTGCTTAGATTTTGAGCGTTTTAGATACTGCACGAATCACAGCAGTATGTGAACGGGGTATTTGATCTCAAGTCTAAGTGGTATAAGCGTTTTGGTCTAATCGTTTAAACCTTTGTGAGAAATCCGGGTTAAAACCCTTACCAATGACCAATGACCAATGACCAATGACCAATGACCAATGACAAATGACAAATGACCAATGACCAATGACAAATGACCAATGACAAATGACCAATGACCAATGACAAATGACAAATGACCAATGACCAATGACCAATGACAAATGACAGCTTTAGCCAGTTAGCTTTAATTGCGCGACCTACTTAATACAAAATTTTGCCTTCAACATAGTCTAAGTTGACTGTATTTGCAATGGATTAAACGGTATAAAATACTTGAATTAGTCACTCTATCTCAGGAGATAGTTTGGGGATATTCATCCCAGAGAAAGAGTAATTAAATATGCTTAGTCCGTTAAATTGCTATTAATATCGCCAGCAAGGAATAGTTATGGCTAATAATTTAATAGGCGGCATCATTCCCCCACAACCACCAATAGAAGCACAATCTGATGTTCATGTTGTGAAGACTCGTCTTGAATGGGGCGAACCAGCTTTTACAATATTGGATGTGCGCGATCGCAACACCTTCAATGAAGGTCACATTATGGGAGCAATGCCGATGCCAATAGATGAATTGGTGCAGCGTGCAGTACCTTCTTTGGATAAAAGCCGTGATATTTACGTTTACGGTGGCAATGAAGAAGAAAGTGCCCAAGCCGCACAACAACTGCGTTCTAATGGATTTGAACACGTCTCCCAACTCAAAGGTGGTCTTGCTGCATGGAAGGCAATCGGCGGCCCAACAGAAGGCATTGTTGAATCAAAAACTCCCCCAGGAGCAGATGACTACAATGTTGTAGCTCGGTTACAAAATCATCAAGAAAACCTGCAAAAGGGTGGTACTAGCGCGACGGAAGCCATTAAAAAAGGAGCCAGTAACCTCAAGGAAGGCATTCAAGAGGGAGCCACTAACCTCAAGGAAAGCATTCAAGAGGGAGCCAGTAACCTCAAAGAAGGCATTCAAGAGGGAGCCACTAACCTCAAAGAAGGCGTTAGTGAATCTAAAACTCCCGGAGAAACTAACGATTCCAATGTTGGCTCTTAGGGAAAAAATAACTTACAATGAGGGTTTGTAGTAAGCACTTTAGCGCTTGGAAAATAACAACTTTAGTCCTTGCTACGAACTTACCTATCTAGGACTTACGCACGAATTACGGAATAACGAACCGCAGAGGACGCAGAGGACACGGAGGAATAAGAGTTTGGGAGGTATTTTGCGTAAGTCCTACTATCAAGTTTAAGAAAATGATCGGTCACTAACTTGAAATTTCTTATCCCTACTCGCCATTCCATATTTGATCAGTGTTCAAACAAATCCTTAAATTGCAGCAAATCTAAAGAAACTATAGTTGGTAGAAATTCAAAACATTCTTGAGCAATTTCCCAACGTTCTTCTCGTTTGAGCATTTCTATGAGTTTTTGCTGCACACCAAGTAAATAGCGGACATCATTGGCAGCATAACTTAATTGAGCTTCAGATAAGCTAGCGGCGTTACCCCAATCAGAACTTTGAGAGCTTTTATCCAGTTCCACTTTTTCTAACTCTTGCACCACATCTTTGAGTCCGTGGCGATTTGTATAAGTACGGGCTAACTTACTAGCAATTTTAGTGCAAAAAACAGGTCGAACCTGAATCCCCAGATTGGCTCGCAAAGTGGCTAGGTCAAAGCGAGCAAAGTGAAACACTTTTACGATATTCGCCGCTTCCAAGAGTTTTTTTAAGTTTTGGGCCTGGGCTTGTCCTTTGGCTATACGGATTGCAGTCACTTTCCCCTCAATGTTGCATAGCTGGACAAGGCACAAGCGATCGCGCAGTGGCAATAATCCCATCGTTTCTGTATCAACTGCGATCGCTGTAGATTGTAAATACTGGTCAAGGGCCGCGTCACTGAGGTCGCGATCGCTCACCTGAAAATCTTGTAATGTCATCAATCGTTAAATCTACCTAGTACGAAAAAACATTTGTGTCAGGTACACTTCACCTTGGTTATTAGTAGCAACGCCAATTCCAGTGAGGTTGTAATTTCCTTTAAGGTTCTTTAAATGTCCCGGACTGTTAATCCAACCAGTAACAGCTTCCTCCACAGGGTTGGTATACCCCCGATTGAAAGCAACATTTTCGGCCGCACTACTGTAGCGAATAGGGATAGCTTGGACTCGCCGTTCAAATCCATGATGGCTAAATGGGGTTTTACCTTTAGCCATATTTTGACTATGAATTCTTGCCTGTCGAGTGATATTTGCATTTATGGTCAACTTTGGCAACCCTTTAGAAGCTCGATATCGATTAATTTGGTCAAAAACTGATTTTTCTAGCTCCGTAGTTTTAAAAGTAGGAGTCGATATTGCAACCTCACTGGAAAAAAGCGACAACAGCTTATTACGGGTGGATGTATTCGTCGAAGGATGATTTGGTATCGGAACAGTCGTTAATCCACTAGCAAGGACAAGCGCACTTAAAGCGATGCCAAAAGCAGTTTGTCGGAACATGGAGAATTGCGTAAGTGTAGAGATATAAGACTTCTACTTTACCTTATTCTTCCGACGATATATATCAGGATACTATTAAGTGTTGATGAATTTCGGCGATTTGGCTACATCCTTGTATAGGAAGTACAAACAATCATTTCCAATTGTCAATACTTCAATCGGTCAGCTTCATCAAATCACGATTATTTTGGCTGATAATTTCAGATTTTCATGGATTACTAAAAAAATAATGTAGTTTCAATGACATTTGTCCATTCAAACTACATTATTCCACATCTATAGGACTAGTATTTGATTTTTGAAATACACGTAGGGGAGCCAGTCGTTTGGGCGGGTTTCCCGACTTGAGCTAACTGGCGTTGTGTTAGCGCAGAAAGTACGGCACCACACGCTTGGAATGGTGCGTTACGCTTGGCTGAAGTCTAGGGAATTGGAGGAAAAACCTAAATTTCAGCAAATCTATCAGCGAAAGAAAATTTGTGTCAAGTAGATTTGGCCTCTACTGTTGCTAGCGACACCAATCCCAGTCTTTTCAAAATTACCTCTGATATTGGCAAGATGTCCTGGACTTTTCAGCCAACCTTGAACAGCTGTTGTGGCAGGATCACTATATCCTTGGCTGTAAGCGACATTTTCACCAGCTGAACTGTAAGGAATACCGGCAGCTTTAACACGTTCTGAAAATCCCGTATGTCCAAAGGGAACTATACCTTTAGCCATGTTCTGACTGTGAATCCTGGCTTGATTATCGATGGCAGAATTGCGAGTCAGCTTTTTGAATCCTTGGGAAACTCTGTAGTCATTAATTTGTTTGAAAACCGCCTCCTCTAAAGCAGCAGTGTCAGTCTTAGATGCTGCAACTTCAACAGTACTATTTAGTACATTTTTTGACTTTGTTACAGGAGTTGTTACAGGAGTTGTTACACGATTTGTTACAGGAGTTGTTACAGGAGTTGTTACAGAAGTAAAGAAAATTTGTGTGAAGTAGATTTGGCCTCTGCTGTTGCTAGCGACACCAATCCCCGTTTTATCAAAATTACCTCTGATATTGGCAAGATGCCCTGGACTTTTCAGCCAGCCTTGAACAGCTGTCGTCACAGAGTCACTATATCCATAGTTGGAAGCGACATTTTCACCAGCTGAACTGTAAGGAATACCGGCAGCTTTAACACGTTCTGAAAATCCCGTATGTCCAAAGGGAACTGTACCTTTAGCCATGTTCTGACTGTGAATCCTGGCTTGATTATCGATGGCAGAATTACGAGTCAGCTTTTTTAATCCTTGGGAAACTCTGTAGTCATTAATTTGTTTGAAAACCGCCTCTTCTAAAGCAGCAGTGTCAATCTCAGATGCTGCAAGCTTAACAGTACTATTTGATAGATTTGAAGATGTCGGCGTAAAAGTTGAATTTGTAACAGGACTAGCGATCGCTCCACTACTCAGAATAATAGTCCCTAAAGCAACGCTGTAGATTGTTGTTTTAATCATTTGCTGAAACTAACTGAAACTCTAGCTCCAGACAATTTAACCAAGCTAGTATAAATTTGACAACTTGATTATAGGTCTATATACCTCTGTTTATGGGCTTTTATGTTCAAAAACTATCACATAACGTTTAAACTCACGGTTTTACGAAAAACCTTTATTTTTATGAAAAATTGCCATCTACCATTAGTAGGGTTTTTTGTATATAGCCTAGTTTTTACACTTCATTTTGCAATACATGAAGATTTCCAATACCTGGTTAACAGTGATTAGAGAACAATCAAAAATAATGTTCAGTATTAAGCATTAATACTGAACATTATTCGGAATTATTAGTGAATGTATACAGCCTTTTGATGAGTAGGTATTTGAAAATTTTGGTCGAGGGGTGAATGGAGAGGTTAATTAGTATTAGACATCTCCGAAAATGAATGTAGAGACGTAGCACTGCTACGTCTCTACAAGGGTTTCAGGCAACGCATAATTAATTTCTGGAGATGTCTATTGGCGAACTAGCTTTAGTTTTAAGCCAGGTCAATATGCAATAGATCAAAAGGGTTACGAGAACCGCTATACTTACGCATCACTTAAGAACTTGGCTACCGTTTGTACATCCTTATCACCGCGTCCAGAGCAGTTAATTACAATCCGGGGACAGTCAGTTAGTTGGGGACATAGGGTTTCGAGGTAGGCGATCGCATGGGCTGTTTCTAATGCCGGGATAATCCCCTCCAATTTCGACAATCGCTGAAATGCCGCTAAAGCTTCTGCATCCGTCACACTATAGTATTCGGCGCGACCAGTATCCTTCAAATAACTGTGTTCTGGCCCCACACCGGGATAATCTAAACCTGCACTAATTGAGTGTGCCTCAATGATTTGCCCATCCTCATCTTGCAGAAGATAACTCATTGCTCCGTGCAATACACCAACTCGTCCTTTTGTCAAGGTGGCTGCGTGTTTTTCGGTATTGACACCTTCTCCTGCTGCCTCAACGCCAATGAACCGAATAGAAGACTCATTCATAAACTCATAGAATAGTCCCATAGCATTGGAACCACCACCCACGCAAGCCAAGAGAATGTCAGGCAATACACCCCACTTTTCCATTGCTTGGGCGCGAGTTTCTTGGCCGATTACTGCATGAAAATCACGTACCATCATCGGGTAAGGATGGGGGCCTGCTACTGAACCGAGAATGTAGTGAGTTGTTTCCACATTTGTTACCCAATCGCGGATTGCTTCAGAAGTGGCATCCTTCAGGGTTCCAGTTCCCGCCTCCACTGGACGCACTTCTGCCCCCATCAGCCGCATTCTGAACACATTTAAAGATTGGCGTTCCATGTCATGAACGCCCATGTAAATTACGCATTCCAGGCCAAAACGAGCGCAAACTGTAGCTGTAGCAACTCCATGTTGTCCAGCACCCGTTTCGGCAATAATCCGTTGCTTACCCATGCGTTTTGCTAACAATACCTGGCCGAGAGCATTATTAATTTTGTGAGCGCCAGTATGATTTAAATCCTCGCGCTTTAAGTAAATTTGCGGCCCCGTGCGATCGGGTCGGGCATAATGAGCAGTCAGGCGTTCAGCGAAATACAATGGTGTGGCACGTCCTACATAGTCCCGTAACAACTGCTGTAGTTCTGCTTGAAAACCAGGGTCATTGCGGTATTGCTGATAAGCTGTTTCTAGTTCAGTAAGAGCAGGCATCAGCGTTTCAGGTACATATTTACCGCCAAAGCGTCCAAACCGACCTAGTGTATCGGGAACCTGAGCAGTTGGAATTGGAGATAGGGGAGTGGTAGTCACGGGCTGTTTTCGATGACGGGAAGGATTTAATTATTATAGAAAAGTCTGAAGCATATCTGGGGAATTATTAAATCAGTGAACAGTGAACAGTTATCAGTGATCACAGTTTCAGTCGGAGATTTGACCACGACACTAAACACGCCATGCCAGAGATATGGGGAACTCTAACTCCCAACGGAAAAATTAACTGATAATGCGGATACTTGATAACTGATAACTGTTGAATAAGTCTCTTCTTTGTCTCTTCTGAATGCCCAATGCCCAATTCCTTCCAATATCGGTGTAATGTTAGCCTATAGATTGATATCCCAGCAGGATGGTTGCGTAGAAGTTTCCACTGCCTTTGAAATTTTTCTTAAACATTGATTTTTATGTCTTCTTCCAATCCCAAATCTTCCGATAAAGGCTTTGTCTACCGCGAATTTGGCAACGACAACTCCGTCGCCACAGAAAGACCAATTCCAGAACTACCCCCCCAGCAACAAAATCTGAAAGTACAAGCTTCGCGCAAAGGACGCAAAGGCAAAACCGTCACAGTAATTAGCGGTTTTCAAGCCAAACCGGAAACCTTGGCAGATTTGGTGAAGCAGTTGAAAACCCAGTGCGGCACAGGTGGGACAGTTAAAGATAACGAAATCGAAATTCAGGGAGAACACAGGCAGAAAATTGTCGATATTTTGATCAAGCTAGGTTACAAAGCCAAGATTAGCGGCGGCTGATTTGGAGTGCGGTTTCCTGGATCTTAACCGTGACCGAACAATTCGCAATTGCGGACGTAATTGATAATTGATTCATCCTTCGGGTCAAAGCCCCTAATTTTAATTATGAAAAAAACAAAACACGTAGTATCAATATTCAAGCCCCGCATTCATGCGTGGGGAGTGAAAAAGCGAATTGCGAATTGGTAATTGC
The DNA here is from genome assembly GCF_020829445.1 of Nostoc sp. CHAB 5836. Classification (GTDB taxonomy): domain Bacteria; phylum Cyanobacteriota; class Cyanobacteriia; order Cyanobacteriales; family Nostocaceae; genus Nostoc. The sequence goes on from NZ_JAIVFV010000052.1 coordinate 21,425, forward strand.
GAATTGGAAATGACCTAGATTAACAGAGAAAATGTTATCTTTGAGAGGTAGAAATGTGCTTGAACAGGGGGAATCACTTCGCTAACAAGCCGTTATTTGTGAGATTAATAGGAGGTTTAAATGGATTTAGTTCGGATTTTATGCGCGATTTTCCTGCCGCCTTTGGGAGTTTTTTTACAAGTAGGTTTTGGTATAGACTTTTGGATTAATATAATTTTGACCCTTTTTGGTTACATTCCTGGGATTATTCATGCAGTGTGGATAATTTCTAAGAAATAGTTCTTTGTGGCGGTAGGTTTGAGGCTCTGTATCCAGTGATAAATTGAATCAGTAGCCTCAATGAATGCATTTCCATATTCAGCATGGAAACAAGGAAAATAAATTACCTGCTTTTGTATTTGTAAATTTAATTAAACAAAAATCTTTAATAATCCTAAGAGGATGTTTTAAAAGTCCTCTTCTCGGTAACAAAACGTTTTTGATCCCCCTAAATCCCCCGATAAATTGGGGGACTTTGATTCCGGTTCCCCCCAACTTATCGGGGAGCCAGCGCGGTCTTCTCCCAAGGGGAGACGCCAAAGGCGATGGGGGTTTCCCCCATGAGCGACTGGCGTGGGCTAGGGGGGATCCAAAAGTGCCTAAAGTCACAGTGAAAAACTTTTCAAACAACCTCTAAGAGGATTTTTGGTAACATCTAAGTCAGTCAAGTGAGTCCGCGCTAGCGATCGCCCCCCGTTATAGCCCAATACACTTGGGTTAAGCATTTCCTCCTTCTCTCTTCTCTCTGTGTTCTCTGCGCCTCTGTGGTTCGTAAAAAAAAGAGTTTCAGCCCTTTTGTGAACCCTATTGCGTTATAACCATTTTCAATCTGGTGAGGTACAGGTATGCAAATAGACCTAACCCCCAACCCGTTGCGGGAAGGGGGAACAATTCAAAGTCTCTCTCCTTTTACCAGAGAGGAATGGAAGTGAGGTCAAAATTATACTTCACGCTTAAAGAGAACCGCTATAGTCTAAACTCCAGTGATCAAGCGAGGCTTTGAAAAAGATTCAAGGTGGATTCTGATCAATAGGGTTCAGTTAGGATCCCCCCGCCTACGGCGACCCCCTTAAAAAGGGGGTAAAAGGAGTTAGGAGCAAGGCTTTTTAAGGGGGGCTGGGGGCTGGGGGGATCTTCTAAATATTAAAACGTTAACCGAACCGTATTAGCATTCTTATATTCAGCATCTAATCATAAGCATTTGTACGCTTATCATAAGGCTCACCTGTAAAGGGTTGTACGCCAATAACAGGGTAAGCATCATCATTAGGCCCAAAAATCCGCATTGCAGCTTCAGAAATATACTGGGTTATGTTCGCAATGATTTTGGAAATAGCCATAATATTTGACTCCTTATTTTTGAGTCGCTTTGATTGTGACACCTATACTTTAATACTGAATATTCTTAGCTAGCTTATATTCTCAACATATTGAGAATATATGCAATGTTTATTCAGATAACTTCGCAATACTTTAGCTTGTCAAAAAGCCAAACTTTTCTCATTAATTATAATTGTAACTTAGCTATTTTTTCAACCCCAGTCTAGGAAAGAGATTGCTAAACAAACTAGCCTTCCCAGGATATTACTTTCTTTCATTAGCTGCCTATCCAATTAACGTTATTACTAACTATTACTATTAAAGAATATTAATTTTTTGATAAAGTTAGGATTAATCTACCGATACATCTACGGTTATACGGCAATGTCAGAAAATCTACTTGCCGGGAGTTGACATTATTTATGGTAAATATTACCATAATAAAGTAGAAGCATCTTGTAAGGAAGCTCTTGCATGACAACTTTGCCAGATTTGGGTTATGTACATAAACAGCAAAGCCAGCAGAACCAGGAACTAAACCTCTCTGCGGATGACTACAGCTTACTGACCGACCTTTACCAGTTAACGATGGCAGCTTGTTACACAGGCGAAGGTATAGAACAACGACGGGCAAGCTTTGAATTGTCTGTCAGGCGATTGCCACAGGGTTTCGGTTATTTAATTGCAATGGGGCTAAGGCAGGCATTGGAATATTTAGCCAAAATCCGCTTTAGTTCGGCGCAAATTGCGGCATTACAGGCAACGGGAATTTTTGCTCACGCAAGCGATCGCTTTTGGTCACTTTTAGCTGAGGGTAAGTTTACGGGTGATGTATGGGCAGTACCAGAAGGTACGGCCGTCTTTGCCAATGAACCATTGTTGCGGGTAGAAGCACCCCTTTGGCAAGCCCAACTAGTGGAAACTTACCTTTTGAATACGATTAATTACCAGACTTTGATTGCCACAAAAGCAGCAAGGTTGCGGGATGTAGCGGGGGAGAAAGCAACACTTTTAGAATTTGGCACAAGACGAGCATTTAGTCCCCAAGGGTCTTTATGGGCGGCGCGGGCGGCGTTGGGTGGTGGGTTAGATTCCACTTCCAATGTGTTAGCAGCACTACAACTAGGACAAAAGCCTAGTGGTACGATGGCACACGCCTTGGTGATGGCATTGTCAGCAATAGAAGGCACTGAAGAACAAGCTTTTAGTGCATTTCATCGATATTTTCCGGGTGCGCCATTGCTGATTGATACTTATGATCCCGTTGCTGCTGCCCAACGCTTGGCTCAAAAAGTAAATTCCGGGGAAATGCAATTAAGTGGAGTCAGATTAGACTCAGGAGATTTAGTTACCTTATCAAAACAGGTGCGATCGCTCCTTCCCGGTGTGCCGATTTTTGTCAGTGGCGACTTGGATGAGTGGGAAATTGCCAGATTAAAAGCTGCTGGGGCCCAGATTGATGGTTACGGACTGGGAACGCGACTTGTTACAGGTTCGCCTGTAAATGGAGTTTATAAACTTGTAGACATTGATGGCATCCCAGTGATGAAACAGTCGAGTGGTAAGGTTACTTATCCAGGGTGCAAGCAGATTTTTCGCTCCTTTACGGGAGGTCAGGTAAAAGCAGATAGGTTGGGACTTTTAGGTGAAAGTTCTGTGGAAGAAGAACCTTTGTTGCAGTTGGTAGTACAAGAAGGTGAACGGGTGCAGCCGTTAGAGTCGTTGGCCACAATTTGTCAGCGTACCGCCGCCTCAGTTGCCAGTTTGCCACAACAAACACGGCGTTTGGATGATCCTGTCTCGGTGCAGGTAGAGATTTCTGAGGGGTTACGGGTATTGACGGAGGAGACTAAGAAACGAACCGCAGAGGCACAGAGAACACAGAGGTAAAAGTACTTTTTTACTGTGTCTTAATTACGAATTACGAATTAGTATGAAAATTGCTTTGTTTGGTACTAGTGCCGATCCACCAACTGCTGGTCATCAAAAAATTCTGAGTTGGTTATCTGAGCGTTATGATTGGGTAGCGGTTTGGGCAGCAGATAATCCATTTAAGTCTCATCAAACAGCCTTAGAGCATCGGGCGGCAATGTTGTGGCTGTTGATTACGGATATAGACGCACCACGGCACAATATTGCTTTGGAACAAGAATTGAGTAGCTTCAGAACACTGGAAACAGTAGAAAAAGCCAAGCTTATTTGGGGTGAGGATGCTGAATTAACCTTGATTATTGGTTCAGATTTACTGAGTCAGCTACCACGTTGGTATCGCATTGAAGATTTGTTACAGCAAGTGCAACTACTGATCGTGCCGCGGCCGGGATATGCAATAGATGAGTCTAGTTCAGAGGTAGTGCAAAAGCTGGGAGGGAAGATTGCGATCGCCAGTCTGACCGGTCTAGATGTTTCCTCAACAGCGTACCGCGAACATGGAGATCCCCAAGCCCTCACAGCCCCTGTAGTTGCCTATATTAATAGAGAGCATTTGTACGAATGCCAGGACGTTCACCAAAAAAGATACCAACTCCGTTAAACCAACAACCTTTGGCCGATTTCAAGGTTGGTGTTGATAATGTAATTTTTTCTGTAGATACTGTACAAAATCGGCTGTTAGTTCTACTAATAATGCGGCAGCAAGAACCATTTTTAAATCATTGGAGTCTTCCCGGTACTTTGGTACGTCCAGGAGAGTCTTTAGAAGATGCCGCCTATCGCATTATGGCGGAGAAAATTAAGGTCAACAATCTCTATTTAGAACAACTGTATACATTTGGCGGGCCGAATCGCGATCCACGGGAAGCAACTGATAGTTATGGTGTGCGCTATCTATCAGTTAGTTACTTTGCCTTAGTGCGATTTGAGGAAGCCGAATTGATTGCCGATCGCATGACTGGCATAGCTTGGTATCCAGTAAAACAAGTCCCGCAATTAGCTTTTGACCATAATCAAATTCTGGCTTATGGACATAGGCGGTTGCGAAATAAATTAGAGTATAGTCCGGTAGCTTTTGAAGTCTTGCCAGAAATGTTCACCTTGAATGATTTATATCAGTTATACGCCACAGTTTTAGGTGACAATTTTTCCGATTATTCTAATTTTCGGGCGCGTCTACTCAAATTAGGTTTTTTATGCGATACCGCAATTAAGGTATCACGGGGTGCTGGTCGTCCAGCTAGTTTGTATAAGTTTGACGCGGAAGCTTTTGCTCCCTTAAAAGATAAACCTTTGGTGTTTATTTAATGAACCGTATTGGGATGAGGGAGATGAGGGGGATGAGGGGGATGAGGGGGATGAGGGGGATGAGGGAGATGAGGGAGATGAGGGGGATGAGGGAGATGAGGGACAAGAATTAATAACCAATGCCCAATGACAAATGACCAATGACAAATGACCAATGACAAATAATATGAAAATAGCGATCGCTCAAATTAATCCTACTATCGGTGATTTGCTTTTAAATGCCCAAAAGATCCTGGAGGCGGCACAACGGGCAGCATCTAACGGTGCGCGTTTGTTGTTGACACCAGAACTTTCTTTGTGTGGCTATCCACCACGAGATTTATTACTAAATCCTAGTTTTGTGGAGGCGATGGGCATCACTTTACAAAACTTGGCTGAAGATTTACCACCAAATTTAGCTGTGTTGGTGGGAACTGTTGAACCGAATACCAAAGCACATATTAGTGGTGGTAAAACCTTATTTAACAGTATAGCTTTGTTAGAGAATGGGAAAGTCAAGCAAGTTTTTCACAAGCGACTTTTGCCTACTTACGATGTATTTGATGAACGTCGCTATTTTGAACCTGGCTTGGAAGCTAATTATTTCACTCTAGATAATATTCATATTGGTGTAACTGTTTGCGAAGATTTATGGAATGATGAGGAATTTTGGGGCAAACGTAGTTATACAGTAAATCCGATTGCTGACTTAGCAATTTTGGGTGTAGATTTAATTGTAAATTTGTCTGCTTCTCCCTACACTGTAGGCAAGCAGCAGTTTCGTGAAACAATGCTCAGGCATAGTGCAGTACGTTTTCAACAAGCGGTTATTTATGCTAATCAGGTTGGCGGAAATGATGACTTAATTTTTGATGGACGTAGTTTTGCTTTGAATCGTCAAGGTGAAGTTATATGTCGTGCCCCTGGTTTTGACACCGATTTAATGGTAGTTGAATTTGATGAGGGGCAACGGGATTTGCAGTTGGGTTCTGTAGCACCTGCGTATGAATCGGAAGATGAAGAAATTTGGCAAGCTTTGGTTTTGGGAGTCCGAGATTACGCTCGCAAGTGTCACTTTTCTAAAGTAGTGTTGGGTTTAAGTGGCGGGATTGACTCTGCAATAGTAGCTGCGATCGCCACGGCTGCACTTGGTAAAGAAAATGTCCTCGGTGTTCTCATGCCTTCCCCTTATAGTTCTGACCATTCCATTAGCGATGCTTTGGCATTAGCCAAAAATTTGGGGATTAACACTAATCTTTTACCAATTGGCGAATTAATGCAAGGCTTTGATCAAACTTTAGGTGATTTGTTTGCAGGTACTGAGTTTGGACTGGCAGAGGAGAATATCCAATCTCGGATTCGCGGTAATTTATTAATGGCGATCGCTAATAAATTTGGCTATCTGCTTTTATCTACCGGTAATAAGTCAGAAATGGCTGTCGGTTACTGTACTTTATACGGAGATATGAATGGGGGGTTAGCTGTAATTGCAGATGTTCCTAAAACCCGTGTGTATTCACTTTGTCGATGGTTAAATCGCGATGTCTACGACGGGCTACGCCTACGTGAAATTATTCCGCAAAACGTCCTGACTAAAGCACCCAGCGCCGAACTCAAACCAGGTCAAGTTGACCAAGACTCTCTACCACCTTACGAAATTTTGGACGATATTTTGCAATGCCTGATTCACAACCACCAATCAGCAGTGCAAATTGTCGCAGCCGGTCACGATCAAATAATTGTAGACCGAGTAATCCAAATGGTCGGGCGGGCCGAATTTAAACGGCGACAAGCACCCCCAGGCTTGAAAATCACTGATCGCGCCTTTGGAACTGGTTGGCGAATGCCAATTGCTAGTAACTGGGTTGGTATCAGAAATGCTTACCAGACTAAAACTATAGCTACACCTACCTTAGTCTATTGGGATGGACAAAATGCCCATCCCCAAATCAAGTAATTAGTTGTTATGCTAACCACAGTCATTACATGGCTGAAATGGACACCAATGCACACTGTAATTCCACTACAATAGACATCTCTATAAATTAACGTGAGTTCGATGAACCTCTCCCTCCCAACCTCCCTCTGGGAAACGGAAAGGGAGGAGTAACCAAAAATTAAGCTTTTTACTCCCCTCTCCGCCTCGGAGAGGGGCTGGGGGAGAGGTCAAACAAGACTTGTCGAACTCACGTTAAATTAAATATGAGTTACCCAGAACCCTTGTAGAGACGTAGCACTGCTACGTCTCTACCTACATTCTTTTTCACCAGATGTCTAATAATTAAAGACGGCTTTCCGTCACAGTCTCAAATGAATGCGTGACTTTTAACTTCCCCCTTCGCCCAGCGTCTGGTAGGGAAGAGGCTGACTTATACTTGATTTTTGAACAAAACTTAGTAAACCTGTTCCCTCTTCCCTGTTCCCTCTCTACGAGTAATTCAAAAATCAAATCGGATAGCTATAGTTTAATTAAGTATATGTTGTACCGCCCTATGCACGGTTTTTAATTAACATTACTTGCACAATTTGTATTGCTATCTCACTAGAAACCCCTAAAGCTTGGTGTAAATCATTTAAGAAGTTTTTCTCTTCTTCAGCTATAATACCTTCAGCTAAAATTAGATCGGTGGCTAGGGCAAAGGCTGATTCCCGCAAGTCTTGAGATAGAGAATCTTTTGCTGCATCAAATAAAGCATTAAAACCATTGCCCTGGAGAATGCCCAAGATTTTGTCAAACAGCCCGTTCATCATCTCATAGGAATAACTTTTAAAAAGTTTCATCCGGGACAGCACAAAAGTGATAGAATTTGCTTGCTCAACAGAAAGATAACCGTCTGAAGCTGTGGCCGTCAATATGATCACAGCAAAAGCCTCTGGTGGATTGAGTGCTGTTTGGGTTTGGTTTTCTGTGCCCAACACAGCGTCGAATAGACCCATTGTCGTAGCTCCTTAGTTATAGTCCCAATAGCGTACGGTTACCTGTGTGTTTGGTAGATTTACAGGTAAGACTGCAACGCTATGAGACTTTCATAGTTAGTGTTCCCAGGATTTATTCACAGCGAACACTTGTACCCAATGGTTTTTCGCAAGAGCTACATTGCCATCTCTAAAGTTAGCGTTCTCCTGTCTTTTCTATTGTTTCAACTACCGCCAAACCTATGCCAGAAACTGCTATTAACAGTACTGCTGATATCAAATAGGCGTTGGTCAGCATCCGTAGGGCTTCATCGAAAAAAATATAGGTGGTCATTGGCTTCACCTTTTGAACTTTGTGCTGCTAGTACTTTTTATTTCTCCACACCCCGATCGGTGAATTTCGGTGAGAAACTGCTAACAATTGCATCTTAACAAAACTTTAGCTCTTTCAGAACCCCACTTCAACATTTTCTTTCTGAAAATTCGATGAGCTTTCTCAAAATGGGCATTAAGCTTAAAGTAAACAGCGTTTAATCGTCGCTACAACTGATTGAGAAAGAGTATCAAGGTCGTAACCACCTTCTAAGCCAAATAGAATTTTACGAGTTATCCCTAGACAATAATCAGTAAATAAAGCGTAGTCTTCTGGCTGTAAATTAATACTTGCCAAAGGATCTGCGGCATTGCCATCATAACCAGCACTGACAATCAGTAAATCCGCTTCAAAGTTAGCTAAAAACGGTACTACCTGTTTTTCAAAAAGTGGCTGATATATTGCAATATCACTACCAGGGGGTACGGGTAAATTTAATACATTATTGTGAAAGCCGCATTCAGTCGATCTTCCAGTACCGGGATAGCATGGATACTGATGTAGGGAACAGTAGGCGATACGTGCTTGGGTTTCAACGATCGCCTGAGTACCATTACCGTGATGCACATCCCAATCAAGGATGGCGACGCGGTTAATTCCGGGTTGTTCGAGGGCAAATAAAGCGGCGATCGCGGCATTAGAAAATAGGCAAAAGCCCATTCCCGCATCACTTTCTGCATGGTGTCCTGGGGGACGCGCTAATACAAAAGCCGGATTGGCCGATTTCAACACAGCCTCAACTCCATCCAACCATGCACTGACTGCCAACAATGCCACATCATAACTGCGCAAGGAAACTGGCGTATCTCCATCCAAAGGGCCGCCGCCACTAGAAGCAATTTGCCAAAGTTTTTTGATGTAGGCTGGGCTATGGGCTTTAACCAACATAGACATCAATGATGGTTGTTCTGATGCTGGTGTAGGCGATCGCCAGGTAATTTGATCTGCAAATGTAGCTGCTTTCAGGGCACTGGCGATCGCCCTTAAGCGTTCTGGTTTTTCGGGATGGTATTTTCCAGTCTTGTGATCTAAAAATTCGTCGGAATAGATGACTGGCAGCATAGAACGAAAAAGGTTGGCAGCAGGTACACTGAATGTTATTCTATCGTGACTGCTACAAACAGTTTTTCCTTGTGCAGCTCTTAGTCAATGACAGCCTTAGTACAGCTTTGCGTAAAATCGTGGCGAATTGAGGGTTTAAATTTAAACGCATAGGCGCCTCGCCTTCCCGCAGGGTAGGGGCGCAGAGGTAAGCCCAGAGGGACGCAGAGAATTCGCTATGAATTAATGAAATGTTGTAAGTACGTTGGTGCGAAAAAATTCAATTATGTTACGAAACGCAAATAAGCTTAAAACCTTTACTAATGACAAATGACCAATGACAAATGACAGCCTTAGCCAGTTAACTTTAATTGCGCCGACCTACTTATACCATTGGTCGTTTACTTTCCAGGACTTCTGTTGCAACCTTTGTAGAAAGCGGTCGGTAGAATAAAAAGCCCTGTACATCCTCACAGTTGATAGATTTCAAGAACTCCAATTCCTTTTCATTCTCTACCCCTTCGGCTGTCAATTTCAATCCTAAGCTCTGCCCCAAGCTAACTATAGCTTTGATAATATGAGCTACTTTCACATCCCGCGTCAAATCTTGAATGAAAGACTTATCTATTTTCAGATTATTTAGTGGCAAAAGCTGTAGGCGCGAGAGGGAGGAATGACCCGTACCAAAGTCATCAATGGAGATGTAAACACCCATCTGCTTTAGCTCCTCTAACACCGTTCTGGTAAAATCTAAATCTTCAATGGCTGTGGTTTCGGTAATTTCTAATTCTAAAAAGCGCGGCTCCAGCCCGGTTTCTTCTAAAACTTCGGCTATAATCTCTAGCAATTTAGGTTGGCGGAACTGCTTAAGAGAAAGATTAACAGCGATCGTCATGGGTGGCAATCCGGCATCTTGCCATGCTTTATTTTGGCTACAGGCTGTCCGCAGCGCCCATTCGCCAATGGGGATAATTAATCCATTTTCTTCGGCGAGGGGAATGAAGACACTGGGTGCGACCAACCCCATCTCTGGGTGCTGCCAACGCAACAGAGCCTCCATACCAGTAATTTCTTGTGTAATAATGTTCACACGAGGCTGGTAGTACAGCGTAAATTCTTGGCGTTCTAGGGCATAACGCAAGCTCTTTTCTAAAGTCAGGAGTTCAGGATTTTTAGAACTTAGGGAAACACTGTAGAATTGGTAGTTATTCCGCCCTTTATCCTTGGCGTAGTATAAAGCGGCATCTGCATTCTGGATTAGTGTTTCGGCATCAGGACTGTTGTTATCAAGCAAGGCAATACCGAGGCTGGCAGTGACATAAAGTTCATGCCCTTGGAGATAGAAAGCATCCTCAAAGGCTTGTAAGATTCTATGGGCCACCAGGGTTACTTCTTCAATATCATTTATTCGCGGCAGTAAGATAGTGAATTCATCACCTCCCCAACGGGCTACAGTATCTCCGCCTCTGAGTGAGTCTTTTAATCTTTGGGCGACGCTTTGTAACAATTGGTCTCCCAAAGTGTGCCCCAAAGTGTCATTAATTACCTTGAAGCGATCCAGATCGAGGAAGATCACAGCTAAACTTTCGTCATTCCGCGTGGCGTTAGGCAGGGTTTTGTCGAGCAGTTCGTTAAATAGTAAGCGATTGGGCAACCCTGTCAGCACGTCATGGAGAGCTTGATAGCGAATTTTTTCTTCTACTTGCTGACGCTGACGCGTACTAATAATACTGGCGGCCATGGTCAAAAGGGTAGATTCTTCGTGCCTTGACCAATGACGCTCAAAGGTACAATCTGCCAAACCAAGACACCCCCAGAACTCATTTTCCAAGGAAAGAGGTACCAGGAGAAGGGATTGGATGCCATCTCGAATCAGGAATTCTTGTTCGGCGACAGGAAATTTTTGGGTGATTCCGCTAATCGACTGACCCCTAGAGAGAACATCGTACCAACAGGCTAATCCAGAAGCTTCATAAGGCTGATTCTGCCAATGATGGTGGGTAGATTCAATAAAAGAGTGCGTCCATTCAAACCTTAGGCTGACGGCTATTTCCCCTGTAGCAGGATGGGGATGGTTCTCAAATAGATAGGCACGATCTGCTTGAGCAGCTTCACCTAATACAGCTAGAGCTCGCTCAATACCAGTTCCATAATTCATTTCCCCTAGCAAATAATTGGCAGCTTCGGCAACTGCCTGTAGTAAGCGATCGCGCTGGCGCAGTTCGGCTGTGGCTTGCTTTTGCTCTGTAATATCCCTAATAATAAAAGTTCTAATTAAATCACTTTGAGGAAGGTAGAGAACGGATTGTTCAAAAACTTCTGCGCCGACTTCCACCTCTCGCACAAAAGAATTTTTTTCTAGATTCTTAACTCCACTCACCAGTCCTGTTAAGATCGGGTGTTGCGTCCCAACTTCCCGAAGTTTGGGAAACTTGAGAGCTGCGGCTGGATTGATATAAGTAACTGTTCCCTGAAAATCCATCTCAATAATTGGATTGGGGATGAGTTCAGGAAAGGATGCTAGGCGAGCTAGGGCAGACTCACTAGCTGCTTCCACACTGAGATCGACAACTAGAGTTTGAAAAGGATTGGCAGGATTGGCTTGCTCTGATAGAAAACCAGATATATCTTCAACATCACAAGATTCAGAAAATGCTTGTTCCGAAAGGTTGGAAATAGCATAATATTTAGCTTGAGCTTGGTTACTGCCAAAGGCGATGATATCTCCATTCCTAAGATTGTGAGAAAAGCATTTACTGCCATTCACGAATAACCCATTAGTACTTGCTTTTCCCTTATAGTTGCCATCAATAATCTGGAAGGCGTATTGGTCATTCTCTGGAATAGTTACCCGCAATAAAATTGCGTGTTGCATTGATACTGACCGGGAAGCCAAAACAATAGTGTTTGCAGGATGCCGCCCTAGAGAATAAGTAGTCTCTCGCAAGGGGATAGTTCGCCGCCCTTGGAGGTCTTGAATGACCAATAGATGGCGTATTTTTTCCCGCTCATTTCCTAGCATGGCTGTTCCTCAAATCTCATATTTTGATGTCTTAATCTCAAAAATATTACTCACAAAAATGTATATTTTCAGGTTGTACTTTTGGGAAAATTTTTTCACTTGTTTGGTAAACATTCTGTGAGATAGTTGCAATAGCAGAGTAGCGGGAATTCGCACTGCTAATTAATGAACCGATGAATTCACGGTTAAGGGTTCTAGATCTGATCCGTGGTCTAGGTAAAACTGTGTGCGTAATAGGTTGAACATACTTTTTGTACTTGTTCAAAACAACGGTCTGGACGGGTCGTTGCTGGCTGTGGAGGATACTGGAATACCAGTCCCGTGAATCAGCAAATTCTAGCTGCTGCCGCTACATTGCTTGCAATTAGCGGTGAGAGTCGTCACAGGTGATAAATTCTGTCCCTTCGTCTATAAGTACGTTGGTACGAAAAAAATTAAGTGTGTTACGAAACGTAAATAAGCTTAAAACCTTTACTAATGACCAATGACAAAGGACAAATGACAGCCTTAGCCAGTTAACTTTAATTGCGCCAACCTACTTACCATCCAACCTTGTCTTTCTTAGGATACCCAGATTGACAATTCAAAATTCACGCATTCAAAATTCACGCATTCAAAATTTTTTGCGCAGCCTCTCATAGAGAAGGGAAGGAGAATAAACCCCTGAATTTTAAAAAGGGTTATACAGTAAACTAAAATACAGACCGTTTTCTTGTAATGTTCTGTTATTTGAGTCAACAGATACTAAAGGAATGCCCCAGTCAAGACGAACGGTGAAGCGATCGCCTTGTGACCAACGCAACCCCAGACCAACGGCAGCTAGAGTGTTAGGGTCAGGATTCTCTCCATCGGAACTGTTCCAGCCAACACCAAAATCCACAAAGGGGACGACCTGTAAGGTGCTATCTATCTCAGGTAAGCGGAGAATCGGTACTTGAACTTCAGCAGAAACAAAAGTGGCATTATCTGTCAGCAGGTAATCTTGACGGTAGCCTCGAACGCTATCCTGCCCACCTAAGCCAAATTGCTCTATGGGTAAAAGTGTTCTGGATGCTAGTTGCGTATTTAAACGTAATAACAATAAGGTTTCAGGAGCCAAAAGGCGTACCCACTGTGCTTGCCCTTGCCAAGTAAAAAAACGGTTATCAGGAGGATCTTGATTAATCGTGGGATTCAACGCATCTATGCCGAAACTGAATTGAGAGCGTAGGGCGATGACTTCACGGCTGTTACGAGAAGTCCATTCTTGAAAAAATCGCAACGCAGATACCCTGATGCGTCCTTGGTCATCAGCACCGGGCGAAAGTAGAGATGCGGGAATCCCTTCTCCCTGTAGTATCCACGAGATATCACTTTCGCGTCGGGAAGCTGTTAACCCAAGAGCGAATTCTTGTGTGGGAGTTTGGATTATGGGCTGATGGAATGTCAATTCGTAGTAGCGAGATGCCGATTCGATATCTAAAGATTTGAAAGCAGGTTCAATGACATTGCTTGATGTCGTCCCATAGTTGAAGGCAAGGGTTCCGTTGCGGGGATTAAGAGGCAATGTGTAACTAGCATCAAAGGAGTTGCTAGCATCAGTGTTAGTGTATCCTAAACTCAGACCATCTCCCAATCCAAGTAAGTTGGCTTCATTTAATTGTAATCGGCGGCGGAAACTGCCAACACTAGGCGATCGCCCATTATCAAGAACTATTTGGTTATTAAAGGTTTTTGCTTCACTGATCTTGACTTCCAAAAGACTCGTACCAGTCGCCGATCCTGCTGAGAGTTCAGCAGTCACGTTTTGAATCAAAGGATTAAGTTGCAAAAGTTGCAGTGCCTCTAGTAGACGCTGCCGATTCAGAGGCGGTGATGTCGCTATTGCTAGTCGGCTGCGGATATAATTGCGATTCAACCGCCGAGTCCCAGTTACCCGGATATCTTCTAACTTACCTTCCACCACCTGAATTTTGATCACACCGGATTGGATTGTTTGAGGCGGAATATAGGCAGCAGAAGTAATGTAACCATTTTTGACGTATAAATCAGTGATTCTAGAACGCGCTTGATACACTTCACTCAGCGAGATCGGTCGTTTGGTAAATTCAGCAGTAGCTTTGGCTAACTCTTCGGCACTGAAAACTGTGCTACCAATAACTTCAAAACGTTCAACAACAGTAGTTTGAGGAAAGTTGCCAGGGAGTGGTTCTTCAAGTGTGGGAGTTGGGGTAGAGGGTGGAAATAGTTCCGATGGTGGGGGGAGTTGCTGTGGTACTTCAGGTGACGGAAGTGGGGAAGGTGTGGATGGTTGCACATCCTGGGGTCGTGGGATTTGTTGAGGTGTGGATGGTTGCACATCCTGGGGTCGTGGGATTTGTTGTGAGAGGATAAAATTAGTATTTGCTAATGGAGTAGTATCAACAGCCTGAGCTTTCAGTGGACTAAAAAATATGTTGTTGAGTAATAGAAGCATACTCATCGGTAAGCAGGACACTATAAAATTTTGGGAGTATTTGTCAATCATCGTAGTGGAATATTTTTTGTCAAAAACTATCGGATTATACAGCGATTGCTTCAGATGTGAATCTTACTTGATCTTTTATCGCAAAAGTTGATATTTTGGGGAAATTTCAATTTAGAGGATGTTTGAAAAATCCTGAACCACTAGTACCGCTTCGCGTAATTCGGAATTCATAATTACTGTTGTGTAAGGGTTTTAGACATTTAAAATGGGTGGCTGATTTCCGCCGACCTGTACTAGTACTCCATCAGGGCAACTTTGCTTGGTAAATCAACTTTTTATTTCTTCCTTTGCCCTCTTCTCCAACGAACCGCAGAGGTACAGAGAACACTGAGAGAAAGATTCTAATTTGGCGAATAGACATCTAGCGATCGCTTGTGTAAATCCTCTGGATAAATCTGAAATTTTTCGCGCCACTTGCGGAGGAAGTTTTGAACCTTTACTTTTTTGATAAAAAAAGTTGAGAATAAATAGACGAACCACAGGGGGAAACTAACGTGAGTCAAGGATTTGATTACGATTTAGTAATTATCGGCGCTGGTGTAGGCGGACATGGCGCAGCCTTACACGCCGTAAGTTGCGGTCTGAAAACAGCGATTATTGAAGCTGCTGATATGGGAGGAACCTGTGTTAATCGGGGTTGTATTCCTTCCAAAGCGCTGCTGGCGGCATCTGGACGTGTGCGGGAGTTACGCAATGCCCACCATCTCAAGTCCTTGGGAATTCAAATTGGTAGCGTGGAATTCGATCGCCAAGCGATCGCCAATCATGCTGGTAATCTCGTCTCGAAAATTCAAGGCGACTTAACCAACAGCCTCAAACGTCTAGGAGTCGATATCATCAGGGGTTGGGGAAAAATCGCTGGGGCACAAAAAGTCTCTGTTAGTGGAGATGGTGGTGAAAAAACGATCACAGCCAAAGACATCATCCTTTCCCCTGGTTCAATTCCTTTTGTACCTCCAGGGATTGAAGTAGATGGCAAAACCGTCTTTACCAGCGATCAAGGTGTGAAGTTGGAATCACTACCAGACTGGGTAGCAATTATTGGCAGTGGTTACATCGGCTTGGAATTTTCTGATATTTACTCAGCTTTGGGTTGTGAAATCACCATGATTGAAGCCCTAGATCAGTTAATGCCAGGATTTGACCGCGACATTGCCAAACTTGCCGAACGAGTGCTAATTACTCCCCGCGATATTGAAACCAAAGTGGGGATATACGCCAAAAAAGTCATCCCAGGTTCACCTGTAGTAATTGAGTTAGCAGATTTCAAAACCAAAGAAGATGTAGATGTCATCGAAGTAGATGCTTGCTTGGTAGCTACAGGACGCATCCCGGCGACCAAAAATCTGGGTTTAGAGTCTGTGGGTGTGGAACTTGATCGGCGGAATTTTATCCCAGTTGACGATCGCATGGCAGTGCGATCAGGAGGTGAAGTCGTGCCGCATTTGTGGGCAATTGGCGATGCTAATGGGAAGATGATGTTGGCACACGCGGCTTCTGCTCAAGGCATCATTGCGGTAGAAAACATCGTTGGGAGGGAAACAATAGTAGACTATCGCAGCATCCCCGCAGCAGCATTTACCCATCCAGAGGTCAGTTATGTAGGCTTAACGGAAACAGCAGCTAAGGAGTTGGGACAAACCGAAGGGTTTGAAATTGCCACAAGTCGAAGTTACTTTAAAGGCAATTCCAAAGCGTTAGCAGAAAATGAAAGCGACGGTATTGCCAAAGTGATATATCGCAAAGACACCGGAGAAGTCTTAGGCGTTCATATTTTCGGACTGCACGCCTCAGACTTAATTCATGAAGCCTCAGCTGCGATCGCAAACCGTCAATCTGTCCAAAGCCTCGCCCATCTAGTTCACGCCCATCCGACACTCTCGGAAGTTCTGGACGAAGCTTATAAACGAGCTATTTAGTCATTTGTCCTCTGTCATTTGTCCTTTGTCAATAAACAAGGACAAATGACCAATGACCAATGACCAATGACCAATGACCAATGACCAATGACCAATGACCAATGACAAATGACCAATGACCAATGACCAATGACCAATGACCAATGACCAATGACAAATGACCAATGACAAATGACCAATGACCAATGACCAATGACAAATTATGCAAATCCGCCGTCGTTCACCTAACCCAGCTATTGCTGTTTCCATGTTACGTTATCAAGCTGCCGTGCCTGATTCAGCGCCAAACAACATTTTGGAGGAAATTGTCTGGCAAAAAGAAGTAGAAGTTGACCAAATGCGGGAAAGGCTGCCTTTACGGGAATTGCAACATCAAGCACTTTTGGCGCCACCAACCCGTGATTTTGTCGCCGCTTTGCGCCAAGGTAAGACCAAGCCAGCGTTGATTGCAGAAGTCAAAAAAGCTTCACCGAGTAAAGGCGTTTTACGAGAAGATTTTGACCCAGTAGCGATCGCTATATCTTATCAGCAAGCCAAGGCTAGTTGTCTTTCCGTGCTGACTGATGCCAAGTTCTTTCAAGGTAGTTTTGACAACTTAGCCAAGGTTCGGGCTGCGGTTGATTTGCCCCTACTGTGCAAAGAGTTTATCATTTATCCTTACCAGATGTACTTAGCACGGGTTCAGGGTGCAGATGCTATTTTGTTGATTGCGGCTATCCTGGGCGATCAAGATTTGCAATACTTCCTCAAAATTGCTAAAAACCTGAAAATGGCAGCTTTGATTGAAGTCCATAGCTTGGCAGAACTTGACCGTGTGTTAGCCTTAGATGGCGTTTCTTTAGTCGGCATCAATAATCGCAATTTGGAAGATTTTTCCGTTGACTTGCAAACTACTTGCCAACTTTTGGCTGCAAGGGGTAGCCAATTGCAAGAGAAAAACATCCTTGTTGTCAGCGAGTCAGGACTACACAACCCAGATGATGTGAGTTTGGTGCTTACAGCAGGTGCATCTGCTGTACTGATTGGAGAATCTTTGGTAAAACAACCAGATCCGGGTGCTGCGATCGCCCGGATATTACCGAGAAATTTCTGAAATAAACACCTCCCCTGCGCCCCTTAGCGCCGGGGAACTGCACACAATAAGGACTTCCAAATAAAAAAACATCCAAAAATCTCACACAACAATCCTCTGTCTTCTTCATCTCTCTGTGCCGCGCCAGTTGCTACAAGGGAGAAGACCGCAATGCTTTTCCTCCCCTTAATCCCCTAGAGACGAGCGTAGCTTTAGGGGGGTGGGGTTCTCCGGGTTTAACAAGTAATTAAGCGGACATGATATAACTTCTTTCTGGAAAATCCCACAGTTGGGCGATCAATCGGGCACACTATACGTAGACATTTAGCACTTTGCCGTCAAGTATGATCAATATTTTACCAAATCTTCATTGTTAATCAAATCCAATCCATAAGCAACGAATTATTTCTTATCTAAGTACGTTGGTGTGAAAAAACTCAAGTATGTTACAAAACGTAAATAAGCTTAAAACCCTTACGAATGACAAATGACAAATGACGAATGACAAATGACAAATGACAAATGACGAATGACAAATGACAAATGACAAATGACAAATGACAAATGACAAATGACAAATGACAAATGACAAATGACGAATGACAAATGACAGCCTTAGCCAGTTAACTTTAATTGCGCCGACCTACTTAACAATTCCTTGGCAAGAGACAAACTCTAACTCATACAAAATCCCAACTTGAAATCAAAATATAACTTCATGGAGCAAATTCCTCTACCTTCACCTATTCACTACGAACTGATACTTCAACTCTTAGAAAGACAAACCATGTTAGCAGTAAATGATCATCCAGATTTACGGCATCAGGTAAATCAGCTAATTATTACTCTTCGTAAAGCTGCTGTGCAACAAAAGCGGCTAGAAGAAATTTGCGAGTTTTCCTCTGTAACTATTGACCACCGTTGGTCGATCAACCATCATAATGATCGCAAAGTTATTGCCCCCGATTGAACCTGATAACTTAATGTCTAAACCTCATTTATACAAAAATTATCTTAATGCTGTCAAAAATGTCTGTCAATGGAAAAATGCAGGATAACATCTATGACTACATAGCGAAAGCTGCCCTTGCCCAATATGGTATGGCTCAAGGAGAGCGTTATTTTTTAGGTCATAGTGAAAGCGCAACCTTCTGTATAAAAACACAAGCGGAAAAATTTCTTCTCCGTATTCATCGACCAATATTTAGGCTCCAAGGCGATGTATGGCAAAGACCACAGGTGATTGAGTCAGAACTTCTGTGGCTTACTGCTTTGCGTCATGACACAGAGGTTGTTGTGCAAGAACCAGTAAGAAATCTACAAAATAGATGGGTCACTCAAGTTTTAGCAGATGAGACCGGACAAGTGTTTTATTGCTCACTGCTGCATTGGATTGATGGCAACAACCTCAACGAACAACGAACTCCAGAACAGGCTTACCAACTCGGTTTGTTGCTAGCTCGATTGCACCAGCATAGTAGTCAGTGGCAACTGCCAGAAAACTTTGTTCGCCCAGCCTATGATCAGAATCGGCTGCAAGCAGCACTTTCGGCACTTTATCCAGCAGCATTACAAGAATTGATTTCAGCAGAAGATTACAAGACCCTCGAAGTAGCGGCTTGCCAAATTCAAGAGATGATAGAAACACTGGGTCAGAAACAAAATATCTGGGGGCTGATTCACGCTGATCTTCATGAAGGCAACTATCTATTGCATAACGAGGAATTCCGTCCAATCGATTTCGCTCGCTGTGGGTTTGGATACTATCTTTACGATATTGCAAGTTCGCTTCAATATTTACTTCCCTCTATCAGACCTTCCTTTCTTAAAGGCTATGAAACTATCCGTAAGCTACCTGAACACTACTTACAAATTACAGAAGGTTTCTTTATCATGGCGCTGATTGAAGTACTTTCTTTTCATATAAATAATCCGCAAGAGCATAAGTGGATTTCGGAAACCGTGCCGTATATCGTTAAAGAACACGTTCATGCGTATCTTGAGGGCGAGTCATTTCTGTTTGATAAATACTAAGTACAGATGCAGCATAAAATCGTGGCGAATTGAGGGTTGAAATTTAAACGCATAGGCGCTTCTCTACGAGACGCACTCGCGTTCGCCTTCCCGCAGGGTAGGGGCGCAAAGGGAAGCGCATAGGCGCCTCGCCTTCCCGTAGGGTAGGAACGCAAAGAGAATTCGCTACGAATTAATGAAATGTTGTACTAAGGCAGTCGGTGGCGGTTATGGCACAACAACTTCATTGATCTGGGTTGCGAATGATGTCTCGGCAGTCAGTGTGGAGTTTTGGATCGTCAAAGAGCCACGAGAACAGGATATGAGTGTCGATGAGGTAGCTCATTCCCATTGCTGGAGTTCGTCTTCTGGGAGTGGTTCAAAGAAAGCATCGCCGAGTTTTCCTTTCAATAAACCAGGGGTGCGGGGTTGTGTACGTTCTTGACTCAAACCTAGTCGAAAGTAGTGAATTAAGTCATAAAGTTCTGCTAAGTAAGTGGGCGCGAAAAAATTCAATTTCGCGTCAGCTAACTGGGTTTGCCGATACTTTTGATCGTCAAAGAGCCACCACAGCAGGATATGGGTGTCGATGAGGTAGCTCATTCCCATTGCTGGAGTTCTTCTTCTGGAAGTGGCTCAAAGAAAGCATCGCCGAGTTTTCCCTTCAATAAACCAGGGGTGCGGGGTTGTGTACGTTCTTGACTTAAACCTACTCGAAAGTAGTGAATTAGGTCATAAACTTCTGCTAGTTTGTCTTCAGGGATGTTTTGCAATTCTTGGACAATCTTTTGTATCAGCATAAGTCAAACTCTATAGTTCCAAATCTCATAGTCAAATATAGTCAGACGTTTGAAATTTAGGTTTAAGCTACCCCAAATTCAGGATGGACATCCTTGGATATTGGGATTAGTGGCCTTGGATGTACTACCAGACATCCC
>NZ_JAIVFV010000053.1 GCF_020829445.1 Nostoc sp. CHAB 5836
CTCCATACTTAACTATAATTATATTTTCTACTTTAATTTTTAATCTATTAATTAATTTTTCACTTACACCAAAATCATCAACAAAAAATAACCATTTTTCTTTGGTGGATTCTGGTTTATAAGAGGTTGATTGAGTGAGTACAGAGCGTTTCCATGAAGGAACATAGAACCAGTCTGTAATATCTTGCTTATTATCTAATGTTGCTGGCTTATTCTTTAAAGAAGGTGATGGAGATTTCGCATCAATCCAGTATCTTTGTCGTTCAAAAGGATAGGTAGGTAAAGGTAGACGATGACGCTGCTCGTGAGTATAAAATCCTGACCAATCTATATCGACACCAAAAAGCCACAACCGACCTAATGTCTGCAACAAAAAGCTCACATCTGATTGTTGCTTTTTAATATGAGGTAAGGAAGTCAGTACACGTTGTTTAGCATTAATATCTAAATGCTGTGTAGCAAACGTGCTTAAAGTTCGTCCCGGCCCTACTTCTAGAAAAACACCTGCAAACTCCTCTAACAGTTGAGATATGCCATTGGAAAATTTCACAGTTTGTCTTAAATGTTGGCTCCAATAGTTAGGATTTGTGGCTTGTGCATCTGTAATCCAACTACCAGTCACATTAGAAATAAAGCTGATGCGTGGTGGATTCAGTTGAACTGTTTTTAGCAACTGCACAAACTCTTCTAATATTGGTGACATCATTTGTGAATGGAATGCATGAGATGTATGCAATAGACGACATTCAACATCTTCAGAGGATAATTGGTTTTGTAGGGTGGCGATCGCTTCTTTTGTTCCAGAAACTACACATGAAGTTCGGGTATTAATCGCTGCGATTTCTAAGGAGTTCTTATACAACGTCTGTGCATCCAACAGCGATCGCACCTCTTTTTCTGGTAGTGGAATTGCCAGCATACTCCCTGGAGGTAACTGTTGCATCAGTTGTCCCCTTTTTGCCACAATTGCTAAAACATCTTCAAGAGAAAATACACTTGCGATCGCAGCTGCGACATATTCCCCGATACTATGACCTATCATTGCTTCTGGGCGCACTCCCCATGACATCCACAACTGAGCCAGGGCGTACTCAATTACAAATAACGCTGGTTGGGTGAAGGCTGTTTGTTGTAGTTTTTGGTTAGCATCTTCAACTTCTTCTGGCTCTGGAAAGAGTAGATGGCGGATATCAAAACCGAGGTGAGGTTGCAAAATTTCGGCGCAAGTATCTATGTATCTGCGATATGTCGGTTCAACTTCGTATAGTTCCCGACTCATGTTTGCATATTGTGAGCCTTGTCCTGAAAACATGAAAATGACTGGCTGTTCTCTATGCTCTTGACATACAGTAAAAATCCGTTCCGACTCCTGTGTTTCTAAAACGCTTACAGCATCTTGAACACTCTGGCACACTAATATTCGACGATGGTTAAAAGCTCTACGACCGACTTTTAAAGTATAAGCAACATTAGCTAAATTTATATCTGTATGTTGTTTTAAATACGCAGCCAAATTGGTAGTTGCAGTTTCTAAAGCTGTGCTAGTTTTGCCTGAGATTAACAACAATTGCCAAGGTCTAGACTGATCAAAATATTCAATTTCAGGGGCTTCTTCCAGAATTACATGGGCATTAGTCCCACCAAAACCCAAGGAACTAATTCCTGCTCTTCGGGGAATATTGTTAGTTTTCCATTCGGTAAGTTTAGTATTAACGTAGAAGGGACTGTTTACAAAATCAATCTCCGGATTAGGAACTTCAAAATTGAGGCTAGGAGGGATTTTTTTAGATTTTAATGCTTGTACAGTTTTGATTAGACTTGCTATTCCAGCGGCTATATCTAAATGTCCAATATTTGGTTTTACTGAACCGATAGCGCAGAAGCCATTTCTTTGTGTAAAAGCACGAAAAGCCTTAGTGAGTGCAGCAATTTCCACTGGATCTCCAGCAGCTGTTCCAGTTCCATGAGTTTCTATATAAGAAATATCATCAGCATCTATTCCAGCATTTGCCAAAGCTTCTACAATAACTTCAGCCTGACCATTTACACTAGGTGCTGTATAGCTAACTTTCAAAGAACCGTCATTATTGATTGCTGAACCTTTAATAACTGCATGAATATAATCTTTATCTGCAATAGCATCTTTTAATCGTTTTAAAACGACTATTCCAAGTCCACTGCCAAAAACAGTACCCTGTGCTTTAGCATCGAAGGCTCG
This sequence comes from Nostoc sp. CHAB 5836, assembly GCF_020829445.1. GTDB lineage: Bacteria > Cyanobacteriota > Cyanobacteriia > Cyanobacteriales > Nostocaceae > Nostoc. Next base: position 2,219 of record NZ_JAIVFV010000053.1, read on the forward strand.
ACAATGACCATCAGGAGATAAAATTCCATCCTCCTCATAGAAATAACCTGATTTTTGGGGAACTATAATCGTAACTCCACCAGCTAAAGCAATATCACATTCTTCATCAAGTAGACTTTTGCAGGCTAAGTGTAAAGCAACTAATGAAGTAGAACAGTAAGTTTGAATTCCTACACTTGGGCCCTTTAAATTTAATTTATATGAGACATTTGTGGTCAAAAAATCTTTGTTAAAAGTATAGTTATTGGAAATATCTCTAGGATTAACGTTTTTATATATATTATTAAAAAAGTAAGTGTTTGTGCTGACACCAGCATAAACCCCGATTAAACCCTCATAAGTTTCTGGGTCATATCCAGCATTTTCAAGAGCTTCCCAGGCACATTCTATAAAAAGCCGATGTTGAGGGTCAATTAATTCAGCTTCTTTAGGAGTGTAACCAAAGAATCTCGCATCAAAATGTTCAATATCTGCTAATATCGGTGCTGCTTTCACATAATTGGGATCGTTTAAAAATTCATTTTCAATATCTGAATCTGGTAACTCATCATTGGAGAAAAATGAAATAGACTCAACTTCATTTTTGAGATTATGCCAAAACTCATCGATATTCTTGGCACCAGGGAAACGACCAGACATTCCTACTATTGCTATATCTGGTGCTGTTAGTTCTTGTACTATTTCGGTATTCATAATTTGATTAACCAGATAAATTAAATTTGTGTTTTAAGTAAGTCGGCGCAATTAAAGCTAACTGGCTAAGGCTGTCATTTGTCATTTGTCCTTTGTCATTTACAAGGGTTTTAAGCTTATTTACGTTTTGTAACATATTTAAATTTTTTCGCGCCAACTTACTTAGTTTATTTGCATTTTCATCTGTCTTCTTCTTTGTCCTCGACTTAACCTTTGCTCAAAAGTATTTTCATGAGGTTCTTCAGGAGTAAAAATATTTGCCATAGAGCTTATATTTGGGCATTCATATAGCTTGGCAATAGAAAGATTGGAATCAAATGCTTTATTTAAGATCATAATAATTTGAATACCTATGAGGGAATCACCACCTAGTTCAAAGAAGTTATCATAAATTCCTATCCTCTCAATTCCAATAACTTCTTGCCAGATATCAACTAGTTTTTGCTCATTTTTATTTCGCGGAGCAACATAATCATTATTTAGTTCAGGACGGGGATATTTTAATTTTGATGAATTGACAGTTTCTAAAAATTCTATGCTTGGTGTCTTGTTTTTAGAATTGTACTGTTGGAGTACATCCAATAAATTAGAGGTAGATATGACAACTTGAGGTATTGTGTTTTCCAAAACACGGATAAACACATCTACACCTTCATTAGGTAATATACCTATTTTAATATTTTCTAGTCGCAATTCTTGGAGTCGCTGCGGTAATTTTGTGTTTACTGCCATCCCAACTTCTTGCCAAGTATCCCAGTTAATGCTGGTGGTAAATCTGCCCTGTTTTGCAGCATTACTATGAGCAAAAGCATCAAGAAAAGCATTGGCTGCACAATAGTCTACCTGTCCAAATTCCGCGACAATTGAGCTATTTGAGGATACTAAAATAAAGAAATCTAACTCAATATCTTTGACAATTGTATCAATAACTATTGTCCCCTTTACCTTCGGAGTCAGAATACTTTCTGCTTCTTCTGGAGTTTTTCGTTGTATTACACCGCCTCCAGGAACTCCAGCAGCGTGGATCACACCATTTAGTTGACCAAATTTTTGTTGAGCTTGAGCGATCGCACTTTGCATTTGTTCTATATTACTGACATCAGCTGCGATCGCTAAAACTTCTGCACCCAAGTCTTCAAGTTCTTGAACTTTGCGAATCTTACAGCTAGTACTATCAGTCTCATCGTGAGTAGACAGCCATTGAGACCACTCAGCTTTTTTAGGTAAAGCAGAACGTCCTATTAACAGTAGTTTTGCTTGTACAGTTCGAGCTAAGTATTCTGCCAAAACAAGTCCGATACCTCCGAGTCCACCCGTAATTAAATACACTCCTCTTTCTTGCAGTCGAGGCTTTTTAATTTTAGTTTTATCAAAACGTACTGGCTCAAAACTCTGCACCCAACGATTCAAACCTCGATAAGCAATTAATTGTTCCGAATTATCAAGCGTCAGTTCGGCCAGTAATTTTTCTATAAGTTTCTCTTCTTGCAAACTGCCGTTAGCAGGAAGGATAACATCAATATTACGACAGTTAATATTTGCATATTCTTGAGTAATAACTTTAATTGGGCCAATTAAAGTAGCTTTCTCTGGACAAAGCGCTTCAGTTCCCGTCACTGGCTGTAGGTTGTTAGAAATAACTATGATTTTAAAATTATCACTAGTTTCTCGTCTTCCCAAAGCTTGGGCAATAAATAATAAACTATAAAATCCCTTGATTTGGGCTTGTTCTAGTTCTGCAATTTCTAATTCATGGTCACTGATCTTTGTAACATTCCATAGATGAATTATCGTTTTTGGCAACTTTTTTTGTCTGAGCAATTCTTGGAATAAAACATCGTAATTTTGATAACTTTCTGGATTGATAGTATATTCAGACTCGCCTATTTTGGTAAATTTGTCAGCAATTTTTACAGTAATTACATTCTGGTTTTGTTTTTTTAGTTGTTTTACCAACTTAATACCCAAGCCGCACTCATCAATAAATACCAAAGTGCAAGATTTTTCAGTTAATAATTCTTGGCTATCATGTTCGACTGGAGGTAAAGAAGGCTTCCAAAAAGGAATATAAAACCAGTCGGCTATATCAGGTTTTTTAGTTAGTGATACTATATGAGCATCATCTTTCTCCTGCTTTTTCGCCTCAATCCAGTATCTTTGTCGTTCAAAGGGATAGGTAGGTAAAGGTAGACGATGACGCTGTTCTTCGGTATAAAAACCTAACCAATCTATATCAACACCAAAAAGCCATAACTGCCCTAATGTCTGCAACAAAAAGCTCACATCCGATTGTTGTTCTTGAAGATGGGGTAAGGAAGTCAGTACATATTGTTTAGCATTGACATCTAAATGTTGTTTGGTTAACGTACTTAAATTTTGTCCCGGCCCCACCTCCAGAAAAACGCCTTCAAACTGCTCTAACAATTGAGAAATACTATCAGAAAACTTCACAGTTTGTTGTAAATTTTGGCTCCAATAGTTAGGATTTGTGGCTTGTGCATCTGTAATCCAACTACCGGTCTGATTGGAAATAAAGCGAATACCTGGTGGATTGAGTTGAACTTTTTTGAGCGATCGCAGTTGTCCCTTATTTGCTACGATGAATACGGCATCTTCAAGGGAAAACACACCTGCGATCGCAGCTGCGACATATTCCCCGATACCATCGCCAATCATTGCCTCTGGGCGCACTCCCCATGACATCAATAACTTAGCCAGAGCATACTCAATCACAAATAACGCTGGTTGAGTCAGAGCGATTTGTTGTGGTTGTTGGTTAGCCGCTTCAATTTCTTCTGATGGAAACAGGAAACCACGGATATCAAGACCAAGGTGAGGTTGCAAAATTTTGACGCAAGTATCTATATGTCTGCGATATATTGGTTCAACTTTATATAGTTCCCGACCCATGTTTGCATATTGTGACCCTTGTCCTGAAAACATGAAAATGACAGGGCAATGACTTGGTTTCCAGTGGTAGCTAAAAACACGTTCTGAGTCTTCATTTTTAAGTAATTTGACTGCCTCATTCACGTCTTGGCAAACTACCAGCCGCCGATGGTCAAAAGCTCGACGCCCTACTTGTAGAGTGTAAGCAACATCAGGCAGGTTGATATTGGGATGTTGCTGGAGGTAAGTAGCTAAATTTGTAGTTGCACTTTCTAAGGCTGTGCTAGTTTTTGCTGAGAGTAATAGTAATTGCCAAGGGCGAGAAGCATTGGATGTTTCAATTACTGGAGCTTCTTCTAAGATTACATGGGCATTAGTCCCGCCAACCCCAAAAGAACTAACACCTGCTCTGCGAGGTAAGTTGTTAGTTTTCCACGCTGATAATTTGGTGTTGACGTAGAAGGGACTATTGGCAAAGTCTATTTCCGGGTTGGGTTTTTCAAAGTGTAAACTAGGGGGTATTTGTTTATGTTTTAATGCGAGGACTGTTTTAATTAAACCTGTTACACCGGCTGCTGTATCCAGATGTCCAATATTGCTTTTTACTGAACCAATAGCGCAGAAGCTTTTTTTATTTGTGCTAGCACGAAAAGCTTGTGTAAGAGCCTTGATTTCAATCGGATCTCCCAAGGGAGTTGCAGTTCCGTGAGCTTCAATATAAGAAATACTATCGGGTTCTACATCAGCTAAAGCAAGTGCTTCTAGAATTACTTCTCTTTGACCATTAACACTAGGAGCTGTATAACCAACTTTTAAAGAACCGTCATTATTGATAGCTGAACCTTTAATTACAGCATGAATAAAGTCTCCATCAGCAACAGCATCAGCCAACCGTTTCAACACAACAATTCCTAAACCATCGCCAAATATTGTTCCTTTCGCGTTGGCATCAAAAGTCCGACAGTGCCCGTCAGGCGAACAAAGAACCCCCTCTTGATATTGATAACCAGATTTTTGGGGTAGCTTGGCTATGGAAACACCACCAGCTAAAGCTATATCACTTTCTCCATATAGCAAACTTTGACAAGCTAAATGTACAGCTATTAATGATGTAGAGCAATTATTTTGAACATTTATACTTGGGCCAGTAAGATTTAACTTGTAAGAAGTTTGCGTGCTTAAGTTATCTTTTTCATTACCAATAAAAATATTTAAAGCATCTACCGACTCCATTAAGTCTTGGTTTGAATATAAATTTGTAAATAAATAGTTACTATTAGTTACACCAGCATAAACCCCAATTTTACCTTGATATGATTCAGAATCATAACCCGCAGATTCTAAAGCTTCCCAGGCAGATTCTAAAAATATCCGATGTTGTGGATCTGTGATTTCAGCCTCTCTAGGAGTATATCCAAAAAATGCAGCATCAAATAACTCGATACCTTCCACTATGCTGCTGGCTTTAACATAATTTGGGTCATTGAGCAAAGTTGGCTCGATACCCGAAGCTAGCAGTTCTTCATCTGTAAAATGAGAAATTGACTCCACTCCATCTCGCAAATTTTCCCAAAATTTATCAACATTGTTTGCGCCTGGAAAGCGTCCATTTATACCAATGATGGCTATCTCATCGTTATCATCAAAGTTATTAAATTCCTGAGAATTATTCATTGTGAAAATACCTAATTAAATTGATTTACAGCAACTATGCTAGGCTCGGAGTCGCTTCTAAGGAATCTGATATTAATAAATCTAAAGCAATCTGAATTTGATCGTTTAGTACTGCATCAATATCATCTTTAGTTGTGAGTGGATTGGCGATTACCGCACGCAGTGCAGTAACAGAAATTTCTTTTTCTAAACAGCTAATTGTTTTTGTTGTCCGCGAGATAAAAGTACGACCAGCTTGACGTTGACTTTTTTGTAGGCGCTCATTAAATCTATTAATTTGTTGATTATCAGTTTCTGTTAATTGCTTTTTAACTGCAAGCTCTCTGAAAGATTCTGGGATATAACGGTAAAGAAGAAGATTTATATCCGGTTGGGATAGTAACTCAAATTCAGGCATAGTAGTAATCTGAGCAGCCATATATTGTGTCTTCTCAATACCTGTATCAATTAAAAATTCATAACCTTTAAGTCCTATCAGGTGTAGCCCAGCATGTAAAAATAATGCCATACCAGCTCGAGAACCTTCTAAAGCGCGTTTTCCCAAATCGAATGAACCCTTACGCATAGTGTAGCTAGCATTTTTTTCAATCGATGAAGCTAAGTATGGTTCGCGCATAAATACCATACCAATACCCATAGGTAAATACAGCTGTTTATGTCCATCAATTGTGACTGAATCAGCGCGTTCAATACCAACAAGTTTATCTCGATGTTGTTCAGAAAATATGAGTGGGCCACCCCAAGCTGCATCTACATGAAAATGAACATTTGCCGCTTGGGCAATATCTGCAATGTCTAAAAGTGAATCTATGTTACCGGAATCTGTAGTACCAGCAACGCCCACGATCGCAATAATATGCAAATTTTTTGACTGACAATCGGCAACAGCCTGATGTAAAGCTGGTAAGTCTATTTGATTATTACCATTAGTAGGAATTTTTATCAACCCATCTGTACCTATACCTAATAAATCTGCGGCTTTATCAAAGGAATAATGCATCAATTCAGAGCCAATAATCACGGCTCCTTGATAACCGTAGTAATCTAAAGCTGCTGCTAAACCTTCCTTTTCTACACCTGCAAAACTATTTTTTGCACCCAAAGACTTATTACGGGCGCACCATAGGGCGATGATGTTTGCGGCCGTACCACCAGAAACCAATATACCTAAAGTGCTTTGGCTATTTTGGATATGTTCGGTATAAAATTCATCAGAAAAGTTATAAATCAATCTATGCATCATTGCCAAAGCCTGACGTTCATAAGGGCTAAAAGCTTTGGCTGTTTCTATTTTGACAACATTTTGGTTCATTGCTGTCATCAATTTTGCGATCGGTCGCACAAAACAGGGAAGTGCAGAGGTCATGTGACCTATAAATCGTGGTGAAGATGTATGTATTGAATGATTAATAACATTATTTGCTAAATAATCAAGGTAGTTATCAAAATTAGCAGGATTAATAGGAACTTGACTATCAGAAAACGTTTCTACTAATGCATTAAAATCAATATCCGAATTAGTGTTAATTGCACTTAAGAAATCATCAACTAAAGTGTCAGTTTGAACACCCATCTTAGCTTCTATAGATATTAAACTTTTAGATGGTGCAAATAACTGCATTACTTCCTCAGCGACTGCATACTGTAGTGTTAGCTCATTCTCAAGAAAGAAATTTTGCTGAGTTTTTTCTTGTCTCTGCTGACTCAATGCCATTTTATACTCCAGAATATATCTTGGTTATTAATTGCCTTGCTACTAACTAACACCAAAAATACTAGCTTGTAAACAAGTTTGTAGTAAGGACTTTAGTCCTTATTTTCTCAACAAACCCTTAACTAGGTTTAAAAATACTAATTATCTTCCATTATTGATGCCCTTCGATGATTTTGTCTGGCTTGTTTGCGACGTTTAATTGAAGCAGACCTTGTTTGAGTTCGGTAAGAATCTTTTTGCAAATAAGCTTGCTCATCGCTACTTAACAACTCAGCAAGTGAACTGATAGTTGGTCTTTCATAAATGCTGATTATCGGAATATGAGCATTTAATTCTTTTTGTAGCTGGGAGATAATCTCAACACCGATGAGAGAACTACCTCCCAAATCAAAAAAGTTATCATAAATACCAATTTTTTCAATTCCTAAAACTTTTTGCCAAGTTGTAGCAACTATTTGCTCTACATTGTTGCTAGCTGGGACATACTCACTTTGTAAGTTTGCTCTGGAATAGAGCGATAAAGTATTTGGATTATTTGATGATTCCTTGTTTTGTAAAAAGTTTCGTTTTATCCATTGCTCAATTCTCGGTTGTAATTCTCCCGCAGAAACAACAATTTGAGGAGTTTTAGTTAGAGATAATACACGGTTAAAGACATCTATACCTTCTTCCCATGTCATGCGTAATTTTTCTAACGCTAATCCCACAGTTAAATCCTGTATATCGTCTTCTTGAGATTGCCAAGTATCCCAGTTCACACTAATACAAGGAAACAAATTTATCTGGTTTTGCTTCTGAGCGTAAGCATCCATAAAAATGTTGGCGGCAGAATATGAAGTTAACCCTAAACCTCCTAAAACAGATGATGAGGAAGATGTGAATAAACAAAAATCTAACTTTTGAGATTGCAAAACTTTTTCTAAAATAAATAGTCCATAAACTTTAGGATGAAATTGTAATTGACTTTGAGTTTTAGAACTTTCTTCGATAGTGTAATACGCATCGTCATTAATTCCGGCTGCGTGGATCACACCATTAATTTTACCAAAACTTTCATTAGCTAACGCTATAGCTTGTTGCATTTGTTGTTCATTGGCTACATCAGCAGCGATCGCACGAACTTCAGCACCTAATTCTTCAAGCCTCATTACCTTTTTTAGCTTCTGGCTAACTTCATTAGATTCATCATGATTTAGTAGCCATTCAGACCATTGATGTCTTTCAGGTATGCCTTTTCTACCGATTAAAACTAACTTAGCCTGCATTGTTTTTGCTAAGTATTCTGACATTGCTAAACCAATGCGACCAAGCCCACCAGTGATTAGGTAAACACCCCCTTTTCTCAACTTGGTTTTGCTGATAATACCTTCATCTAAATGTACAGCTTCATAAGTTTTAATCCAGCGATGATTGCCACGATAAGCAATTAAGTTCTCAGTTATTGGGGCTGTAAATTCTGTAAGCAGTAACTCTATCAGTGTTTGTGATGGCTTAATTCCAGATTTTGGCAGTACAATATCAAAGCAACAGCAAGTTATATTGTGATACTCTTGTGGAATTACATTGCATGGCCCTAATATAGTTGCCTTCTCAGGGCATAAATCTTCGCTACCAGTTATATCATGTAGATTACTGGTGATAACCATTAACTTTATTGGCTCAATTATATTTTGTTTTGCCAAGGCTTGTGTCAGAAATAGCAGACTATCAAAACCAAGATTTTGGCAATCTTCAAAAAACTGATATTGTACTTGTGGCTCTAGCTCTTGACTAGGTAAAATATCGTTAGGAGTAATGCTCCAAAAATGTGCGATCGCTTGTGGAATCAAATTCTGTTCTTTTAATACTTCTAGTAAAGTATCGTAATCATCCTTTTGTTGAGGATTGATTGTGTATATACACTCATCAAGCTTAGAAAATTTATCTGCAACCCTAACAAAAATCACATCCTGACTTTGTTGTTTAAGTCGTTCAGCAATTTCTACTCCCACTCCATAATTATCGATAAACACTAACCAACATGACTTTTGTTCTACCAGACTTTGCGGTTGCAAAAACTCAATTGGTGTCGATTCTTTCCAGCGAGGAATGTAGAACCAGTCAGCAATATCTGGCTTTTTATCTGACGTTTTTGGCGACATCATTGCCAAAGTTGCATTTCGATTTACCTCAATCCAGTAACGCTGGTGTTCAAAAGGATAAGTAGGTAAGGGTATACGATGACGCTTTTCATTTACATAAAAACCTGACCAATCAATTTGAATTCCTACTAACCAAAGCCTACCCAAAGTGTTAAGTAAAAATTCTACATCTGATTGTTGCTCTTGAGGATGCCGTATAGAGGTTAGTGCTATCAGTTTATCTGTTTGATGTTGTTTCGCCAAACTAGTTAACGTCCGTCCCGGCCCAACTTCCAACAGTATTGGCTCTGATTGTTTAAGCAATTCTGCGATTCCTAAACTGAAGCGTACTGGTTGTCTTAAATGTCTAGCCCAATAGTTAGGATCTGTTACTTCTGCGGTAATCCAAGTTCCACTAACATTAGAAATAAACGGAATTTTTGGGGAATTAAGTTTTAAATTTTGTAATGACTGGATGAAAGTCTCAATGATGGGTTCCATCTTATGAGAATGAAAGGCGTGGGAAGTATGCAAACATCTAAAATTTACACCTATTTCTTGTAGCTTCTGTTGTAATTTCTCTATTGCTTCTGTCGCCCCAGACACCACACAAGAAGAAGGTGAATTACTCGCAGCTAGAGAGATTTCCTTTTCTAGCAGTTGTTGTACTTCCTGTTCTGGAAGCTGAATAGAGAGCATAGCACCACCAGGCAACTGCTGCATTAGTTTTCCTCGCATTGCAACTATGGCTAGGGCATCTTCCAAAGAGAAAACTCCAGCGATCGTTGCAGCTACATATTCCCCTATACTGTGACCAATCATCATCTCAGGGTGCACACCCCATGCCATCCACAACTTGGCCATAGCATATTCAATCACAAACAACGCAGGTTGAGTAATTGCTGTTTGCTGCAACTTTTGTGTTGCTTCTTGAGCTTTTTCCGCACTGGGATAAAGAACTGTACGCAAGTCTAATTCCAAGTGAGGTTTGAGGAGTTCGCAGCAGTAATCAATTTGCTGTCTAAATACGGTTTCACTCTCGTATAATTCTCGACCCATATTTACATATTGCGAACCTTGTCCGGAAAACATAAATACAACCGGACGATTACAAGGTTCTTGGTAATGGGTGAAAGCTCTTTGAGGATCTTGCAATGCATTGATTGCATCTTCTTGGTTTTGGCAAACTACCATTCGGCGATGGTTCAAATTCCACCGCCCTAATTGCAAGGTATGAGCAACATCCGCAAGGTTTATATTTGAGTTATTTTGTAGATAATTAACCAGATTTTCTGTAGCAGTTTCTAGTGCTGTATTCGTCTTAGTTGAAAGTAATAATAGTTGCCAAGTCCGAGAACGACTAGATGATTTAATTATGGGAGCTTCTTCTAAAATTACATGGGCATTTGTCCCGCCAAAACCAAAGGAACTAACACCCGCACGACGAGGAGTGCCGTTAGTTTTCCACTCAGATAATTTATTGTTTACATAGAAGGGACTATTGGTGAAATCAATTTGGGGTGATGGTTCTTCAAAGTTCAAACTGGGGGGAATTTGTTTGTGTTTTAGAGCTAATACAGTTTTAATCAAACCTGCTACTCCAGCAGTTGAATCTAAATGTCCAATATTGGTTTTCACAGAACCAATGCCACAAAATCCCTTGTTTTGAGTTTTAGTACGGAAAGCTTGTGTTAAAGCAGCGATTTCAACAGGGTCTCCTAAAGAAGTTCCGGTTCCATGTGCTTCAATGTAGCTAATGGTATCGGGTTCCACCTCAGCCATAACCTGGGCTGCTCTTATTACCTTAGCTTGGCCATCTACGCTGGGTGCTGTGTAGCTAACTTTATTTGACCCATCGTTATTAATCGCAGAGCCTTTGATAATAGCATGGATGCAATCGCCATCTGCGATCGCTTCTTCTAAACGCTTTAAAACTACAAGACCCAAACCTCTTCCTTTTACTGTTCCCGCAGCCTTTGCATCAAAAGCACGGCAATGTCCATCAGGAGATTCAATACCTCCATCTTGATATAAATAACCATTTGCTGTAGATATTGAAACTCCCCCTGCTAAAGCAATATCACACTCACCACTGAGCAGACTTTGGCAGGCTAAATGTACAGCAACCAATGAGCTTGAGCAAGTAGTTTGCACCGCAAAACTTGGCCCCTGCAAATTTAATTTATAAGAAGCAAGTGTAGTAACATAATCTGGAGAAGTTCCTTTTTCTATCTGTTTATCACCTACAGAGGATATAAGCTCGTAATTAGAATAAATATTAAGTAGATAACTGCCAAAACTTGTACCAGCGTAAACCCCAATTGGTTTTGTATAGATATCTGAACTATAACCAGCATCCTCAAGTGCTTTCCATGAATATTCCAAGAAAAAACGGAGTGAAGGGTCGATGACTTCAGCTTCTCTAGGGCTGATGTCAAAGAATGAAGCATCAAACAAATCTATACCTTCGACTACACCTTCCGCTTTCACATAATTGATGTCGTTCAATAAAGCCGCATCTACACCTAAATCTTTTAATTCTTGGTCATTAAATCTATGTATTGACTCTACTCCGTCTCGAAGATTTTGCCAAAACTGCTGAATATTTTGAGCCTCTGGAAAACAGCCACTCATCCCAATAATAGCTATTTCCAGACCATTTCTATTACTTGATGTTTCTGAGTTCTCCATGATTAATATTAGTTATTTATTAGTTACTATTAAACATTCTGTTGTTTTTTCTGTAAAAAGCGTTGTTTTAATCTGGCTTTACCAGCTTCTAACTGTTCATTTAATTCATTACTTTGATTGGTAAAGCTTTCATCATTTTCTTCTTGACTTAAATATCGAGAAATGGAGCTAATTGTTGGATATTTAAACAGGTCAGTTATTACCAAGTCAGCTTTAAAAAGTTCTCGTACTTTACTGTAAACTTGAAGCACATTTAGTGAATGACCACCAAGTTCAAAAAAGTTATCTTGAATACCGACTTTTTCCACCTTAAGTATTTTTTGCCAAATATCAGCAATTGCGTGTTCCATTTCATTTCGCGGCAATACGTAAACTGTTTCTAATTGCGGACGAAGATTATCTGGTTTGGGTAAAGCTTTACGGTCTACCTTACCACTAGGTGCTAGCGGTAGATTTTCTAGCATTACAAAAGCAGAAGGTAACATGTGGTCAGGTAATTTTTCTTTTAAGAAGCTACGCAATTCACTAATACTAGGAACTGCTTCTGTCTTAGCAACCACATAGGCAACCAATTGCAAGTTACCTGGTTCGTCTTGCTGAACCACGACTACATTTTCACGTACATTCGGATGCTGACCCAAAAATGTCTCAATTTCCCCCAGTTCAACGCGAAAACCACGAATCTTTACTTGATGGTCAATACGTCCGAGAAATTGTATATTTCCATCAGGAAGCCACCTTCCTAAATCTCCAGTTTTATAGATTAAATCTCTGCGATTTTCTGGTAATTTCTGGCTAACATCTGTAAACGGATTGGGAACAAAGCTTAAATTAGTTTTTTCTTCATTTTTCCAGTACCCATCACCTACACCAATTCCCGATACACAAATCTCTCCAGGAGCACCAATAGGTAATAGTTGCATTTCTCTATCCAAGATGTAGAGATTTAAGTTGGCTAATGGTTTCCCAATTGGAACTGTTCGCTGATTTTCTGGTAAAGGCTTGTCAACGATAAACTGAGTAATATCATCAGCAGCTTCAGTAGGGCCATAAGCGTTAACAATTTTGATTTCGGGATATATCTCAAGCCATTTATTTACCCAACTTACTGATACTGGTTCCCCCACAACCATCATCCATTTTAAACATGGTAATTCTCTTTCATGAATTGGTAGTTGGGAAGTATATTCAAGCAAGCCTCCAAATAATGCTGGTACTAATTCAACAACTGTAATTTTTTGTGATTTGAGTGCTTGAAATAGTTTATCAGGAATAGCAACGGTTTCTATATCTACTATTACTGTCTTACCACCGATTAAAAGTGGTGCTAAAAATTGCCATACAGAAATATCTGTAGAAGACGGAGCGCTTTGGAGAAAACAAAACTCCTGTGTTAACTCCAACTCATCAAATTGGGCATAAATATGATTGATTGCACCATCATGCCTGACAATTGCCCCCTTTGGTAATCCTGTAGACCCGGAAGTATAAAGCATATAAGCTGGGTCAACAGCATCATTTATAACTTCTACATTATCATTAGATAGTTGCTTAAAATCAAGTTTATCATATATTTTTAATCCTATTTGTTTAGCAAGCGGTATATCTTGATTAACAATGCTATCTAAACAAATAATAGATGATAATTCTGAACAGCCTTCTACCAGTCCCGGTAGAAGATTAAATAGGGAAAAATCTGTTAATAGCAATTTAACTTCGCTATTAGATAGCATATATTTAATTCGATTTGGTGGATAGGTACTATCAATGGGTACGTATGCTCCACCTGCCTTATATATAGCAAGAATAGCAACAAGAAAATTGATGTCGCGGTCTTTAAAAATGCCTACAAACTCTCCTTTGCAGACTCCTAATTTCCGTAATAATTCAGCTAGTTGATTAGCTTGACAATTTAGTTCTTGGTACGTTAGTTTATTTTGTTGATGAATGACAGCTATATTGTTTGGAGTTTGAGATACTTGCTTTTCAAATAGTTGATTTATCGTCTTTTCAACTGGATATTGTTTAATGTTGTTATTAAATTCTGTTAATAACTGGTATCGCTCAAATTTTTTCAATAGAACAACATCAGAAGTTTGAGTATGAATATTATTTATAACATTTTCAAGAATATTGGTATAATATCTACTCATGAATTTTATATTTTCATCTTCAAACAGATGTTCCTTATAATCTATGTCTGCACTAATATTTTCACCGTTAACCTTAAAAGAAATTGTTATGTCATTATTGAGTTGGTTTAAATTGCTTTTAAGATGAATATTTTCTAAACAAACTACTATATCAAAAATTGGATGCTGATTAGGGCTTGTTGGTAGAGCCAATAAATCAATTAGTTCATCAAAATTATAGTTCTGATGACTGTAAGCTGCGATCGCAGCATCTTTAACTTGCAAAAGTAAATCTTTGAATGAAAGTTGAGGTTTGACTTGAGTACGCAAAGGAATAACTTTGGTATTTATGCAATCTATACCAATTTTATCATATACTGGTATTCCGACAATAATATCATTATTTCTAGTATATTTTGGTAGCAATATATTAAATACAGATAGAAGTATCAAGTAAATTGAAAAATAAGAGCCTTTACCTAACTTAATAATTGCTTGAGATAAAGTATCTGATAAATCAAAGCTAAAAGATTTGTTTTTCCCACTAGAAAACAAAGGTCTGACATAGTCTAGCATCAGATTTGTTTCTGGTAATTCTCCTGATAGTTTATTTATCCAATAAACTTTTTGAGAGAATGAGTCATTTGAATCTAGATGTATACCCATATTTTTCTCCTTGTAACCAATTACTTGCTGAATTATAAGACTCATATTTGATTTTTGAAAAAAACTCAGTACACCTTTATTCCTTCTTCCCAGTCCCTAGTCCCCAGTCCCCAGTCTCTACGAGTAATTCAGGAATCAAATCAGATTGCTATATAAATACTAATATTTAACTTTACTAATGTATACAGTCATCAAAAGCTTTTTTGATAATTGAACATCCTTTTTCCAAGGTAGACATATCAATGATTAAAGGCGGCAAAATTTTTATAACAGTATCATTTCTGCCTGCTCGTTCAACTATTAATCCTAGTTCAAAACAACGCGATGTAATACTTTTAGCTAAACTACTACCACCAAAGTTTTTAACATCAATACCCCAAATCATTCCAATTCCGCGAATTGCTATTTTCTCGCTAATTGGTAATATTTGTTGAGTTAGAAAATTTTTCAACAAAAGCTCTTTAGCCTTAACATCCTGTTCAAAATTACAACTTTCTCTATATTCTAGAGCAGCTGTTGCTCCTACAAATGCCAATTGATTACCCCTAAAAGTACCATTATGTTCACCCGGTTCCCATATATCTAACTCTGGCTTAATCAATAATAGCGACATTGGAAAACCATACCCACTAATAGATTTAGAAAGTATTACCATATCAGGAACAATATTTGCTCTGTCAAAAGAAAAGAAAGGCCCTGTTCTACCACAGCCTACTTGAATATCATCACAGATTAATAAAATATCATTTTCGTCACACAACTTTCTTAGTCTTTGTATCCAGTCAATAGGAGCTATAACAACTCCACCTTCAGCTTGCACTGTTTCAAAGATTATTGCTGCTGGTTTTTCAATTCCAGAATTGACATCATTTAAAACTGTTTCTATATATTCTATTGTGTCAAAAGTTTCCATAAATCCATAGGGATAAGGCATAAATGTTACATGATTTGATGTACCAATTGCCCCTGCTCGAATTCCGATATTACCACTAATCGATAGGCTACCTAAAGTCATTCCATGATATGCTCCCATGAATGAGAATATACCTGGTCTTCGTTTTACTTTTCTGGCTAACTTTAAAGCTGCTTCAACTGCATTTGTCCCTGTTGGGCCGCAAAACTGAATACGATAATCAAGTTTTCTTGAACTTAGCACTACCTCATCAAACTTAGCTAAAAATTTCTCTTTAGCCGAAGTATACATATCTAAACCATGTGCAATTCCATCGGCATCTAAATATGACATAACCTTTTGCTTTATATAGTCATGGTTATGTCCATAATTTAAAGCACCTGCTCCTGCAAAAAAATCAATATATTCTTTGCCTGAGTCTGAATAAATTATCGAACCTTTAGCTCTATGAAATATATCAGGAAAACTACGACAATAGCTTCTGACGTTTGATTCACACTTTTCAAAAATATTCATGAGAGTGTTCTGTTTAAATTATAAAATGGATTCAGTTTGCTATCAACACTAGATAAGTTGATAATTCTAAGAAATATAATTTAGATAAGATTTATAAAATTTAAAAACAATTTGAGGAGGTACTTTGAAAACTAAACCCATCACTAATAAAAAATTATAGTATAAGTTTTGAATTGGCATCCCTCTTCTAATAGCTGCTAGAGCATTCAGTGAGCTTTTTTGGGTATGCCAATCGATATTAAAAGAAATGGACATATCTAAACTCCTAACATGATGTAGTGTTCCGGGAGGCATATATAAAATATCTCCAGGATTTACAATAAATTTAATTGGTCTGGCATTTTTGTATTCAGGATATTTATTTAAATCTGGGTTTTCTGGATTAACCAGAAACCATCGCCAGCCTTTGCGATAACAATATTTAGCATCTTCAGGTAGTAATATAGTAAATTGTTTCCGTCCAACAATTTGAAAAAAAATATTGTTAGTCAAAAGGCAATCAAAATGTAGCGGTGTAATACTATTGGAAGAACCTAAGAAAAACTGGCAGTAACGCCACCACTCGTGCCAATACCATTCTGGCAAATAATCAAAAGGAAATGGTTGAGCATCTTCCACTAAAGAAGGTATTAAGCTAAATAAAGGTAGGTCATGACAATATGGTGGTCGAGTATGATTTTTAGGATCTTCTTCATAATTTTCTATTAATTCAATATATCTTTCCATTGTCAGACTACATATCTCGATTCCCTTGTCACTAAATTTCTTTGCGTAA
The DNA here is from genome assembly GCF_020829445.1 of Nostoc sp. CHAB 5836. Taxonomy (GTDB): domain Bacteria; phylum Cyanobacteriota; class Cyanobacteriia; order Cyanobacteriales; family Nostocaceae; genus Nostoc. The sequence continues at coordinate 19,002 of NZ_JAIVFV010000053.1, forward strand.
ATATTTAGAGAAGGAGATAAATCTTTAAGGTATTTTAAAGACCATTTATCATAGCCATTCCAGCTTGAAATTACTCCAGAAATTATGACTGGTTTTCCTAATTCAACATAATCTTTCTTAAATTCATTACTTGAGAGTTTATATCTTCTTTCTATTGCAGATGAAACAATCATATTTTTATCCTCTTGAATATTATCAATTCTCATGAATTTGATAAATATTTTTCATTATTGGCAATAATCAAGATAACTACTTTTGAAGTACTTTATAAATCGACCCACTCAGTTATTAATTGCATGAAATAGATACTAAATAATTGCTTGTTGACTGCGAATAATTTAAAACATTGGAGCTAATTCCAAATCAAATAATGCTTCTTCTTGTAAAGCAGTTGTTATTTTCTGCTGTTGAGGTATCAAAAATGACAAGTCCTTTATTGGAATATAAGGATTAGTCATGATTTGTTGTAGCAATGTTTGAAAATCTCTAATTATCCCGGTAATTGTAGCAATATCAAATCTCCGAGAATCATACGAAATTGCCACTATAATTTCGGTTGCTGGATATATAACTAAATTCAAAGGGTAGTTATTCCTGTAATAAGTTCCAGTGGATTCAAATTGTATATTTCCTTTCCAGTTGCTTACAAATTGACTGATTGGAAGGTTTTCAACTACCACAATAGTTTCAAACAAAGGTAAATTTCGGGGGACTTCAGTCCATCCCTGAATTTGTGTCAGCGGAGTGTATTCGTGATGACGCACTTCTACTAATTGAGTCTGAAAATCTTGTAGCCATGACAACAACTGTTGCTCAGTATTCAACTTGACATTAATTGGTAAGGTATTTATAAACATACCAACTATTGAATCTACTTCGGCTAAGTCAACTGGTCTTCCTGTAACAGTACATCCATAAATTATATTGTTACGACAAGTGTAGCGACTGAGGAGAATAGACCATATTCCATGAACTAAGGTGGCAAGGGTAAGATGATTTTTGGTAGCAAAAGATAGTAGTAGCTTTGTAGTTGCTGCCGATAGTTGAATTCTCTCTTCGTCGTACCTTTCCTGTTGATTAGATAATTGGTTATTTTCTATATAAGTTAGGGGAGTTGGTGCTTTGACTCCTTGTAATGCTTGCCGCCAAAAGTTTTCAGTCTTAGCTATATTTTGTTGCTGCAACCAGTCGATATAATCCCTAAAAGGACGAGCTAGTGCTAAAGTCGCGTTTTTGTATTCACAAAGCGCTTCGTAAATTTGTAAGCATTCTTCTAATATAATCGGGCAAGACCATCCGTCTATGATTATATGGTGATTACTCCAAATAAATTCATAGCGTTCATCAGCAAGACGAATCAAAGTTAGACGCATTAGACATGGTTGAGAAAAGTCAAAACCTAATTTGCGATCGCTCTCTAGAAATGATTTCAATCGCTCTTGTTGTTCTGCTTCTTCAATACCACGCCAATCGTACTGACTTAAGGTAATTTTTACGTGTTTATAAACAACTTGTAATGGATTATCAATATCTTCCCAAAAAAATCCTGTACGCAAGACTGTATGTCTATCTACCACTTGTTGCCATGCTTGCTCAAAAGCCTCTACATTTGGATTACCATGCAAAGTTAAGGTGTGGTTAAAAAAGTATAGTGCTGATTCGCTGGCATACAAACAGTGAAAGAGCATACCCTTTTGTACGGGTGTAAGTTCATAAATGTCCTCGACATTTTCTGCTTTCATTGTGCTTTTTTCTCACTTGCTGTGTTAATTTTTGCCAGAAATTTATCTAGGTCTTGTTGGCTCAAGTTAGCTCTGGGAAAATCAGAAGGTGTATATTTTTCTATTTCTAGGGAGTGACAGTGAGCAATGATGCTTTGTATAGCTCCAATGAAGTTTTTTGCTAAAGTTTCAATTGTTTCTCGACGATGAATTGCTGTGCTATAAGTCCAATTAAATTGCAGTTGATCTTGAACAACAATCCCGTTAATCTCCAATAAGTAAAATCGATTTGCATTTTTACTTTGGCTGACTTGAAAAGACTGCCCAGTTAAGTTAAATAAAGATGACTGCAATCTCACAGGGTCAAAATTACCTAAGTAATTAAAACTTACTTGAGGTTGGGGAAAAGATTTTAACTTGGAGTTTATTTCTGGATTGCTGGTTATATAGCGCAGTATATCGTACCCAATTCCTTTATTTGGAATGCTACGTAAATACTCTTTGACTGCTATCAATGCACTTCCTTGATCGGAAGTTTCTGTTATATCTAAAAGGACTGGAAAGCAAGTTGTAAATAAACCAACCGTACGGGGCAGGGATATATTATTTACATCTTTAAAAATTGTCTCTCGACTATTATCTTCTATATCTACCCATAGTTGCTTCTCTCCCATCCACTTTGCAAAAGCTTGCACTAAGGCTGTTAGTAAAACATCGTTTATCTGGGTGTTATAAGCTTTATTTACATTTTTTAATAAAGCTTGCGTTTCCTTTTTATCCAGAGAGATTGATACTATGTCAGCGTTAGCTACTGTATTTTCAGTTGTAGAATAGTCAACAGGTAGACTGCGGAAAGGTTTTTGGGCTTTTGCTAACCAATAGTCTTGCTCTTGGATGATTTCAGAAGTCTGAGCGTACTCTTGCACACACTGCGTCCATCGCTGGAATGAAGTACTTTTATCAGACAAATGTATTGCGTTCCCTTGACTGAGTTGCTGATAGGCTATTTGTAAATCTTCTAGCAAAATCTGCCAAGAAACAGCATCTACTAAAAGATGGTGGATGGTAATTAAGAGGTAGCTATTTTGCTGCGATCGCAATTTAATAAAAGCAACTTTTACAACTGGCCCTTCAGTGAAGTTTAAGTTACTTTGTAATTGTCTAATCGCAGACTCAAAAGCATATTCTTGCTCATTTTCTGGAAGTGAAGATAAATCGATATCTTCATATACCATCATATCATTAATATGAGCTTCAATTTGCTGCCAGCCAGATTCTTTTTGAATAAAACGCAGACGAAATACATCGTGGTGTTCAATTACATATCTTACAGCTTGCTCTAATACTTGGGGATTGCATATTTGTTGTATTTCCAGCAATAAAGACTGGCTCAAATAATATACGTTTAGCTGATTTTGAGTAAATAATCGATGCTGAAAAGGTGTTAGGTAAACTTCTTCAGAGCGGTTAATTTCAGCCACACCTGTTGCTGTTGCTAGTTCAGCAATAGTTTGGTGCAAAAACATTTGTTGAGAAGTTAACTTTAAACCTAATTGGTTAGCTTTGGCAACAATTTGAATTGTAATGATTGAATCTCCTGCCAACTCAAAAAAATTGTCATAAATCCCAACCTTTTCGATTCCTAGAAATTGTTGCCAAATGTTAGTAAGGGTCTGCTCAACTTCATTACGAGGAGCAACATAAGCATTTGCTAAATTTGGACGTGGATGGCTGAGTTGGGCAATATTTGTTGTCGATATCTCTGATAAAAGTGTTAATTCTTTTTCTAGATAATTGAAAGCATTGTCCTGCTCAATTACTTTTTGGAAGTCTTGCGGGGACACAACAACATGAGGCAAGCTACTTAGTAAAATACGATTAAAAGCTTCAGCACCTTCTTGAGATAATATTCCTTTTTTGAGATTCTCTTCACGTTGGAGTTTTAATTGTTCTGGTAGTGCTGTCTCTACTGCCATGCCTACCTCTTGCCAACTACCCCAGTTAATTGCCACTGTAAATTGGTCAGATTTAGAAGTACGCTCGTATGCATAAACATCTAAAAATGCATTAGCTGCACAATAATCGATCTGTCCGAATTCACTCAATATAGAACTGTGGGATGAACAAAGTGCTAAGAAATCTAAATTAATATTTTTTAAGTTTAATATTTCCTCTAATACTAATGTGCCCTTTACTTTTGGTGCTAATACGCTGTTTGCTACATCTTCTGTTTTTAGTTGAATTATGCCACCACCAGCAATACCTGCTGCATGAATAACACCATTGATTTGACCAAATTTTTCTAAGGCTTCAGTAATGGCTACCTGCATTTCTTCGTAGTTGGCTACATCGGCACTTTTAACCTCAACTTCTGATCCTAACTCTTGAAGTGCTAGGATTTTTTGGATTTTGCAACTAACACTATCCTTACTATCATGAGTTTCTAGCCATTGATTCCAGTGCGATCGCTCTGGTAATCCCTTTCTTCCAATTAAAATTAACTTAGCTTGTACTGTCTTTGCTAAATATTCCGCCAACACCAAACCTATGCCACCAAGTCCACCAGTAATTAAGTAAACTCCTCCTTGCTTTAACTTAGTTTTAGCTGGGGTGCTTTCATCCAGACGAACAGCTTCAAAGGTTTGAATCCAGCGATGATATCCACGGTAAGCAACTATATTATCAGTTTGCTCTGTTGCCAGTTCTGTAATCAGATAGTCAATAAACTTTTGTGTTGGTGAGGTGTTAAAAGCAGGAATTACTACATCGATAAGACAGGAATTAATATTTGGATATTCCTTGGGAATTATCTTACACGGCCCCAATATAGTTGCCTTTTCTGGGCATAACTTTTCGTCACCAATGACATTATATAAATTGTTAGTTACGACTCTCAACTTCAGGGAATCGCTGATATTTTGCTTCCCTATTGCCTGTGTTAAATACAATAAACTCCAAAAATCGAGATTTTGGGAATCTTCAGAAATTTGTTTTTTGAACTCATTGCCAGATAAAGTATCATTTGGCGTAATGCTCCAAAAGTGAGCGATCGCATTTGGAATCAAGCTATCTTTTCGGAGTTCTTGAAACAAAGTATTGTAGTCATCGCTTTGTCGGGGGTTAATAGTATATGTATATTCATTCAGCTTAGTAAATTTCTCTGCAACCCTAACTGTAACAACATAATTTTGCTGTTCGAGTCGTTTAACAACTTCATCTCCAATTCCATATTCATCGATAAAAACTAACCAACGAGTGTTTTTATCAATTACTAGTTCTTTCCCTTGAAAAAACTCAAGTGGTGTAGATTGTTTCCAGATTGGTATATAAAACCAATCGGCAATATCTGGCTTTTTACCTAATGATTTTTGCGATGCTTTTGATAACGCAGTTTCGGGGTTTGCTTCAATCCAGTAACGCTGACGTTCAAAAGGATAGGTAGGCAAAGGAATATGTCTGCGTCGCTCTTTTGTATAAAAACCTGCCCAATTTATTTGCAATCCTGAAAGCCAAAGCTGAGAGAGAGTCTTAAGCAAAAATGCAACATCAGAAATTTGCTCTTGGGGATGCCGCAACGAAGTTAGAACTATAGCCTGTGAAACCAACTGTCGTTTGGCTAAGGTAGTTAATGTTCGTCCTGGGCCAACTTCCAATAGGGTTCGCTCAGGCTGTTGCAGCACTTCGGCGATTCCCTCGTTAAATAATACGGGTTGTCGCAGATGTCTAGCCCAGTAGTCAGGATCGGTCGCCTGCTCTGCCGTAATCCAAGTTCCGGTAACGTTGGACACAAAAGGAATTTGAGGTGATTTCAGGTTGACTTCTTTAACTTGCCGCATAAATGGCTCTAAAATCGGCTCCATCATCTGGGAATGAAAAGCATGAGATGTATGCAGGCGGCGACAATCAACACCTTGCGCTATCAAACTATCTTGTAATAGTTCTATTGCATTAGTAGCACCAGAAACCACACAAAGGGATGGAGCATTGCTAGCTGCTAAAGAAAGTTCTGAACCCAACAACATAGGTTGTATTTCTCTGGCAGATAGAGAAACGGAAAGCATCGAACCTGGTTCGACTTGTTGCATTAGTCGTCCGCGAATTACGACTAAAGTCAATGCTTCTTCTAAAGAAAAGACTCCTGAAATACAAGCGGCTACATACTCGCCGATACTGTGACCAATCATTGTTTGCGGATGGACACCCCACGCCATCCAAAGTTTAGCAAGGGCATATTCAATCACAAATAGCGCGGCTTGCGTTAAAGAGGTTTGTTTAAGTTGTTCTGCTGTAGTTTCTAATGTTGTGGGATAAAGTATATCTTTCAGGTCTAACTTTAAATGTGGTTTAAGTAATTCACAGCAATCATCAACTTGTTCTCGAAAAATCAGTTCTGTTTCATATAATTCCCGTCCCATATTTACATACTGCGCTCCCTGTCCGGGAAACATAAACACAATTGAATGGTTACGGTTTTCGGAAAAATTACTTAAAACTCTTTCTTGGTTTGGCGCAGTTAGTATTTTTATAGCATCTGGAATATCCTGACATAGCAACGCTCGACGATGGTTAAAATTTCGACGACCAACTTGCAAAGTATGAGCTATATCAGCAAGATTGCTATCAGGATACTGTGCTAAATAATTAGCAAGGTTAGATGTAGCTGATTCTAAAGCAGTTTGAGTTTTGGCAGAGATAACTAACAATTGCCAGGGGCGAGAAACACTCTCTTCGGGTGTAAAAACTGGAGCTTCTTCTAAAATTACATGGGCATTAGTCCCACCAATGCCAAAAGAACTCACACCTGCTCGACGTGGTGTACCCTTAGTTTTCCACTCTGATAATTTGTTATTGACATAAAAGGGACTGTTGGCGAAATCAATTTGAGGATTTGGTTCTTCAAAGTGCAGGCTAGGAGGAATTTGTTTGTGTTTAAGAGCTAAGACTGTTTTAATTAAACCTGCAACACCAGCAGCTGCATCCAAATGCCCAATATTTGTTTTTAAGGAACCAATTGCACAGAAACTTTTCTTTTTTGTACTGCTTTGGAATGCTTGTGTTAGTGCCGCAATTTCAATTGGATCTCCTAAAGATGTTCCAGTTCCGTGAGCTTCAATATAAGTTATTGTTTCTGCTTCTAACTCTGCAACAACTTGAGCCGTTTTGATAACTTTAGCTTGACCTTCTATACGGGGTGCGGTGTAGCTAACTTTGTTTGATCCGTCGTTATTTATTGCTGAACCTTTAATTACAGCATGGATAAAATCTCTATCATTTAAAGTATCTTCTAATCTTTTCAAAACGACGATTCCTACACCTTCTCCACCCACAGTTCCTTGTGCTTTAGCATCAAAGGCGCGGCAATATCCATCAGGAGAACTAATACCTCCCTCTTGATAAAGATAGCCAGCTTTTCTTGATGCGCTAATGGAAACACCGCCAACCAAAGCCATATCGCATTCACCGTTGAGCAAACTTTGGCAGGCTAAATGTACGGCTACTAATGAGGTTGAGCAAGCTGTTTGAACTGTATAGCTAGGCCCCGTTAAATTAAGTTTGTAAGAAGTACGTGTAGTAAGATAATCTTTATCAGCTGCGATCGCTATTTTATGTTCGTCTAGTGAGTTTCTAATATTTGGATTAAGATAAATGTTTAGTAAATAACTGCTTAAGCTAGAACCAGCAAAAACACCTATAGAACCATTGTATGTTTCAGAATTATATCCTGCTTTTTCCAGCGCTTCCCAAGCACATTCTAAAAAAATCCGGTGTTGCGGGTCAGTTATTTCTGCATCTCTGGGATTAAAACCAAAAAAATCAGCATCAAAAAGTTCTGCATCTTCTATGACAGCGTTTCTTTTAACATAATTAGGATTATTGAGAAGCGCTGCATCAACTCGTGCTTCCAATAGTTCTTCATCACTAAAAACAGAAATTGACTCTACCCCATTTTGGAGATTATGCCAAAATTCATCAACATTTTTAGCTCCAGGGAATCTTCCTGCTAATCCAATAATTGCTATTTCTGAACCGTTAGTAGTATATGCATCAGATGGAATATTCATTGTTTGTTAATTCCTTAATTATTTTCAACTGATTTCATTTTTTGTAGACGTTTTCTTTGTTGCGCCTTACCAGATGAAATTTTCTCTGCTTGAGTATCATTTTCCTGTAAAAGGGCTGTGGAATTAGGAGATGAACTTAAATACTCTGCTAAAGAATTGATAGTGGGATATCTAAACAAATCAAGGGTTGACAGTTCTGATTTTAAGATTTCTTGCAATTGGCTGTGAACTGTAACTAAAAGTAATGAATGACCGCCAATTTCAAAGAAATTATCGTGAATGCCTATCTTTTCAAGATTCAAAGCTTTTTGCCAAACAGAGGCTATTGTTTTTTCTACCTCAGTTTGCGGTATCACATAATCAACTTCTAATTCTGGGCGCAGAGCATTGGGTATTGGCAATGCTTGACGGTCTACTTTGCCATTAGATGTTAATGGTAATGCCTCTAATATCATAAAGGCATTTGGTATCATGTGGTCAAGCAATTTATTCTTCAAGAAGCGGCGCAGTTCAGGAATTGTTAATGTTTTGTCTTGGTGGAGAGTTGTATAAGCTATTAAACTTTGATTTCCTGATTTATTCTCCCGCAGCATAACTACACTTGCAGATACTGATGGATGTTGAATAATAGCCGCTTCAATTTCTCCTAGTTCAACACGGAAACCACGTATCTTAACTTGATTATCGATGCGACCGAGATACTCAATATCCCCACTTGATAAAAAGCGAACTAAATCACCTGTTTTGTAAAGGCGATCGCCTTCTTGTTTACTAAAGGGATTAGGGATAAATTTAAGGGCTGTTAATTCAGGTTGATTTAAATAACCTCTGGCTAATCCAAGCCCACCAATGTGCAATTCACCGGGTATTCCGATCGCTACTGGCTGCTGATAACTATCTAGTAAGTAAACTTGCAAGTCAGGAATTGGACGACCGATTACACTTGCTGATGCTAGTTCTAAGTCTGCCATTGTTAGCGGCCGATAGGTAACATGCACGGTTGTTTCTGTAATGCCGTACATATTTACTAACTGTGGAGACTTATCGCCATGACGCTCAAACCAAGGTCTTAAACTCTCAATTTGCAAAGCTTCTCCACCAAAAATGACTGCTCGTAGCCTTAAGTTATTACTATTTTCCAGAGATTCTTCTACTTGTATCAGTTGGCGAAAAGCCGAAGGTGTCTGGTTCAATATCGTGACTTGCTGTGTTAATAGCAATTGATAAAAATCTTCAGGTGAACGACTCAGCCAGTATGGTACTACTATCAACTTTCCACCATACAGCAAGGCTCCCCAGATTTCCCAAACAGAAAAATCAAAGGCTATTGAATGGAATAGCGTCCAGACATCTTGTTGATTAAAGTTATACCAGGAATCAGTTGCAGCTAAAAGACGAGCTACATTAGCGTGATTAACTAACACACCTTTGGGTTGACCTGTCGAGCCAGATGTATAGATGATGTAGGCTAAATTATCAGCTATACAGTCACTAATTGGGTTTGTTTGGTTTTGTTGAGTTATAGTTTGCCAATCTGTGTCTAAACAAATAATTTGAGTTCGATGTTTGGGAAAATTTTCTATCAAGTGCTGCTGGGTTAATAACACAGACACCTGAGCGGAATGTAATATCAAGCCTATACGTTCCGGTGGGTACATTGGATCTATGGGTACATACGCACCACCAGCTTTGAGGATGGCTAATAATCCAACGATCATCTCTATAGAACGCTCTAGACAAATTCCCACCAAAACCTCTGGTTTTACTCCCAGCTTTTGTAAATAATGCGCTAGTTGATTCGCTTTGGCGTTCAGTTCTCGGTAAGTAAGTTGCTGTTGTTCAAACACCACCGCCACAGCGTTGGGTGTTTTTTCTACCTGCGCTTCAAACAATTCATGAATGCATTGTTGAGGATATTCAACTTCTGTACCATTCCACTCTACAATTAATTGATGTCGCTCAGATTCTGTTAACAGTGGTAACTCCGACAAACGCTGCTGTGGATTCGCTATAATTCCTTCAAGCAACATTTGCAAATGCGCCGCCATTCTTTGTACAGAACTTTCCTCAAATAAATCAGTATTGTATTCTAAATTACCAATTAATCCCTCAACCGTTTCGGTTATATATAGAGTTAAATCGAACTTAGCACTATTACTATTGCTTTCTAAAAAGTTTAAAGTCAAACCAGACAACTCTAAAGCAGACATCGGCGCATTCTGAAGCACAAACATCACTTGAAATAGCGGTGTATGACTTAAATCCCGCTCTGGTTGCAACTCTTCAACTAACAACTCAAAGGGTAAATCCTGATGTGAGTATGCTCCCAAAGTGACTTCTCTCACCCGTTTTAATAACTCTTCAAAACTCGGATTTCCGGCTAAATTAGTCCGCAAAACTAAAGTGTTGACAAAAAATCCAATTAACCCCTCTATCTCTGCCAGGTTACGGTTAGCAATCGGCGAACCAACCACAATATCTTCACTACCTGTATAACGCCATAGCAATGTTTGAAAAGCTGCCAAAAGAGTCATAAATAAAGTACTTCCCTGTTGCTGGCTGAATTTATTTAAGCCAACAGAGAGTTGTTCAGATAACTTAAATGAGTAAGTTGAACCCCGAAAAGTCTGAATTACTGGTCTGGGATAATCAGTGGGTAACTCTAATACTTTTGGCGCGTTTTCTAACTGCTTAAGCCAGTAAGATATCTGAGTTTTGAGGACTTCTTCTTGTAGCCATTGTCGTTGCCAAGCCGCGAAGTCTACATACTGTATTGGTAGTCCAGGTAAGGGTGACGGTTGTCCATCACAAAAAGCTTGATAAAGTGTTGCTAACTCCCGCACGAGTATATCTATTGACCAACCGTCAGAGACGATGTGGTGCATTGTCAATAATATGATGTGTTCTGATTCACCAAGACGTAATAGTTTCACTCTCAGTAGCAAGTCTTCTTTTAGAGAGAAAGCTTGCTGTGCTTCTTCAGAAGCCTGTTTTTTGACTTCAGCTTCTTGTTGATTTAAAGTTAGCTCCCTCAGATCGAATATTGGTAATATCAAAGACATCTCTTGTGAGATCACAGCGATCGCTTGCCCTTCTCTGGTTTGAAAATTGGTTCGCAGGACTTCATGACGGCTGATAATTTCGTTAAAACTTTGTTCTAGTGCCTCGACATTCAATTGTCCCTCTAGGCGAACAGCAGCAGGCATATTGTAGAAGGAACTGTTTGGCTCTAATCTATCAAGGAACCATAACCGTTGTTGAGCATAAGATAGCGGTAATTCTGGCGATCGCACAATTTGCTCAATCTTCGTTACCTCGTCTCCTGAGTCTACTTTGAGCGCTTTTTCAATTTCTTTTGCTAATCCAGCTATTGTTGGTTTTTCAAATAAATAACGTAAGGGAAGCTCTACTTGAAACACTTGCCGAATTCGGGAAATTACGCGAGTGGCGATTAATGAGTGCCCACCTAATTCAAAGAAATTATGATCAATACTTACTTTTTCAATCCCAAGTATTTCTGCCCAAATACCTGCTAATAAATTCTCAATTGGTGTGGAAGGAAGAATAATATTTGATGATGATATCTGTGTGAATTCGGGAATTGGTAACGCTTGACGGTCAACCTTACCATTAGGTGTAAGCGGTAGTGCTTCTAATATGACAAAACCCCCTGGGATCATGTAGGTTGGCAACTTTAACTCTAAAAAGCTCCGTAGTTGAGTAATTGTCAGTGTTTGTTCTGTTTGAGGAACTAGATAGGCAACTATTTGTTGCAAATCTGCTGCATCATTGCACACCACAACTACAGTTTCTTGGACTGCTAGATATTGGCTGATTACTGCTTCAATTTCTCCTAGTTCAATCCGAAAACCACGGACTTTTACTTGATGGTCAATGCGACCAAGATACTCGATTTCTCCATTTGGTAAATAACGCGCTAAATCCCCTGTTTTATAAAGACGTTCTGCTTTTTTACTGAAAGGATTGGGGATAAATTTTTCTGCTGTCAAGTCGGGGCGGTTAAAATAGCTTCGTGCAAGTCCATTCCCACCTATATGCAATTCGCCTACTACACCTACAGGAACTAATTGACTGTATTGGTCTAGGATGTAAAGTTGCGTATTTGCGATCGCACGACTAATAGGTACAATAGTACTACCATTTTCTACCTGAGATGCTGCTGACCAAATAGTGGTTTCTGTGGGGCCGTACATATTCCACAAAGAAGCACACCGATGCAATAATTCATTAGCTAATTGTCCAGGTAAAGCTTCTCCACCACAGAGGATTTTTAATTGCTCATTGCCACTCCAGCCTGCTGCTAGAAGTAGTTGCCAAGTCGCTGGTGTCGCTTGCATAACTGTAGCTTTTGAATTTGTCAGTAAAACTGACAATTGCGTTCCATCTGAAGCTACTTCCCGACTAGCGATTACTAAAAAACCACCAACTATGATTGGTAGAAAAAGTTCTAACGCCGCAATATCAAAGGAATATGTTGTTACCGCTAATAAGGTATCCTCATGGGTTAACCCTGGTGTTTGCCTCATAGAGTACAAAAAGTTGCTCAAAGCACTGTGGGGAATTTGTACACCTTTTGGTTTACCTGTTGAACCAGATGTATAGATGACATAAGCTAGTAGGTCAGTAGCTAGCTCAGATAATAAATTTTCTTGACTTTGTTGTGCAATATTGTGCCAATCTGCATCCAAACAAACAACTTGAGCTTTGTGTTGTGGTATTGCTTGTAATAGTGATGTTTGAGTTAGCAATACTGGGGTTTGGGTATCTTCTAATATAAATGCTAATCGTTCTTGAGGATAACTAGGGTCTAGTGGGATGTATGCACCACCAGCTTTGAGGATTGCTAATAATCCAACGATCATCTCTATCGATCGCTCTAGACAAATTCCCACCAAAACCTCTGGTTTTACTCCCAGCTTTTGTAAATAATGCGCTAGTTGATTCGCTTTGGCGTTCAGTTCGCTATAGGTCAATTCTTGGTCTTCAAACACCACCGCCACAGCATCGGGTGTTTTTTCTACTTGCGCTTCAAACAATTCATGAATGCATAGCTGTTGAGGATATTCAACTTCTGTACCATTCCACTCAACTATTAATTGATGTCGCTCGGTTTCTGTTAAAAGCGACAACTCACCAAGACGTTGCTCTGTCTTTGTTACCATACCCTCTAACAAAGTCTGCAAATGTCCTAGCATCCGGGTGATGGTGTCAGTGTCGAAGCGATGCCTACGGCGGGCTACGCCTACGCTATCATCACAAGTAATCTTGAGCAACAACTCTTCACCTGGAATCACAGTTAGAGTTATCGGATAGTTAGTTTTTTCAAAGCTATGAAAATCCTTGATCTCCAAATTTATATTGCTCTGCCGTAAGGAAGCATCTATGGGATAGTTCTCAAAAACTACAATACTCTCGAACAAAGATAAATCTTTGGGAACTTCGCTCCATCCTTGGATTTTCACTAACGGAGTATACTCGTACTGATGTGCCTCAACTAGTTGCTCTTTGATTTTATGAAGCCAAGGCAAAAGAAATTCTTCGGGTGATATTTGGACTCTAATTGGCAGTGTATTAATTAATAGCCCTACCATAGACTCAACTTTAGCTAAAGTTGGGGGACGACCAGAAGTTACTGACCCAAAAACTACATCCTCCTGACCACTGTAGCGGCTCAAGAGTAAAGCCCAAGCTCCCTGTAATAAAGTATTTAGCGTTAACTGATGTTGCTTTGCTACAGATTGCAATCCTGCTGTTGTGGCTACAGAAAGCTTAACCTCTTGCTCCTTAGAGCTATCTGTTTGATCTGGTAATTTTATAGCTGCTTTATTTACTGATAGCTGTGTTGGAGTAGTAAAACCTTTAAGTGTTTGTCGCCAGAAAGTCTCAGCCTCAGATAAGTTTTGTTGCTGTAGCCAGACAATATAATCTCGATATGGGCGAATGGGTTCTAGATGCACATCTTGAGCATTGCTGAAAGCTTTGTAACAAGCAAAGACTTCCTTAAAAACTAAGGGAACAGACCACCCATCTAACAACAGATGATGATGACTCCAGATCAAGTTATAGGAGATGTCTGAAAGTTGAACTAGTGTTAGGCGCATCAATGGTGGCTGCGTCAGTTCAAAGCCTCTGGAGCGATCGCTTTGCAAAAAAAGTTCTAACTTTTGTTGTTGTTCTTCTGGAGATAAATGTTGCCAATTATACTCTTGCCACGGTAAAGATACCTGTCGATGCACAATTTGTACTGGTTCTTTTAAACCTTCCCAAACAAAGCAGGTGCGTAGAATTGAATGTCGTTCTACAACATACTGCCATGCGCGATGGAATTCTGAAATGTTGAGTTTTCCTTGGAGAGTCAAACTAAATTGTTCAAAATAGATGCCAGATTGAGGAGCAGCAATACTATGAAAGAGAATGCCCTGCTGCATCGGCGAGAGAGGATAAAATTCTTCAATGTTTTTGTTTTTCACACTCATCTTACATATCTCCCATAGCTGCTGTAATGGCATCGAGATCAGTTTGATCCCATTGGCTTTGCTTAAACTCAGCGAAATCGGAAGGGGTAAAACCACCTGCATCATAAGACTGACAATGAGCAATCAGCGATCGCAATGCCTCAATAAACCTTTGAGCAAGTGCTTCAATTGTGCTTTGCTGATGCAACTGATTGCTGTAAGTCCAACTCATTTCCAATTGCCCCTGATAAATACCACCATTAATTTCTAATAAGTGAGTTCGTTTACTTCGTAAACTGTGACTTGAACCACTTAAACCCTGTACTAAGCTAAATAAAGATGATTCTGGTAAAACTTGATCAAACTGCCCTAAATAGTTAAAAATAACTTCAGCCTTTGATAAGGAAAGTTTTTCACTTATTTCCTTATTCTCATTAATATAGCGCAGTAATCCATAGCCAATACCTTGATTTGGAATTGCTCGAATCTGCTCTTTAATCGACTTCAAGGCTTTTCCTAGATCGTTGGTATTTTCAAGATTGAGGTGTACTGGGAAAATACTTGTGAACCAACCTACAGTCCTCGACAAGTCCACATCTTCAAATATTTCTTCTCGCCCATGTCCTTCTAAGTCAATTAATAAAGAAGTTTCGCCCGTCCACTGGTGAAATGTTTGGGTCAGTGCTGTTAATAATACATCATTAATTTGTGTCCGGTAAGCTGCTGGCACTTGTTGCAGCAAACTCTGAGTTTCTTCTGTGGATAATGATACTGATACAATAGAAGCCGTTTCTTCTATATTATTTCCACCACGAAAATCTATTGGTATCGACGAAACAGTTCGATTCTGTGTTGTCAGCCAAAATTCTAATTCTGAAAGCAGTGCTGAAGATTGAGCATATTTTTGTAAACAGCTAGACCATTCTTTATAAGAAGTTGTTTTGGGTGGCAGCTTTATAGCTTTACCCTGACTAATTTGCTGGTAAGCTGTTTGAAAATCTTCAATTAAAATTCGCCACGAGACACCATCAACAACTAAATGATGAATAATCCAAAGCAAGCGTTTGGCTTGATTTTCACCCAAGTTAAAAAGAGCAACTTTGAATAATGGGCCTTGTGAAAGATTTAAGCTAGCTTGCAGTTTATTGGTTTCTGCTTCAATTGCTGCCGCTTGTTGATCTTTTGGTAGTGCTGACAAATCAAAGTATGTCAATGGAATTTTATCATCAGGACTAGCGTTCAGTGCTTGGGTATTAAATTCATCTTGTATAAATCGTAAACGTAGAACATCATGATGTTTTTGGAGAAACTTTAAGACTTTTTCTAAAATTACAGGGTCAATTTTCTGCTTGCTTTCTAACAATACCGACTGATTCCAGTGGTGTGGTTCTGGTTGCTTTTGTTCAAAAAACCACTGCTGAATGGGTGTTAGCTCTAGCAAACCAGTTACTGCCATCTGCTCGGCTTGAATTTTCTTAGTTGTTCCAGCTATAACTGCTAATTGAGCAATGGTTTGATGTTGAAACAATTGCTTAGGATTAAGATTTAGCCCTATTTGGTTGGCTTTAAATATTACTTGAAGGCTAAGAATAGAATCGCCACCTAATCTAAAAAAGTTGTCGTTTCTACCTATTTTTTCCAAGCCTAATACCTCTGACCAAATAACAGCTAATTGTTTTTCAATAGTGGTTTGTGGTGCAACAAAGGTTTCTTCAAGTTCTGGACGTACCGTATTAGGAATAGGTAGTGCTTTACGGTCTACTTTACCATTCGGCGTGAGCGGTAGTGCCTCCAAGATTACAAAAGCTGCTGGTATCATATAGCTTGGTAACTTTGGCTCCAAGAAGCCGCGCAGTTCAGTAATTGTCAGTGTTTGTCCTTTTTGAGGAACGATATAAGCGACCAAACGTTTAGAATTTACAGAATCTTGACTTACAACAACTACAGTTTCTCGAACGGCTAAGTGTTGATTGAGTAAGACTTCTACTTCACCTAATTCAATGCGAAAACCCCGAATTTTAACTTGATGGTCGATGCGTCCGATAAATTCCAAGTTGCCATCAGGTAGATAACGAACTAAGTCGCCTGTCTTATAAAGACGCGCTCCTGGTTCTGTAGTATAAGGATTGGGGATAAACTTTTCTGCTGTTAATTCTGGTCGGTTGCGGTAGCCTCTTGCTACACCCACACCTCCAATGTACAATTCGCCAGGAGTTCCTACAGGCAAGAGTTGTAGATAGGGGTCGAGGACGTAAGTTTGGACTTGGGGAATGGCTCTACCAATCGGTACTTCGCCAGATGTCGATACTGATAAGTCACAGAGGGTTGCTACAATTGTTGTTTCTGTTGGGCCATAGCTGTTGACAAGGCGTACCCGTTGATTAACCTGTTGCTGCCACATTATCAGGTGTTTTCTGTCGGCTCTTTCGCCTCCAATAATCACTAATCGCAGGGAATCGGGAAGTGCCAAATTTGCTGTTGCTAATTCAGCAGTCATTTGATGCCAAAAGGCGGTAGGCAAATCAAGAACAGTTATCCCCCAATCATGACACTGCTGTAAAAATTGAGGTGTCGAGCTTAATGTCTCATCTGTACGCAATATCAGAGCAGCACCGCAGATCAGACAGGGAAAGATTTCTTCAGCAGCTGTATCAAAGCTGATGGAAGCGAATTGCAGTATGCGTTGGTTTTGGCCGCCGTCAGCATCGCTTGTTTTCATCTCAAACTTTATAGATGCAGTATTGATATAGCAAACCAAAGAGCGATGCTGAATCATTACCCCTTTGGGTGTTCCCGTTGAACCAGATGTATAAATTAGATAGGCGAGGTTTTCAAGTTGTGTCTGATGAATTGGGTTTTCCTGGTTTTCCTGAGAAATGGCTTGCCAATCTGTATCTAAGCAAATTACCTGTGATTGCTGTTCAGGAAGTGTGTTCAATTGTACTGATGTGGTTAGTAAAACTGACACTTGGGCATTCTTTAACATCAAAGTGAGGCGTTCTTTTGGATAGGCCGGATCTAGAGGCAGATATGCCCCTCCGGCTTTGAGGATTGCCAAAAGTCCGATAATCATCTCTAAAGAGCGTTCTATGCAGATTCCCACTAAAACTTCTGGTTTGACTCCGAAGTTTTTGAGGTAGTGCGCTAGTTGATTGGCTCGCTGATTTAATTCTCTGTAAGTTAAATACTGATTTTGAAATACCACTGCAATTGCATTTGGTGTTCGTTCTACCTGCGCTTCAAATTGTTGATGAATGCATTCTTGAGAATTGGGAATTTGAGATTTATTTGTACTAAGTTCTAGTAACTCATGATGATCTGCGGCGCTCAAAAGTGATAAGTTGGATAGCCGAGCTTGAGGATTAACAGCAATGCCTGAGAGCAAATTCTGAAAGTGTCTCAGCATCTTAGTGATGGTAACAGCATCAAATAGGTCAGTATTATACTCAAATGATGCCATCACTCGTTCTTTAGTAATCTCAATAGACAGGCTCAAATCAAACTGCGCTGTTTTGGTTTCTATTTTTAATAAGCTCAATGCCAAACCAGGCATTTCTGGTAACTGCGAGTAATCTTGGACATTGAACATAACTTGGAAAAGCGGCGTTTGACTGGTATGCCGTTCTGGCTGCACTGCTTCTACAATTTGGTCGAAGGGCAAATCTTGGTGTGTATAAGCTCCTAAAGCTACTTTTTTTACTCGCGTCAGCAACTCGTCAAAAGTTGGGTTGCCGCCCATATCTGTACGTAGCACCAATGTATTGACAAAAAAGCCAATTAACTGTTTTATTTCATCACGGTTACGGTTAGCGATCGCTGTTCCTACAGCAATATCATCTTGACCGGTATAACGATAAAGAAAAGTCTGAAATGCTGCCAATAGCAACATGAATAGAGTTACACCTTTTTGAGGAGCGATCGCCTTTAATTGCTCAATGACTTTTTCGGGCAACTCGATAGATTGTTGAGCGCCGTGTGAAGTTTGCACTACCGGTCGTGGTCGATCAGTAGGTAGTTGTAATGCGGCTGGGATACCCTCAAGTTGTTGTTTCCAGTAAGAGAGTTGGGTTTGCAGAATTTCCCCTTGTAACCATTGTCGCTGCCAGTATGCAAAGTCTTTGTATTGGATAGAGACTTCGGGTAGAGGTGAAGAACTTCTAGTTAAGAATGCTTTATATAGTAATGCTATCTCTTGTAAAAATACCTCAACAGACCAGCCATCAGAGATTATGTGGTGCATCTCAAGCAAAAGAATATGCTCTTGTTGTGCTAGGCGCAAAAGTTTAGCACGTAACAATGGCCCCTGTATTAGGTCAAAAGGTTGTTGGCTTTGTTGAGTCAACAATTGCTGAACTGCGCCATTTTGATAATCTATTACTGATAAAGATAATTTTAGAGAAGAAGCAATAATTTGAACCGATTGTCCGTTGACTGTAGAAAAAGTGGTTCTTAGAGTTTCATGTCGCTGAATAACTTCATTCAGACTTTGTTCTAGTAGAGTAACTTCAAGCTGACCTTTGAGATTAACAGCTAAGGAAATATTGTAAGCTGGGTTGCCTGGTTCTAAACGATCGAGGAACCATAGTCGTTGTTGGGCAAAAGATAGGGGATAAACTTCGGCTTTCTGGACTTGGGTAAGGGATAGTGATGGTATTGTCTCAGCTGTCATTTGAGCAAGGATTTTGGTAGCAAGCGATCGCATACTCATCCCTTCAAAGAAGTCTGCTATGGATACTTCTGCTTCTAAGTCAACCTCAATCCGATTTTTCAACTCAAATACTTTTAAAGAATCAAGTCCCAGAGTGCTTAATGGTTCTTCAGTATTGATGGAATCTGTTGCTATTGAAAGTACTCTTGCCAAAAGTTCAATCAGATATGATTCTAAAAGCGGTTGACATTCCCTTGGGGAAAGCGCCAACAGTTCAGAACGCTGTAATCGAGTTTCTTTTGTGGCAATATTACTAATTTTGAGAATGTCACTTTCAACTATATTCAGTTCACCATTCTGGAACTGAGTGCGAGTTGTACGTCTTTGAATTTTACCACTGGAAGTTTTGGGAATACTACCTGGTTTAATTAAAACTACTGCATAAACTTGTACTTCATGTTCTTCAGTAACAGCTTGGCGAACTGTAGAAATTACTTGTTCTAAATTTGGCTTGGCACGAAACTCTAATTCTTGTACAATTACCAGTTTTTCTTCGTTATTAACTTCTACAGTAAATGCTGCATTCCCACCAGAACGTAATGATGGATGACTACACTCTGCGGTTAATTCTATATCTTGCGGGTAAAGATTGCGACCGCGAATAATAATTAAATCTTTTGCTCTACCTGTAATAAAAAGCTCACCATTCTGTAAAAAACCTAAATCTCCAGTTCGCAAGAATGGCCCTTTACCTGTGTCTGATAGATAACCACAGAAGGTTTCTTCTGTCTCTTGAAAACGATTCCAATAACCTTGACCAACACTCGGCCCAGCTACCCAAATTTCCCCAATTTCATCTGGTTGAGAACTATTGAGTGTTTCTGGATTAGCAATTACTACTTCCTGTTCTGGTATAACTCGACCACAACTAACTAACTGATAAATATTCTCATTTTGAGCAGATGCTTCAACGACTCGATTGCATTCTAATGCAGACTTCTGGACTGTTTTGATAATTGGTGAGCTTGCCTTTTGCACGCCAGAAACCATCAGAGTTGTTTCAGCCATGCCATAACAAGGATAGAATGCCTCTTTACGGAAGCCACAATCTGCAAAAGCTGCTGCAAACCTCTCTAAAGTATCGTACTGAATCGGTTCAGCACCGTTAAATGCCACACTCCAACTACTCAAGTCAAGAGTTTCTTTTTGTTCAGGAGTAATTTTTTGAGTACATAACTCATAAGCAAAATTAGGCCCACCGCTGGTTGTGCCTTTGTAGTGAGAAATAGCCTGCAACCAACGATATGGACGTTGGAGAAAGGAAGCTGGAGGCATGATGATGCAAGGAAAACCTCCATACAAAGGTTGCAATATTCCTCCAATCAGACCCATATCGTGGTACATCGGTAACCATGTTACGAACTTACTCTCTGGAGAATGCTCCATGAATTGGTAAGTTGTGTCAGCATTATGCAATAGGTTTCCATGACTAATCATTACACCCTTGGGTGTCCCTGTAGAACCAGAGGTGTATTGCAGAAAAGCTAAGGTATCTCTCGAAATACAGGGTTCTTGCCAAGCATCTTCTATTCCCTCTGCAAGATTATCTGTAGTTAACCACTGTAAGGATTCTAAGTCATTCTTTTGTGACATTAAAGACTGTACATTAGGCAGGATTTCTGTTGTAGTGAGAGCGATCGCTGCTTGTGCATCTATAGAAATAGCTTTTATTCTCGGTGTGTTGCGCTCATTTCGAGGGGGATATGCAGTTACAGCCACAACTCCCGCATATAAACAACCGAAAAAAGCAACCAAAAAATCGAGTCCGGCGGGATAAAGTAGTAAAGCGCGTTCTCCAGTCAAACCCAATGCTTGTAATTGAGCAGCTATTTGGCGCGATCGCCTATCTAATTCTTGATATGTTAGGGTTGTTTGTTCTCTTTCCCCATCTAACAAAAAGGTAAAAGCATCTCTATTTGGCTGCGTAGAGCTTCTTAAGCGTAGGAGTTCGACAACTGTAGAAAAGTTGCCCACAATATCAAAGAAGCTATGAGAAAAACCATTCATTTTTATTGTCAACCCAGCACGATGTGCAACTTACTTTGTTACAAGAGCATCAATCAAGCATTCTCTTCAGGACTTACGCAAAAATAATGTGAAAGCCTTGATTTCCCGTAGGGGCAATTCATGAACATTAGTGTCTACTTTTGCCAAAAATAGCGTACTGATTGGGTGTTGTTCACCCGCCAGGGAATTATATTCCCTGACTAACAGCGCAAGTCTACTGAAGTAGACTAGGGATTTTTGGCGATATTTTAGTCATCATTCAGATGACTTTAGCTATGAGACAGGGATTTACAATCCCTGGCGGACGGGCGGTTTCGCGTTAAGTTGACACCAATGTTCATGAATTGTCCCTTAATCTTAGTCTTTTGAATACATCAAAAGATAGAGAACATAACATTATTTTAATTTTAAATCACTTCTTAAGATGGTAGCCCGGAGATAAAAAACGACCTAATCTAGTTCTTGAAGTTATTTA
>NZ_JAIVFV010000054.1 GCF_020829445.1 Nostoc sp. CHAB 5836
ATATGCAAAGTTTCCGAGAGCATTACCGAGCGGCTGATGTTTTATTGGTTGATGATATTCAGTTTCTTGAAGGCAAGGAATACACCCAAGAAGAATTCTTTTATACTTTTAATACTTTACATGAAGCCGCAGCATTTTGTTGAGAAGCTGGGGGGGATTTCCCCCCGCAGGAAATTAAACCAAATACCAAGAAAAAGGTCAAGGGTAAAACCAGGAAGGAGGGAGTGGAGGAGAAATTTGGAATTTTTTTCTTCTCCTTTCTCCCTCTTTGATGAAATTGATGCGCCATTATTCTTGGATTTCTAGGTGTCCATCACTAGTTCTGGGGTCTTCCAAAAAACCTATGCCAGATAACGGCCGGTATGGATAGCTTTGACGAGGGTTTTTTTGAATATCCTCTTTGATGGCTTCTAAATCAATGTAGCGATCGCTTACATTAATTAAGCTGTCGCTGGTCATGGAACGCAAGCTCACTACTTCTACCCGCACGCCACGATAGCTGACTGAATTGACCGCATAAGCCAGATCCCCATCACCGCTAACTAAAACTGCGGTATCATAGGAATCTACCAGTGCCATCATGTCTACTGCTATTTCTACATCCAGGTTAGCTTTTTTAGAGCCATCTGGTAGCTGGACTAAATCTTTAGCAATGACTCGATAGCCATTACGACGCATCCACAACAGAAACCCCTGTTGCTTCTCGTTTGTGCGGTCTACACCAGTGTAGAAAAAAGAGCGCAGTAGTCTAGAACCTCCTGTTAATCTACACAATAGCTTGGTGTAGTCGATTTCAATCCCTAGTTGCAGTGCAGCGTAAAACAAATTTGAGCCATCAATAAATATGGCTACCCTACCCCGATTCTCCAAAACCTGTTCTGGCGTAAAGATTGAATCGTTTTCCAAATTATTCAACATTGTTGTCATACCTCAATTTTTATCCCTGTTATTTTTGATACAAATTACCAACTTTTAGATGCTAGTCACAGCGGCTTATGATAATGTTCCGGAGCTAATTTAAATTAGGCCCCGATAAATTTTTTGAGAAAATAAGAAATTGAACAAAATCAGAGTTTGATAAGGACTAATCGTTTTTCGGGGGTTCTATTCGCTTAAAAATCGGTTGGGGTGTACCCAACTGTTGTTTGCTCGATAGTAGTCCCCATGTAGCATGGATGGTAAAAGGAGCGTTAACTGAACTTTGTTTTTGATCGTTCAAATTTATCCCAAAGCCTAGCTGCTGATAAATATCGCTACTAATGTTCGGAATAATTGGGGATAGCAGATAAGCTGCTAGTCTAACTGATTCTAGAACTGCGTAGAGAACTTTTTCCACCGACTCCTGCTGTCCCTGTTTATACA
Source organism: Nostoc sp. CHAB 5836 (assembly GCF_020829445.1). Classification (GTDB taxonomy): domain Bacteria; phylum Cyanobacteriota; class Cyanobacteriia; order Cyanobacteriales; family Nostocaceae; genus Nostoc. The sequence continues at coordinate 1,363 of NZ_JAIVFV010000054.1, forward strand.
ATGACCAAGGAGCTTGTTCATCAATAAACTTATTACTGGCTTGTACCAGTGAAAGGATAGCCCCGCAGGCTTGATTGAAAGCTAGCTCTTGATATGCTTGTTTCACCTGTTCCCCTAGACGCAAACCAATTGCTTTCAAAGGATTTTCGTCAGGAATGGCTTCATTGCCAATTGATGGGACATTATTCTCAGCGCAGTATTTCTTCACCATGTTCAAGGTGCGATTGAGCAAATTACCTAAATCATTTGCCAAATCTGCATTCAAAACATTAATGAACCTAACTTCATTAAAATCTCCATCCTTGCCAAATTCGATTTCCTTAAGGAAGTAATAACGAACGGCATCACTACCATAGCGCTGAACTAACGCCACAGGGTCAAGGGTGTTACCCAGACTTTTGCCCATCTTTTGCCCATCTTTGGTCAAAAAGCCATGTCCAAATACTCGCTCTGGTAAGGGTAAGCCAGCCGACAACAGCATTGCGGGCCAGTAAACTGCATGAAAGCGCAGAATATCTTTACCAATTAGGTGCAAATTAATTGGCCACCATTTTTCTAAAGCATTTGCTAAAGTCGGTTCTGCGTCTGGTTCTAGTAATGCTGTGACATAAGCTAGCAGCGCATCAAACCAGACATAAAGGGTGTGCTTGGGATCAATTGGTACGGGAAAACCCCAATCTACATTCACCCGCGAAATTGAAAAGTCTTGCAGCCCTTGATTTACAAAGTTAAGGACTTCATTCCGCCGACTTTCTGGCTGGATAAAATCCGGTCTAGATTGGTAAAATTCTGTCAGCTTAGTTTGATATTTGGATAAGCGGAAAAAATAGTTTTGCTCGTCTCGCCACTCGACTTCTTTGTTAATATGAATCGGGCAACGGTGTCCTTCTAACAGATCCCGTTCTTCTTTGAATTCTTCGCAGGATACGCAGTACCAGCCTTTTTGTTGTCCTTGGTAGATATCACCAGATTGCCAAACTCGCTCAAAGAATTCTTTGACGATCGCTTCATGACGAGGTGCAGTAGTCCGACTAAAGCGATCGTATTGAATGTCTAGTAACTGCCATAAACTCATAAAGCTAGGGACAATTTCATCGCAAAACTCTTGTGGCGCTTTGCCTAAACTTTCTGCTGATCGCTGAATTTTTTGCCCATGTTCATCTGTACCTGTAATTAGTAATACCTTATGTCCCCGTAGCCTGTGAAATCGCGCCACGACATCGGCTGCGATCGTCGTATAAGCACTGCCTATATGGGGGACATCGTTTACATAATACAAGGGTGTTGTTAGCGCAAATGTCAATTCTTTTTTATTCACTAGATTCATGCAAAATAAAAATTAACTTAATTAAAACGTTTTACATCTTAGCTTTGGTCGGCAAAACCAGGGGATTATACAATATTATTCCTATTTTTTCCAAAAACATCTTCATCCTAGCAAATTTATCAGGTCAAGAATTGTTTTGTAATATGGATCAATTCAATTCATTTTTACCTAAAAGATGGAAATTAACTAATTATAATTTTTTTGAATAGTTTCTATTAGATATATTGTAATCAAGAATACATAACTGAGAAGGCAGAAAATCTAGCTGCTTTTGTGGATGAGATATTTCTATCTTAAGACGGTCATGAGAATAGTAAAGAAATGTAAAAATTAAGTCAAGATGAATTGCCATATTTACCAGAAAATATATTGATTAAGTATGAGTCGAAATAGCCCCCTAGAGATTTCTCGCGCTTTGGTGGCGGCACTCTCAACGCAAATGTTTCGCTATTATGAGGATCGCATTCCCCAGGATGCCAGTGTGTTGGTAGTCAGCAATCACCGCAGCTTTATGGATGCACTGATTTTAATGGCGGCTTTATCAAGTCCGATTCGCTTTGCTTGCCATCACTACATGGGACAAGTGCCACTCATGCGGGAAATTGTCACCGGTCAATTGGGGTGTTTCCCCTTGGAAGAAACTCAAAACCGCCAGCAGAGCTTTTTTTCGCAGTCGCAGATGCTATTGCAGTCGAAGCAGATGGTGGGAGTATTTCCAGAAGGGACTGAACCAATGGTGAAATTTACTCAACCAAACCAGGTGGGTGAGTTTCAGAGGGGATTTGCACATTTGGCATTGCGAGCGAATGTGCAGGATTTAGCAATTTTACCGATGGCGATCGCCTCCTTAGAAGAGGTCAACACTTCTGGCTTCCCCTTAAAGCTTTTGAGTGTATTTGACCCTTCAGAACCCCTATTTAACCAAGGTGGCTGGCATCCTTTGGTAATTTATCATCGGGTTGCAGTGTTAATCGGTCGTCCTTATTGGATTACGCCCCAACATCATCAAAAATATCATGGTAAACAAGCCAGAACTGTTGTGGCTGAACTGACAGAACACTGTCATGGTGAAATTAGCAATTTACTGCGTCAAGGTTGCTATTAGAGCCATTAGACATAGGAGTGAAAATGAATTAGGACTTACGCAAAAACTCTCTGAAACTCTTGTTCCTTTGCGTCCTTTGCGTCCTTTGCGGTTCGTTTTTTCATGATTTTGCGTAAGTCCTGTGAATGTAGAGACGTTGCATTGCAACGTCTCTACAAGGGTTTCAGGTAACGCATAATTAATTTCTACCAGACGTCTACATGGATTTTGGATTGTCAGAACAATCAAGAGTTCAAAAGTTTTATACCATTAAGGCGATGTGCAACTTATTCTTGAAACCCCATTTCCATTCCTCTCCCCCACTCCTATAGAGGCTTTGAATCTTACTCCCCAACCCTTGTAGCGTTGGGGTTGGGGGTTAGGTTTGAGAGAAAGTTGCACACGGCGTTACCATTAACAAATGACCATTGACTACTGACCAATGACCAATGACTATCTCTGAAGTTGAGCTAAACCCTTGTTTCCTGACTCCTGAACGAGTACAGCCAGAGTATCCGCTGTTGGTATATTTACCAGGAATGGATGGAACAGGTCAGCTATTGCGATCGCAAACCGCAGGATTAGAAACTGGCTTTGATGTGCGCTCTTTGGCGATTCCCCGGAAAGACCTTAACACTTGGGATATGCTAACTAAGAGTGTATTGGACTTGATCCACGCCGAATTAGAAAAAAGCTCTCAGAGGCCAGTTTACCTGTGTGGTGAGTCTTTTGGTGGTTGCTTGGCAATGAAAGTGGCAATCCAAGCACCTCACCTATTTAAGCGAATCATCCTAATTAACCCCGCTTCATCCTTTCAGCTTCGCCCTTGGTTGAATTGGGCATCCCAACTAACTTACTTAGTGCCATCAGGATTGTATGATCTTGGCGCACTGGGGCTATTGCCGTTTCTAGCATCTTTGCCACGGATTTCTCGGAGCGATCGCCATGATCTGCTGAAAACTATGCGTTCTGTCCCATCAGAAACCGTTCTTTGGCGGTTGTCTTTACTGCGAGAATTTCGTGTTGATGAGGAACAGTTAGGTAACTTAACTCAACCAGTTTTGTTAATTGCCGGTGGTAGCGATCGCCTTTTGCCTTCTGTAACTGAAGTGAAGCGGATAGCCAACATCTTACCAAATAAAAAGATTGTGGTGTTGCCCAATTGTGGACACGCTTGCTTGCTAGAGGAAGATATTAATCTCTATGAAATTCTTAAGGTTAACGACTTTTTAGAATTTAAAGCTGATATAGGTAGAGTTAAAAAGTAAAAAGTATGCTACACATAAATGCAGCCAGATCATAACCTTTATTTTTCCTTCATTACCATTCCTCACTACCGTGGCACAGGTGCGGCTACACGAGACAAAACCTGCCTACGCAGGTTAAAAACCTTGATTTTGTATTAGTCCACGCAGGTGGACTTAGTTTGTGTAGTAGCGAATTCTATTCGCCCAATACTTTTCAAACAACCTCTAACGAATTGTACTTATCGAGAGATGTCAAAGCCGCTAAAACTTCGCTATAACTTGAAAGAAAGAGGCTTTACAGGAAGTGTCAAGCAATGGCAGACAAACCCCAAGAAATAGAGGTGAATAAATTAGTTAATTCACCCAGAGAAACTTCAGAAGTAAAAATCCAGGCTCAATCATCAGTAGAAAATGAACCGTCTATAGTAGAGTCTTTTATTAAAACTGTTGGTCAAACTGGCCAAGCAGTTTTAGATACCGCAGTAGGGGTGGGAGAAGCCACGGCGAAAGAAACACACAAGTTTATTGAGCAAACAACTCAAAGCAGTGGTCAGTTTGTGAATCGCCTGAGCGAAAATTGGCTGATTAGAAAACTATCTGGATTGTTAAATCTCAATTGGCTAATTAGTGATACTAACCTTGTTGATTTGGAAAAAGCAGAAGCGGCGGTAAACAAGCTTAAGCAACAGTATCCAAATGAATCACCCAACCAGATTGCTCACCGAATCATGGTAGAAAAAGCAACTCAAGCAGGGACAGTGGGACTAGCCACTAGTATTTTGCCAGGAATAGCAGTGGCATTGTTAGCAATTGATTTAACAGCAACAACAAAATTGCAGTCAGAAATGCTTTATCAAATTGCATCTGTCTACGGACTAGATTTAAAAGATCCTGCTCGTAAAGGTGAAATTTTGGCAATTTTTGGATTGGCTTTAGGTGGAGGTAGTCTTTTAAAAGCTGCGGGATTAGGCTTGTTACGAAATGTGCCCTTGGCGGGTGCGGTAATTGGAGCTAGTTCAAATGCAACGATGATCTATTCATTGGGGTATGCTGCTTGTCGATTTTACGAAGCCAAGTTGGATGAATCAACTTCTTTAGCATCACCACAGACATTAGCAACATTAAAAGCCGAAAGTGAAAAGTATCTAGAAAGTGCGATCGCTCAAGAAGCCATCATGGATCAAATTTTAGTTCAGATGATCCTAGCTAGTCATCCAGAAAAGACTTGGAAAGAAATTTTGCCAGAATTACAAACTCTAAACCTCACTCCTAACTCATTGGATACCATTGCCCAAAACATCAAATCGCCCAAGCCTTTAGATGTACTGCTCAATCAATTAAATCGTGATTTTGCCATACCCTTATTGGCTCAATGTTACAAAATTGCCCAGCTTGACAATCAGATTACAGCAGCTGAGCGAAAAATAATAGAAGCGATCGCCAGCAAATTTGACATTGACACAAATGCAATTGGGGCATTAGGTAGAGGAGGTGAAAAAGTCGAGTTCCGAGCGGAGTTCACAAATATCAAATTCTAACTCGAACTTTATATTGCTGTTTCTCTAGCCTAAGTTTTTGTCTAGTTAATTCCTGAGCTATTAACTCTTGAGCGCGGCTTTCGATTTCAACTTGGCTTTCTATTGGCTGTTCTTTAATTTTTTCTCTTAGGCTTTTACCCATTCTTCTTACCCTTCCTCTTCTAGTTTTTGAAGATGACTCTTATATCGTGCATCAGCTTTTTGAATTAAGCTCCCTCATCCCCCTCATCCCCCTCATCCCCCTCATCCCCCTCATCCCCCTCACCCCCCTCACCCCCCTCACCATGAAACAAGAATTTTGAGCAATACTGGTACAGGAAGGAATATTTACACAAAATCGCAAAATGAAAATTCAACCTAGTGATCAGCCTTTGCTAGAGTGGGCAGGCGATAGTTTGGCAATTGGATTATTTGAAGATGCAGTAGAGTTAACTGGAGAATTGGCAACTTTAGATCAAAAGTTTTCTGGGGTCTTAAAAGAACTAATTGCCGAAGAAGAATTTAAAGGTAAAGCCAACAGTACAATCTTCACCCGTGTAAATGCTGGTAGCCCAGTGCGGAAATTGATTTTGGTAGGCTTAGGCAAACCAGATGCACTAAAAGCAGATACTCTGCGATGCGCTGCTGCTGCTGTAGCTAGGATCGGAAAAAAACAGAAAAGCAAAATTTTGGGTTTTAGTTTTCCATTGTGGAACAACGATCCCGCAACAAGTGCCCAAGCGATCGCCGAAGGTGTAGAATTAGCACTTTATCAAGATATTCGCTTTAAATCAGAACCAGAAGAGAAAGGATCACCAATAGAAAGCGTAGATTTACTAGGTTTTGGTGGACAAGAAGTTGCCATCACCCGCGCCAATCAAATCGTTTCCGGGGTAAATCTGGCACGGCAGTTAGTAGCAGCCCCAGCCAACGCAGTCACACCAATTACTTTAGCCGAAACTGCTCAGGCGATCGCAAAGGAGTACGGTTTAGAAGTAAAAATTCTGGAAAAAGAAGACTGTGAAAAGTTGGGTATGGGTGCTTTTTTGGGAGTAGCCCAAGCTTCCGAGTTGCCACCTAAATTCATTCACCTGACTTACAAGGCAGAAGGTACACCCAAAAAGAAACTGGCAATTATTGGCAAAGGCGTAACCTTCGATTCCGGGGGACTGAATATCAAAGGTGCTGGTAGTGGCATCGAAACCATGAAAATGGATATGGGTGGTGCAGCTGCTACCTTGGGCGCGGCAAAAGCAATTGCTCAAATTAAGCCAGATGTTGAGGTTCACTTCATCTCGGCGGTGGCTGAAAACATGATTAGCGGTCGCGCCATGCACCCTGGAGACATTCTCACAGCATCAAATGGCAAAACAATCGAAGTGAACAACACCGACGCTGAAGGGCGTTTGACCCTAGCAGATGCCTTGGTGTATGCCGACAAATTGGGATTAGATGCGATCGTGGATTTAGCGACCCTAACCGGTGCCAACATCATTGCCTTGGGTGAGGATATTGCTGGTTTGTACACCCCCGATGATGGTGTAGCCTCCCAAATCGAGAAAGCTGCTGAAACTTCAGGAGAAAAGATTTGGCGGATGCCAATGGAAGAAAAATATTTTGAAGGGCTAAAGTCTGGCATTGCGGACATGAAAAATACAGGCCCGCGTCCAGGTGGATCCATTACTGCCGCCCTTTTCCTCAAGCAATTTGTGAAAGAGACACCTTGGGCGCACTTAGATATTGCTGGGCCCGTGTGGACAGAGAAAGAAAATGGCTACAACGGCGCAGGGGCAACAGGTTACGGCGTTCGGACACTAGTTAACTGGGTGTTGGGGATTGAGGAGTTAGTCGGTCGGGGCAATTAAATCACTGAACAGTTAACAGTTAACAGTTATCACTGATCACAGTAACTCTCTCGGGGATTACTCCAACGACACCAAACACGCCATTTTTAGAAATGGGGGACTCTAACTCAATACCGAGAGGAGGCAAAGGAGCAGGAAGCTATTAGCTGGGGGAAAATTCCTCTCCTCTGCACTCTTCCCCCTGCCCAATGCCCAAATTCGTGCTATCTTGAGCTTGTCAGCAAAAATTGTTGCAATAGTAACAGAAGTAATTTGGCGGTCAGAAAGTTAAGCTTTTTCGGCAAAGCCATCTGGTAAAATTTATAAGTTTTCTAAAACGCTCTGAGCAATGGGATCGACTCGCGTACGGATCGCAATTGACGCAATGGGAGGGGATCACGCACCCGGTGAAATCGTTGCTGGCGCACTGCGAGCAAAGGAAGAATTGGGTGTAGATATATTACTAGTTGGTGATCCCCAACAAATAGAAGCTGCCTTGCCACCAAAAACGAATTTAGGGCAGATGGAGATCTTTCCTGCTGAGGAAGCGATCGCAATGGATGAGGAGCCTTTAAATGCAGTTAGACGCAAACGCAAGGCTTCTATCAATGTGGCAATGGATTTAGTCAAGCAGCAAAAAGCAGATGCCGTATTTTCTGCCGGTCACTCTGGGGCAGCTATGGCATCTGCTTTACTGGGCTTAGGACGATTGCCGGGAATTGACCGTCCAGCAATCGGGACTGTTTTTCCGACAATTGTTGCTGGCAAGCCAGTGTTAGTCCTTGATGTCGGCGCGAATGTAGATTGCCGTCCGAAGTTTTTAGAGCAGTTTGCTGTCATGGGATCGGCTTACAGCCAGTATGTCTTAGGTACAAGCGAACCGAAAGTGGGTTTGTTGAATATTGGTGAAGAAGACTCTAAAGGCAATGATGCAGCTGTCCGGGCCCACCAAATGCTTTGCGAAAATTCTCAAATTAATTTTATTGGCAATGCTGAAGGACGTGATGTCCTTTCCGGTCGTTTTGATGTGATTGTCTGCGATGGCTTTGTAGGCAATGTATTGTTAAAATTTGCCGAAGCCGTTGGAGAAGTTATTCTGCAAATTCTGCGGGAAGAACTACCCCAAGGATTGCATGGTCAAATCGGTTCAGCCCTCTTAAAACCAAACCTGAAGCGAGTTAAGCAGCGCATGGATCACGCAGAACACGGTGGTGCTTTGCTGTTAGGCGTGGCAGGAGTTTGTTTTATCGGTCACGGTAGCTCACAAGCACCTTCAGTTTTTAATGCAATTCGCATGGCAAAAGAAGCTGTTGACAACGAGGTGATACAACGAATTCAGTCCCAATATATCCTTGAGCGCGAGAGCGGTTAGTCATTGGTCATTGGTCATTGGTCATTGGTCATTGGTCATTGGTCATTGGTCATTGGTCATTTGTAAAAGACAAAGGACAACTGACAAAGGACAACTGACAAAGGACAACTGACAATTGGACAAAAGACAAAAAGGCTGATAGCTTAGGAGATTAAGAGTGCAAAACTTAGGCGTAGCAATTACCGGAAGTGGCTCGGCAGTACCAGCAACTTCCCTACACAACCAGGCATTGACCGAACTAGTTGAAACATCAGACGAGTGGATTGCCACAAGAACAGGCATTCGTCAACGACGATTAGCTGTGGCATCTGAGTCATTGAGTGGACTTGCTACTGCTGCCAGCAGTCAGGCGATCGCAGCTGCGGGAATTAGACCAGAAGACTTAGACCTGATTCTGCTGGCGACTTCCACCCCCGATGATTTGTTTGGAAGTGCTTGTCAAGTACAGGCTCAATTGGGAGCCACCAACGCAGTAGCCTTTGACTTGACAGCAGCCTGCTCTGGCTTCGTATTTGGTCTGGTTACAGCAGCCCAATACATTAGAACAGGTGTCTACAAAAATGTACTGTTGATCGGGGCAGATATCCTCTCTCGCTGGGTAGATTGGGAAGATCGTCGCACTTGTGTACTATTCGGCGATGGTGCAGGGGCAGTAGTATTACAGGCTGACAAAAGCGATCGCTTATTGGGATTTGCCCTTAAAAGTGATGGCACTCAAAATCATCACCTCAACCTTGCTTACGCAGGTGCTTCCCAAGAACTGCTTACTGGTGTAAATGTCACCAAAGGCACTTACCAACCTATTACTATGAACGGCAAAGAAGTCTACCGCTTTGCCGTGCAAAAAGTGCCAGAAATTATAGATAAAGCCTTATTTAAAGCCAACATCAGCGTTGACCAAATAGATTGGTTAGTCTTGCATCAAGCCAATCAGCGCATTATCGATGCCGTTGCCCAACGCCTGAATATTCCAGAACATAAAATTATAAGTAATCTTGCCCAGTACGGCAATACCTCAGCTGCTTCCATCCCCTTAGCTTTGGACGAAGCAGTGCAAGAAGGTAAAATTAAGCCCAATGACATCGTTGCTACATCCGGCTTTGGTGCCGGTCTTACTTGGGGTGCGGCAATTTTTCGATGGGGAAGATAAATATTTTGTCCTTTGTCATTAGTCATTTGTCCTTTGTTAATGACTAATACAACTCTTGGAGAGACTGCGCCAACGACTACGCGCTTGGTGAGCGTAGTCGAACGCGAGTGCGTCCCGTTCTTAAGGGCAGTACAAATGACCAATGACAAATGACCAATGACCAATGACCAATGACCAATGACCAATGACAAATGACAAATGACCAATGACCAATGACCAATGACCAATGACCAATGACCAATGACCAATGACCAATGACAAATGACAAAAACTGCATGGGTGTTTCCTGGACAAGGTTCTCAAACATTGGGAATGGGAATAGACTTATTAGATATACCCTTCGCTAAAGACAAATTTGCCCAAGCTGAGGAAATTTTGGGCTGGTCTGTAACCGAAATCTGTCAAAACGAAGAAGCAAAGTTATCACAGACGCTGTATACCCAACCAAGTCTTTATGTGATAGAAAGCATTCTTGCCGATCTTCTTCGAGAACGAGGACACCAGCCAGATTTAGTTGCTGGCCACAGTTTGGGAGAATATACTGCCCTTTATGTAGCAGGTGTCTTTGAGTGGTCGGCTGGTTTATATCTAGTGAAGTGTCGTGCAGAACTCATGGATAGTGCCGTCGGTGGTATGATGGCAGCTTTGATGAACTTTGATTGCGAACAGTTAGAAAAAGTCATTTCCCAAACGCCTGATGTGGTAATAGCTAATGATAATAGTTCGGCTCAGGTGGTGATTTCAGGAACGACTGAGGCTGTACAAGCGGTGATGACTGAAGTTAAAGCAAAGCGTGCGGTTCCCCTAAAAGTTTCTGGAGCATTTCATTCACATTTAATAGCACCAGCTGCGGCAAAATTCCAAGATATTCTCGAATCTGTGGAATTTCAGCCCGCTATTGTGCCAGTTTTGTCTAATGTGGAACCACTTGCATCTATTGATGCTGAGATTTTAAAGCAACGCCTGAATAAACAAATGACTGGTTCTGTAAGATGGCGAGAAATTTGTCTGCAATTACCAGCCAACGGTATCGAGCGAGTAATGGAAATTGGCCCTGGTAAAGTGTTAACTGGCTTGATTAAACGTAATAGCCCTGATTTAATATTAGAAAATATCCAGAGTGCTGCTAATTTACCTGTTTAATGCGAGTATCCCAAATGTCTAAAAATATAATTTGTCATTAATCCAAAATTGTGTGACACTTACCCCGCAGAGAGGTGTGGGAAGTTATCACCTTCTATCGGTAGAGTTATGACAAATTCTGCGCCCAATCCTTGTGTGGAATTACAATCAAGTTTACCTTGATGTAGTTCAGTCACAATTTGATAGCTGATAGATAAACCCAATCCAGATCCTTTACCCACATCTTTAGTCGTGAAAAAGGGATCAAATAACCTTGTTAGAATTACGTCTGAAACTCCAAGACCATTATCTGCGATCGCAATCTTGATTTGCTTTTCAGATGCCAAGGAAGTATGAATCCAAATTGTGTTGGGATGTGAAGCAGTTTCTGTAGGCGTGCGCTGCTGATTTGCGTTTTCTAAGGCATCAATAGCATTACACAGAATATTCATAAATACCTGATTGAGTTGACCGGGGTAGCAGATCACCAAAGGCAAATTACCATAATTTTTGATCACTTCTATTGCTGGACGCTGCGATTGATCTTTCAGACGATGTTGCAAAATTAATAATGCACTATCAATGCCCTCATGAATATCAACCGCCTTAAATTCAGCTTCATCTAAACGGGAGAAATTGCGGAGTGATAGCACAATTGAGCGAATGCGATTGGTGCCAATTTCTATGGAAGATAACATCTTAGGTAAATCATCTTGAATAAATTCCAGATCCAATTCTTTCGCCTTAGCTTGAATTTCCGCAACTGGATTGGGATAATGATACTGATAAAGTTGAATAAATTCCAATAAATCTTGAGCATAATTTTGTACATGGGTGAGGTTGCCGTGAATGAAGCTAACAGGATTATTGATCTCATGTGCCACACCTGCTACCAGTTGCCCCAAGGCTGACATTTTCTCACTTTGGATCATCTGGGCTTGAGTACGACGTAGTTCTTCAAGTGTCTTTTGTAAGGTTGTTGTCCGCTCCTCAACCCTTAACTCTAAAGCATTATTTGCCTGTTCTAGTTGGATGAAAGAAGTCTTTAATTGACTTGCCATACTGTTAAAAGAACTAGCAAGTATTCCCAGTTCATCTTGTCGCATGATATCGAGATCGATCGCAAAATCACCGTTGGCAAGTTGGTTACTAGCGGCGGTTAATTGCTGGAGAGGTTTAGCGATTTGTTGGCGCAACACTGACAAGAGCAACAACAGTTCAACCAGCAGCCCTATTGCACCAGACATTAGGATAAATTGAGCGGTATTCAATGCTGCGCCCCATAGCAGTGATTTGGGATAGACTGTGACAAAATACCAGTCTGGGCCTTGTAAGCGAGTCACTGCCAAGTATTCACGGTCTTGGCTATTTTCAATGACTTGGGTTTGGGATTTAGCATTGGTCACCAGCTTAAAAATGCGGTTGAGATGGGGATTGTTGATGGCATCGATTTGGAGTTGACCTTGAGCTTGGTGAATTTCCGCAGTCCGGTGAGGGTGGGCAATTAAACGACCGTCTGAGCGAAAAATTAAATTGTAAGTGCCCGGTAATTGATCCTGGATCGTATGCTCCATCAGATCGGTTAAGACCACATCATGTCCCACAATGCCCAGGAAGCGATCGCCCTGATAAACCGGTACAATTGCCGAAACCATCCACACCTTGATGGTGGGATCAAGATAAACACCTGTCCACTTTGGCGATCGCGCCGGGTTATGGTGAGGATCGGCAATATAGAAATATTCCTGTTCCGGGAGGTAGAGATCAGGCGGTGACAGCAATGAGAGCGGTACTCCGTTCCAGTAGTTAACTCCAGCATTTTCTGGTGTCAGGAAATAGGTATCAACAAACCGATTAGACCAAGCAGCCCCGTAGGCACTAATCACTGTGTTAGCCGTTAGCAGGCGCTGCTTTAGTTCTTGCGTGATTTGCACATTTCGACCAATGATTAATGAGCTATATCGACTCGAATCAAAGTCTTTAAGGGGTCGATTTTGGGGAAAATTGCGATGAGTACCATCGTTCCATCGGAAATACTGGCGCTCAAATTCAGCCTGGAAGTCAATATTAGTCGGTTGCTTGAGTTCCAGCAAAAGGCGATCGCGCAGCAAAGTGAGGTTATCCTCTGCGAGTTTAAAGATGCTGCTTTCTTGTTCTCCCCGTCCACTGATGTACTTTTCTAGCTGCGTTTGGGTCTGGTCTTCTAAACGGGATATGACATGGATATAGCTCACCCCAGCAGACACGAGTACCACCCCCGTTACTCGCAAAGCCATATTCATTAGTGTTTTGTGGGTAAGTGAGTTGGGGCGGTTCTTAGCGATATGGAGAGACTTCAAAGACCACTTTTTCTGAAGTATTTGTCTAAATTGAGTAAGCATGGAATAGCAGAGATGAGTATTTAGGCTGAAGATTTCCTCAAAGTTCGGATGAATGTGGAGACGGATGTATAAGTAAGTCGGTGAAAATAAATTAACCTATGTTACAAAACGTAAATAGGCTCAAAATCCTTACCAATGACCAATGACAAAGGACAAATGACAGCCATTACCAGTTATTTTTAATTACGCCGACTTACTTATATGCTACACAGGTAACTGGATCACAAATTCAGTACCTTCGCCTGGTCTAGAATCTACCTGAATCACTCCTCCATGTTTCTCTTCAACGATTTGACGAGCGATCGCTAACCCCAATCCTGTCCCTTTACCCACACCTTTGGTCGTAAATAAGTGGTCAAATATCTTTTGTTTGACTTCTTCATTGATTCCCTGACCATTATCAGCGATCGCAATTTTCACGCCTTGATTTTCTACTGAGGTTTTAATTGTAATTTGGTTGAGATTGTGCTTAATTTCCTCAAAACTCCGTCCTGTATTTGATTCATCCAGTGCATCAATGGCATTTGCCAGAATATTCATAAACACCTGATTTAGTTGCCCAGGAAAACATTCAACCTGGGGCAAATTCCCATAATTATTTATTACTTCAATTGCTGGGCGTTGTTGGTTTGCTTTGAGGCGATGTTTGAGAATTAAAATCGTACTGTCGATACCTTCGTGGATATTAAATGGCACTTTGTAATTTTGATCAGCACGAGAGAAAGTGCGAAGACTGGTGCTAATGTTGTGGAGGCGATCGCACGCCATCACCATTGAGTCAATGATCTTGGGTAAGTCTGATAAACTATAATCTAAGTCAATGTTTTTGGCATGGTATTTGATTTCATCGCCGGGATTTGGTAGACTTTTTTGATATAGTTTTAAGTGTTCAACAATATCTGCAACAGTGGGTTTAGCTTGTTGGAGGCTGGCATAAATAAAACCCAAAGGATTATTCATTTCATGAGCTACACCAGCAACCAAATTACCCAACGCTGACATTTTCTCACTTTGGATAATTTTTAATTGGGCTTGCTGTAAATCTTGTAATGCTTGCCCAGCTTGTTGGTAAAGTCGAGCATTTTCTAGGGAAATTGCAGTTTGGGAAGATAATAGATTAATGACTTGGAGGCGATCGCTGGTAAAAACCCCTTGAGTCAGTTTATTTTCTAGGTAAAGAATCCCCAGCAAATGCCCTTGATTAATAATGGGGGTACACAACACACTCTGGGGTTGATGTTCCGACATATATTTCCCAATTACCCCAGGAATAGCTGTTTTGCAATTGTCTATAACAACTGTTTGTTGAGTATTTTTGACGTAATTGATAATTTTTATGGGAACATCTTGACAATTCTCGATTGATTGCGTTTCCAAAATAGTTTGTATTTTTTCATGAGCAACAAACGTAATTGCTTGAACTTGCCAAGTATCTTCTTGAGGAAGCAACAGGACACATTTTTTGGCGCCAGAGTTTTCGACAAGAATCTGAGTAAGGCTGGTGATGAGTGTATCTAATTCTAGAGAACTGGAAATAGCTTGAGCGGCTTTGAGGACAGAGGTAAAATCTAAGGCATCAGAAATACTGGTGCTGTGGGTAATAGAAGTGCGAGTGGATGAAGAAGTCCCAGCAAAGTCAATAGTTTCTAAGGGATTAAGGTTGATTCGTTGCTGTTGCAGGATGGGTTGTAGTAGATGAGGATAGCGTTGTTCTAAGTCATCAACTTTGGCTTTTGCTCCCCAATGGGCATAACAATAATAAGCTCCTTGCATATATGTTTGGGCGACTTTTTCTTTACCCCAGTTGAGGTAGAATTTGGCTGCAAGTTCGTTAGCTAGCGCTTCTTCTTGGATGTAACCGTTGGCTTTGGCTCCAGAAATGGCGCGATCATAATATTCAATAGCTGCTAATTTACTGTCTAAAACCCGCCAACGTTCCGCCTCGACTAAATCATATTTGTGTTGAAAATTCATCGGCGCATGATGCGCCCAGTTCTGCATCTTGACTTGATTTGCCTGAACTTTTTCTAAGATTTTTTGACTCTGATCGTTATTCTCATAAACAGCTAATTGTGTCAAGGCTTCATAGAAACAAAAAACTGGCACATCGAGCATTCCCGTGACACTGTTTTCATATTTCTCTGCTTCGTTGGCATTGTCTAACGCTTCTGTATAGCTGCCAAATAAGTAGCAGAGAATTAACTTGTAAATGTAGAAAAAATACGTTCCAGTTAGGTTATTTGCTGCCATCTGCGATCGCGGCGCAGTATCTTCGTTGTAGGCATCTCCTACAAGACGGCAAGGATCATTAGCCTCGCCGAGCAAATTAGCGATGGCTTGTTGCAGAATCGTCAGATAATCTAGCGCCGCAGCTTGATTAAGTTGGGCCATGCGATCGCAGACAACGGCGATTTTTGGTAAAAGGGTAGCTAGATCATCCCCAAGGTACAAGGGATGCTGAAATTGTTTGAAACCAGAATAACCTGCAAATTCTAAATCGCCATTTTCTAGACCTTTCAAGTAGCCTTCTTGCAAAATTGGCAAGGTTTCTCGGACGTGTTTTTTGCCATATTTTGTACAAAAGCCAACAAGACAGTAAACCTTGGACTTTAACTGATTGGCATTCAGTTCATCCACCAATTGCATAGCCAATTCACCAAATCGATATCCTGCCTCAATATCTTGAAAAGCGCCGTTGAGAACTAACCCATAGGCTGCGTAACCGAAGGCTGAATCAGCAGAATTTCCAAACTGGAGGGAAAGGTTGATTTGAGATGTCGCAATCAATGGAAATAAGCCTGGGGCCGCTATAAACGCTGGAGGGGCCATGCTAGACAACATCCTCATGGCGGCTAGCTTTGAGGCATCAGTCATCAAAGGGAGGTGAATTAAATCTTCAATATTTATGCTTGCTAACTGAGTGCCGGTTGCTCCCATCGCTTGCTGAATATCTGACAGAGTAGGAGATTCGGGAATAATCACGTTCAATTGTTGAAGAACTTGTAAGCCAATCTGTACTGCTGCCAATTGTTGATTGTTCATCATCTTGGCTTGGATTTTTATTTCATAGGCTTTTACTTTGTCCAAAATCGTGGTAGCTTCTTGCAGCACACAATCAGTCAATTCCTCTGTTTGCTCAAACTCACCAATTGAGCAAGCCGCTTCTGCTGCTAGTTCATGGAGAGATAAAATTAGTTGATATTGACTTTGCCAACTCTGGGAAGATAACAGGCTTAACCCGATGGCCCCATACCTCAAAGCAGGTTCGTAGGCGGCGGAAGCTTTCGCTTTGCATCCGGCTTTGAAATTGAGACTAGCTAATTCATCCCGTTCCGGCTGTTGTGTGACTCCATCAATGGCTGCATTTAGCTGGTTAACAATATCAAAAATTTTGGCATCTTGTTGTTCAACTGGGGTATGACGCAGCAGTAGTTGCCCGATCGCCCAATGGGTTGCTTGTTTTTCCTCCTCTGGAATCAGGGAATAAGCAGCTTGTTGGACGCGATCGTGTAAAAATCGATAAGTCGGATTGCCTGCTCGATGATAAACCGATACAGTATCCGATTGCGTAAAGAACTTGTAGATTTCCGTATTCGGAATAATCAGCCCTTCTTGCAATGCTCTCCATAACGCTGTCGCCGCATCTTCTGGAGATTTTTCGGAAACGATCGCCAGCGTATTCAAATCAAACTGCGCCCCAATACAAGCCGCCAGTTTGAGAATATTCTGAGTCATGACAGGCAATTTCTGCAATTGCAGCGCCATAAACTCGACCACATCATCGGTAATTGCTAAAGCTTTAACTTGAGCAATATCACACTGCCACCCCCCTTGTACCCCCTTCCCTTCAAGGGAAGGTGAGTCAATCTTCAAAGCCCCTCTGTGCGTCGGAGAGGGGTTTGGGGAGAGGGACTGAGGGCGGTCAAAAGTAATGTGCTGATCTTCATGCAATGCTTTGAGAAACTGGGTAGCAAAGAAGGGATTACCCTGAGTTTTTTGGTACACCAATTCAGTTAATGGTTGAGCTAGGGATAATTCACAATTGAGCGTATCGCTTACCAACTGATTCAGATCCACCAGACTTAACGGTTGTAAGGTAATGGTATTAACCACTGCCCCAG
This sequence comes from Nostoc sp. CHAB 5836, assembly GCF_020829445.1. Lineage (GTDB taxonomy): Bacteria > Cyanobacteriota > Cyanobacteriia > Cyanobacteriales > Nostocaceae > Nostoc. The sequence goes on from NZ_JAIVFV010000054.1 coordinate 18,528, forward strand.
TTTTGACAAGTTCATCTACAGTGAGGATGAATGGATGAGCGAGTGACACTTCATTATCCCGATAGGCGCCCAAGACTAATAAATGTCCCGTATCTTCCATCAACAATTGCAGCAATTTGAGTGAGGCGGAATCTGCCCACTGCAAGTCATCCAAAAATATCACTAAGGGATGTTCTGCGCTGGTAAACACTTGCACAAATTTCTGCATCAACAGATTAAATCGATGTTGAGCAGCACTCCCCGATAATTCTGTGGCTGGGGATTGAGCGCCAATGATCCGTTCTAACTCTGGAATAACATCAATTAAGACTTGTCCACTATCACCAAGGGCTTCCAGAATTCTGGTTTTCCAAACTTGCAGTTGGGCATCGGATTCTGAAAGCAATTGCCCCATTAAATCCCGGAAAGCTTGGACAAAGGCACTCAAGGGAATGTTGCGTCTAAATTGGTCGTATTTACCTTTGATGAAGTAACCACGTTGCCGCACAATTGGCTTGTGAACTTCGTTGACAACGGCAGTTTTACCGATTCCGGAAAAACCAGCCACTAGCATCAGTTCGGTGTCACCAAGACTTACCCGCTCAAAGGCATCAAGTAAGGTTTGAACTTCAGTTTCTCGACCGTAGAGTTTTTCGGGGATGGTAAAGCAATCGCACACATCCCGTTGTGCAATTTCAAAGTTCTCAATCTTACCAGTTTCTTGAAGTTGAGTTAAACAATTTTCTAAATCAAATTTAATTCCTAATGCACTCTGATAGCGGTCTTCGGCATTTTTCGCCATTAACTTCATAACAATATCAGAAATCACCTGCGGAATCTCTTCTCTATTCCCTGTTAAGAGTTCCCTGTTCCCGAATGTGGTTGGCATTTTAGCAATATGACAATGTACCAACTCCATTGGATCATTTGACTGAAACGGTAATTCACCAGTCAGCAATTCGTAAAAAGTTACACCCAAAGAATAGAAATCTGTGCGATAATCAATCCCCCGATTCATTCTTCCCGTTTGTTCTGGCGATAAATAGGCGAGTGTCCCTTCCAACACATTGGGACTCATCAGCGTTTGGGTTTCTCGTGGTAGTAGAGATGCAATACTAAAGTCAATTAATTTAACTTGTTTGGTTTCGGGATTAATTAGAATATTGGCGGGTTTAATATCTTTATGAATAATCCGCGAACGGTAAAGTATATCTAAGGTATTGCACAGTGCGATCGCTATTTCTAAAAACTCTTGTAGAGACGCGATATATCGCCTCTCTACAGAGGTGAAATAATCTTTAAGAGAAATCCCGCCAAAGTCTTCCATCACCAACCCATAGCCATTTTGATACCCTTGGAGGCTGTAGGTTTGAATGATTAAAGGTGAATTGAGATTTTTGGCAATGGTGTACTGATTGCGAAACTGCACTAGTTCGCTAAAACTCGGATAAGGATTTTTCAGCAGTTTAATTACTACAGGTAATGAGTCAGTCTCTCGATACCCTCGATAAACCATCGTTCTGGAACCATTGTAGAGTTCTTCACTGATGCAATATCCGGCAATACTGACTGTAGTGCTAACCATAATTTTGAATTTATTAAGACTTCACCATTTAGTATTCCCAGAGACAGCAAGGAATCTTAAAACAGTTATCAGCCCTGGCGGCCTATGGTGGGGGATAAAGAAGGCGAGCATCTCAATGAGTATAAAAACACCCTTGCCCCAATACAGTTCAGTTAACCATTTCTTTCTTCTCTTTCTTCTCTTTCTTCTCTTTCTTTGCGTCCTTGGCGGTTCGTTAAAAAAATTGACTTTGGCAAAGAGTTTTAGCCTTAACTGAACTGTATTGACCCTTGCCCTGGCGAATGGAATAGACATAGGAGTGAAAATGAATGTAGAGACGTAGCAGTGCTACGTCTCTACAAGGGTTTCAGGCAACGCATAATTAATTTCTACCAGATGTCTAATTCGCGGCTACACAAACTTTCGTCCGCCTACGCAAACTCAAAGAATTTGAAACCCAGGTCGGTGGGTTTTGTCTATATAGCCGCGATTTCTAATCGCCACGTATATTTGCAAAGGTGAGATGCTCCCATAAAGAAGCGCCACCAACGCCTGACACCTGAACGCTTACGACAAAAACTTGCGAGATAAATAGATAACTGTTCACTGTTAAAACCTCCCCACCTTCATCCTTCGACAGGTAGGATAATCTCAAATTCCGTCCCTTGTCCTAATTTAGAAACGAAGTTAATTTGTCCACCATGAGTTGAGATAATGGAGTAGGCTACTGCTAATCCTAATCCCGTTCCTTTACCCACAGCTTTTGTGGTGAAGAAGGGGTCAAATACTCGTTTTTGGATTTCCTCAGAAATTCCAGTACCATTATCGGCAATGCGAATGCTCACACTATTAGTTAGAGAATTGCTTAGTTCGGTACGAATTGTAATGGTACGAGTTTTTCTTTGGACTTCATTTAAGGCATCAATGGCATTATTCAAGATATTCATAATTACCTGATTGATTTGTTTGGCGTGACAACTCACTCGCGGAAGGTCAGCATAGTCTTTGATAATTTCAATTTTACTGAGTCGGTGTTGCAGAATTAACAGCGTATTCTCCAGACCCTCATGAATATTTACAGCTTTGATATCTGCTTCATCAAGTCGGGCAAAATTCCGCAGAGATAAGACAATATGCTGAATGCGTTGACTACCCTGTTCTATTGAATCCAGCAGATTTGGTACGTCTTTGATCACATAATCTAAATCTCTTTCATTGAGATAAGCTTGAATTTTGGTACTAGGTTGTGGACATTGCTGTTGATAGAGATTAATCCCATTTAGCAAGTCCTGAAAATGCTCTTTTAGGTACGTAATATTACCGTAAATAAAGCTGATTGGGTTATTAATTTCATGGGCAATTCCAGCAACCATTTGCCCTAAACTCGACATTTTTTCAGCGTGAATTAATTGAGCTTGAGTTTGTTGTAATTCCTGGAGAGTATGGGACAATTGCTGATTTTTGTGATGAAGTTCTTGGGTGCGCTGGTTTACTTTTTGTTCTAGAGTATTGTAAAATAGGGCATTTTCTAGAGAAATCGCTGCTTGGGTGGTTAATAATTCTAATATGTCTAAGCGATCGCCGACAAATGCACTCGTTGTCACCTGATTCTCTAAATACAAAATCCCCAGTAACTTCCCCTGATTCCGAATTGGCATACACAGCGCACTCTTGGGTTGATGCTGGCGCATATATTCCCCAATCACATTAGGCAGATGGGTTTTGAGCTGATCAATTACAACTGTTTCTAGAGTATTTTTCACATACTGGATCAGTTTGACTGGAATCCCAGGATGATTATCTAAAGGTGCTGTTTGCAACATCATACCTTCTAAGGTAGCGATCGCCCGCACTTGCCATGACCCATTTTGAAAAAGAATTAACGCACACCGATCAGCACCAGCATTTTCGAGGATAATCTGAGTTAGCCTCTGGATTAGCTCATCTAACTGAATTGCCGTAGAGATTGCTTGAGAGGCTTTTAAGACAGATCCAAAATCCAGCAACGAATTGCTGCTGGGGGAACTTGACATCTGGGTTGAGGAATGAATAGAGGCAGTAGATGTCACACTCTTGCTCAGTGTTTCTCGCAGATTAAGTTTAAGGTTTTTTTGTTGCAGAATCACCCGCAGCAGTTCTGGATAGTGTTGTTCTAAGTCTTCTATTTTGGTTTTGGCTCCCCAACGGGCATAGCAGTAGTAAGCTTCTTGCATATAGACTTGGGCAACTTTGTCTTTTCCCCAGTCAAGGTAAAATTTGGCAGCCAGTTCATTGCTAAGTGCTGCTTCTTGGATGTAGCCATTTTCTTTTGCCCCAGCAATGGCAAGGTCGTAAAATTCCATTGCTGCTGTTTTTTCTGCTAAAACGCGACACTTTTCTGCCTCCACCAACTGGAATCGATGCAGATGATTCATGGGTGCATAGTTTGCCCACTGTTGCATGGTATCCTGATTTTCTGCTACCTGCTGTAAAATCTGCTGTTGTTCTGTGGGTGAAGATGTCGGAAACAAAGCTAGTTGCAGCAGCGAATCATAAAGGTTAAGCACTGGGATATTCACCGTAGCATATCCTGAAGCAGAATATTGTTTAGCTTTGAGAGCATATTCCACTGCCAAATCCAGTGCTTGAAACAGATAACAAAGCATCAATTTGTTGACAAATAAAAGCCATAAACCAGTGCCATCATTAGTTTGTTCATGTAACGCCAGCATTGATCTTTCATCGTAGGCTGCGCCAACTAATTCCCAAGGAGTGGTTTTTGGCTCAATTAAATTCAAGACCACTTGGTGGTAAATATTGTTGTAATTGAGTGCGGTTTTTTGGTTAATTTTTTCCAGCGCTGTCCCATAAATCGCTAATTCATTAGCTAGTTTGGTTAATTCTTGACCGGCGATGTAAGCGTGCAAGCCATAAGTGTAGACAGCATAACCAGCATAGGCCAAATCCCCGCTATCTAACCCACTAGTATAGGCTTGTAGTAATGGCTTGAGGGTTGCTGTTAGAGACTCTTTCCAGTGGGTGATAAAATGATGAACGACAACGAGGACTACTGCTTCATATCCCTGATCTGGAAACTTTGACAGCAGTTGCAATGCTAAATTACCAAATTCATAACCTGTTGAGATCGTGTCTGGCTGACCACAAAGCATGAGTCCATACACGGAGTAAACGAAGGCAGAGTTAGAAGTATTTCCATATTTTACAGAAAGAGCAACTTCCTTCAGCACCACCAACCGATGGAGTTCAGGTTTTGTTAGATAAGCAGGAGTAGTTACTTTAACTAAAACACCCAAGGCTGCACATAGTTCCAAATTCTGCATCTCTGGTAAATCAACCAATTCAGCAACTGTTTTGCCATTCAAGGTAGCTTGAGTCTCTTGCAAAGCGAGAACAAAATCCTCAGATGTTGGTTCTTGGGGAAACTCAATACCAATCGGCTGCAAAAATTCCATAGCTGTATCGATCGCAGCTAAGAATTTTCCTTGAATTGTGTAAGCTTCAATTTTTATTTCATAGACTTTGGCTGTATCAGTTACAGCTTTTACCTGTTGTAAAATTTCCTGGGCAAAATTTTCCATTGCCTCCATTTCGCCGCACAGATAACTGGCTTCGGTTGCTTCGCTATATAAGTTTAAGGTCAGATTGTAGTCAGATTCCCAAGGGTTGAATGGTAGTAACTGGATACCTGTTTTGAGATAATTGAGTGCAGAACTGTATGCAGTTGAGGCTTTTGCTTTTTTCCCAGCCATGAGATTTAACTTGGCGATCTCATGGCGTTCTTGAGGTTGATGGAAATGTTCAAGCCCAATATTTAGCTGATTAGCGATCGCAAAAATCCGATCTTCTAGTTCAATTTGCGGGGTATTTTGCCACAACAGGCGACCGATTTGGACATGGGTTGTCTGTTTGTGATCTTCAGGAATCAGTGAGTAAGCGGCTTGTTGGACGCGATCGTGCAGAAATTTATATGCTACGGAATGAGCAATTTCCTGATTACTGGTTTGATTTTCTTGACCTACATAAAACTTATAAACTTCACTTTGCGGTAAAATCAAGCCTTCCTGTAATGCTTTCCACAATGCGGCGGCGGTTTCGGCTTGAGATTGTTGATAAACAATTGCCAAGGTATGTAAATCAAACTGATTACCAATACAAGCCGCCAGTTTTAAAACCTCCTGAGTTGCTGCTGTTAATTTCTGCAACTGTTGTGCCATAAACTCCACCACATCATCTGTCAGCGCCAGTTGCTTGACTTGGGCAATATCACATTGCCAATGCCCAATTGGAAAATTAAATTGAATATAATTATCCTGATGCAATGCCTTGAGAAACTGGGTCGTGAAGAAGGGATTCCCTTTGGTTTTTTCATACACCAGTTGCGTTAATGGTTGTGTTAGTTCCAGTTGACAATTGAGGGTATCTGCTAACAACTGATTCACACTTACTTGACACAGTGGACTGAGGATAATATTGTTAACGACGGCTCCGGAATTGGCGATCTCATCTAATGTCAACATGAAAGGATGTGCCGGGAAGACCTCATGATCTCGGTATGCCCCAAGTAGCAACAGGTAGCCCCTTTCCGATTCATCCATGAGTAGCTGCATCAGCTTCAGTGATGCCGAATCTGCCCACTGCAAGTCATCCAAAAACATCACTAAGGGATGTTCTGGTGTGGTAAATACTTGAATAAATTTTTGAAATAGCACATTGAAGCGGTTTTGAGCCGCCATCCCAGATAGTTCCACAGCCGGCGGCTGAGAACCAATAATTCGTTCTAATTCTGGGATAACCTCCGTAATAACTTGGGCATTTTCACCCAAAGCTGTGATAATTTTATCATGCCACTGCTGCAAATTAATATCGTTTTCACTCAACAGTTGCCCCATCAAATCCCGGAAGGCTTGAACAAAAGCAGAAAAGGGAATATTGCGATTAAATTGGTCAAATTTCCCTTTAATAAAATAACCGCGTTGACGAACAATCGGTTTGTGGACTTCGTTAACTACAACAGTTTTGCCAATTCCAGAAAAACCAGCAACTAGCATCATTTCGGTTTTTCCCGTACTGACGCGCTCAAATGCTTCGAGGAGGGTTTTTACTTCGGTTTCTCGTCCATATAATTTATCAGAGATAATGAAGCGATCGCAAACATCTTGTTGTGCAATTGGGAAACTCTCAATTGTACCTGTTTCCTTCAGTTGAACCAAACACTTTTTTAAGTCATACTTCAGTCCCAAGGCGCTATGATAGCGGTCTTCAGGATTTTTCGCCATCAGTTTGCTAATAATTTCTGAGAATACAGATGGAATTGCAGAATTAATTTCATCTACAAAAGGGGCTGTTTTGGCAATATGACAATGTACCAACTCCATCGCATCTTCTGACTGAAACGGTAATTTTTCAGTCAGTAATTCGTAAAAAGTTACACCCAAAGAATAAAAGTCTGTGCGATAGTCAATTCCCCGATTCATTCTTCCCGTTTGTTCTGGGGAAATATAAGCAAGTGTTCCTTCTAACACATTGGGACTGATTAAAGTTTGAGTTTCTCGTGGCAGTAAAGATGCAATACTAAAGTCAATTAATTTAATTTGTTTGGTTTCGGGATTAATTAAAATATTGGCGGGTTTGATATCTTTATGAATAATGCGCGAGTGGTAGAGTATATCTAAGGTGTTGCATAGCGCGATCGCTATTTCTAAAAACTCTTGTAGAGATGCGATATATCGCGTCTCTACCGAGGTGAAATAATCTTTAAGAGAAATCCCTCCAAAATCTTCCATTACCAACCCATAGCCATTTTGGTATAGTTCCAGGCTGTAGGTTTGAATGATTAGAGGTGAGTTAAGATTTTTAGCGATGGTATACTGATTGCGAAACGACAAGAGTTCGCTAAAACTCGGATAAGGATTTTTTAGTAGTTTAATCACTACAGGCAATGAGTCAGTTTCTCGATGCCCTCGATAAACCATCGTTCTCGAACCATTGTAGAGTTCTTCACTGATGCGATATCCGGGAATACTGAGTGTAGTGCTAACCATAATGCTAAATCCTCATATTTTATGGATTTAGTATTCCCCAATGGGCGAAGCAATTATAGCCCAATACGGTTCACTTAAGGCTGAAACTCTTTTTTTTTACGAACCACAGAGGCGCAGAGAACACAGAGAGAAGAGAGAAAGAGAAGGAGGAAATGCTTAACCCAAGTGTATTGCGCTATAATCTCCACAGCTTTTTCTGCCTTTGCTGTGGGACTGGCGATCGCTTATGCTAAATTCAGTTTGATTTGTATTATCTTCTGTGGACAAAAACCGCGAACCGTTTATCAGTCTGGCTCTTTATCACGCCTTTAAATGGTCAGTCGTCAGCCCCATGCTTCACACTTACTTTCGGGGTCAGATTCATGGTACGGAAAATGTCCCCCAATCAGGGCCGCTACTGGTAGTAAGTAATCACGCTAGTTACTTTGACCCGCCGATTGTCTCTAATTGTGTGCGTCGTCCAGTGGCGTACATGGCTAAGGAAGAGTTATTTAAAATCCCCATTTTGGCGCAAGCGATTAAATTGTATGGTGCTTATCCAGTGAGTCGGGGAAATAGCGATCGCAATGCCATCCGTTCCGCCCTACAATATCTCGATAAAGGTTGGGCTGTGGGTGTATTCTTGCAAGGTACTCGCACCCCAGATGGTCGAATTACAGACCCCAAAAGAGGCGCATTGCTGCTGGCGGCGAAAGCAAAAGCCCCAATATTGCCGGTGAGTGTCTGGGGTACTGAAGGGATTTTACACAAAGGCTCATCCTTACCTCGCGCAGTTCCCATTACCGTGAGAATTGGTAACTTGATCGATGTTCCCAGTTCCACTAATAAAGAGGAATTGGAGGCGTTGACCCAAAAATGTACCACAGTAATTAACGAAATGCATGATTTAGGTCGGTAATTAGACAAACTAGAGATATATGCTTTAGGGAGGTAGCGATCGCTATTAAGTTCATGTCTTAATTACGAATTACGAATTACGAATTACGAATTATTATGAGCGGCTTGGAAGCCAAGAATTTTTGGGAACGATTAAATAATCTGGCGCTAGTCCGCTTTTTGCTTTTAGTTGCTTCTGGCTGGGCAATAGTACAACTTTTAGCTTACTTTGAAGCGGTCATTGTGATTTTTACATTTGCGGCAATTTTAGCTTTTTTGCTCAGTTATCCTGTACAAGGGCTGCGGCGTTTTTTGCCCCACGGTGTAGCTGTTGGTGTCGTTTTCTTGATCAGTATTGTGATTATAGGCGGTGTGATAATTACTGTGAGCTTAACGGTTTTATCGCAAGGACAACAATTAATTGATAGTATTACTGCATTTTTAAATTCTTTAATACCTTTATTAGAAGGGTTAGAAGGATTTTTAAAAAAACGTAATTTGCAAATAGATTTAAGTTTTATTGAAGAACAATTACGGAATCAAGCTGTATCAAGCCTTGTTACTAGTTTAGCTATTTTACAAGGGTTTATGACCAACTTTGTAACTTTTGTGTTGATTGCAGTTGTGGCTTTTTTCATGTTACTAGATGGAGACAAATTGTGGAATTTCATTTTAAAAATAGTACCAAAACAGCGCCGCAATAGATTTACAAATATTATCAGAAAGTCGTTTTTAGGATTTTTTAGGGGTCAGCTATTGTTAAGTGTATTTCTCACAAGTACGACTTTCATAGTTTTCTTAATATTAAATGTACCTTTTGCTTTGATATTATCAATAATAGTTGGAATTCTTGATATCATTCCTGGCATAGGAGCAACATTAGGAGTAAGCACAGTGACTTTATTTGTGCTGTCTCAAGGTGTTTGGTTAGCATTAAAAGTATTAATAGCTTGCATTATCCTCCAGCAAGTACAAGACAACTTGATTGCGCCCCGAATTATGCAAGGTGCGCTGAATCTTAATCCTGTAGTGGTGTTTTTTGCTTTGCTAGTAGGTGCTAAAGTCGCAGGTTTACTAGGAGTTTTTATATCTATTCCCATCGCTGGAGTAATTGTATCTTTATTTGAAATTGATGAAATGAAATCTGAAGTTTAGTTATTTGTTATTTGTTATTGGTCATTGGTCATTTGTCATTTGTCATTTGTCATTGGTCGTTTGTCATTGGTTATTGGTCATTGGTCGTTTGTCATTGGTCATTGGTCATTGGTCATTGGTCGTTTGTCATGAAGTACCTTTTAGTTAATAATGTGAAAAGAGCCAGCTAAAAATAAACATTCGGGAATAATGTCGGATTTAAGAGCGGAATTAACAGAAATTTTGGATGAAGCAGAGTGGGAGTGGCTCATTCCTCATGTGCAACGAGATGCAGTAATTTTGATACCACCTGAGTTAAGCTTGGTGGATGTTGGAGTAGCGATCGCCAGTGATAACATTGCATTAGTGGAAAAATGGGTTGATAAACAATTGATTGCCAAACCCACGATAGTACAGGTGGGAGAATGGAATGGCAATCGCACTAAGCGATTTAATACTCTCATCGTTCAGCCTTACGTTCTGGTGCAAGAAATATAGCAATTTTCATTTGTATCCAATAGACATAGGAGTGAAAAAGAATTTTTTTGACGTAGCAGTACTACGTCTCTACAAGGGTTCTGGGTAACGCATATTTAATTTCACCAGATGTCTAATATAGTTTTACCTCACTTCCATTCCTCTCTGCTAAAAGGAGAGAGGCTTTGAATCTTACTCCCCTTCCCTTGTAGGGAAGGGGCTGGGGGTTAGGTCTATATTGCAATACACTTGGGTTAAGCATTTCCTCCTTCTCTCTTCTCTCTTCTCTCTTCTCTCTGTGTTCTCTGCGCCTCTGTGGTTCGTAAAAAAAGAGTTTCAGCCCTTTTGTGAACCGTATTGGTCTATATTGGACTCAACTGAGAACCGCTATAGTTGCTGCTTAATAGGTTTTTGTGGCGTTTTTCATCTGTTTTTTGATTGGGAAGTCCCTAAAGCCAAATTTTCTCCTTTAGGATTTAGCCATCTAGCAACTATAATTGTTAGGATAATTTCAGATTAGATGTTGAAACCTTGATCCAATCTGAAACCTTAGAATTATTAGAATGGTATCGCCTCTGCGAACACCTTGCCACCTTCGCGGCAACTAAGCTGGGGGCGACAGCTGCGCGTCATCTGAAAATACCCGATTCTCAGAGCCAAAGCGAACAGTTGTTAGAGCAAACCAAAGAAGTCTACCAACTGGAAACTCGCCTCACTACAGGACTGTCATTTGAGGGAATTCAAGATATAGGCGATTCCTTAGAACGAGCAGAACGCAGTGGAGTTTTGGCAGGGGAAGAACTGTTAGCGATCGCCACCACCCTGGCTGGTGCTAGAAATTTGCGCCGTGTTATTGACAATCAGGAAGATTTGCCGATACTAACTGATTTGGTTGCCGATTTGCGGACTTATCCAGAACTAGAACAGGAAATTCACCGTTGTATTGATGAACGGGCCCAGGTAACTGACCGCGCAAGTCAAAAACTGGGAGAAATTCGCACAGATTTGCGACGACTACGCAGCCAAATTACCCAAAAACTGCAAAATATCTTACAGGCAAAATCTGGCGCAGTTCAGGAACAGCTAATCACCCAACGGAGCGATCGCTTTGTCATCCCCGTAAAAGCACCGCAAAAAGATGCCATCCCCGGTATTGTCCACGATACCTCTACCAGTGGTGCTACCCTGTACGTAGAACCGAATTCAGTAGTACCTCTAGGCAACCAACTGCGGCAGATAATTAGGAGAGAGCAAGCCGAAGAAGAAGCGGTTCGCCGCATTTTGACCGAACAAATCGCCGCAGTCAAACCAGATTTAGAGAGATTGTTAGCGATCGCTACCACTTTGGATCTGGCAACCGCTAGATCACGATATAGTTACTGGCTAGGAGCGAACCCCCCACGATTTATTCAGCGAGAAGACAGGGAAATCATCACCTTGCGGAACTTACGACATCCTTTATTAGTGTGGCAGGAACAGCACGAACAAGGACAACCAGTAGTTCCTGTAGATTTGCTGATCAGTCCGCAAATTCGGGTAGTAACCATTACTGGGCCCAATACGGGCGGTAAAACTGTAACCTTAAAAACCTTGGGGTTAGCAGCATTGATGGCCAAAGTGGGTTTATTTGTCCCCGCCCGTGAACCAGTAGAAATACCTTGGTTTGATCAAGTGCTGGCAGATATTGGCGATGAACAATCCTTACAGCAGAGTTTATCCACATTCTCTGGGCACATCCGCCGGATTAGTCGGATTTTGGAAGCATTGGGGAGTGGGGGAGATGAGGGGGATGAGGGGGATGAGGGGGATGAGGGGGATTGCAATGCGCCATACTTGGGCAACTCTTGGAGACGCTACGCGAACGCTCAGTACAAGTGCCCTATGCCCAATTCTCTCGTTTTACTTGATGAAGTCGGCGCGGGGACTGATCCAGTTGAAGGTAGTGCTTTAGCGATCGCTTTGTTGCAATATCTCGCTAGCCATTCCCAGTTAACGATCGCCACTACTCACTTCGGCGAACTCAAAGCCCTAAAATACGAAGACGATCGGTTTGAAAATGCTTCTGTAGAATTTGACGAAAGTACTCTATCACCGACTTACCGTCTGTTGTGGGGCATCCCCGGACGTTCTAACGCCTTAACTATTGCTCTGCGCTTGGGATTAAAACCGGAAGTGGTACAACAGGCAAAAACCCAAGTGGGAGAGGCCACGGACGAAGTTAACCAGGTAATTGCTGGGTTAGAAGCGCAACGCCGCCGCCAGGAAACCAAAGCTGCGGAAGCCCAAAGTTTGTTACAGCAAGCGGAACGTTTATACAAAGAAGTATCCGCAAAAGCCGCAAGTTTGGAGGAGAGGGAGAGCAGTTTACGGGCTTCACAGGAAGTCGCAGTGCAACAAGCGATCGCTCAAGCCAAAAGTGAAATTGCTCAAGTTATCCGCCGCTTGCAGCAAGGTACGCCCACAGCCCAAGAGGCCCAGCAAGCTACCAATGCTTTAAATCAGATTGGTCAGCAATATCAGCCAGCAACGCCAGCAAAACCAAAACTTGGGTTTATGCCGAAAGTAGGCGATCGCCTCCGTGTTCCCAAATTGGGACAGACAGCCGACGTCATCACCGCGCCCGATGAAGATGGCGAGTTAAGCGTTCGCTTTGGGCTGATGAAGATGACTGTGAAGTTAGAAGACGTAGAATCCCTAGATGGTCAAAAAGCCGAACCAATTATCAAACCCAAAGCAGCCCCAGCAGCAGTAGCCCCGCCACCGCAAAATGTCCCAGAAATTCGGACTTCCCAAAATACCATCGATTTACGTGGTAAACGGGTAGCTGATGCCGAATACATTTTAGATAAAGCCATCTCGGAAGCTACAAGCCCAGTGTGGATTATTCACGGGTACGGCACTGGTAAACTGCGACAAGGAGTTCACGCCTTTTTGCAACAGCATCCCAGAGTGAAAAACTACGAACCAGCAGAACAAGCAGATGGCGGCACCGGTGTCACCGTTGCTCACATAAAATAAAGAGCAGGAAATTTGCTATGTTACTTGAACTCAATCAACTAATTGTTAGAGCCGGTCATCAGTTGTTGATTAAAGATGTCTCATGGTCGGCATACAAAGGCATTTTAGCAGAATTGGGGAGCGATCGCAGTTCGCGGATAGGTTACAGTCGAGGGGTGCTAGAAATAATGGCTCCATTGCCAGAGCATGAAGTAGCCAAAGTTATTATTGGGGATTTGGTAAAAGCTTTATTAGAAGAACTTGATTTGGAATTTTGGAGTTTGGGGTCTACGACTTTTGATAAAGAAAGTATGGATGCTGGGGTAGAACCCGATGATTGTTTCTATATCCAAAACGAAGCGAGAATCAGGGGCAAAGATAGAATCAATTTAGAAACTGACCCGCCTCCAGATTTGGCTATTGAAATTGATATTACCTCCCGTACTCGTTTTAATAATTATCAAGCTTTGAGAGTACCAGAACTGTGGCGATGGAATGGAAGCAAGTTGGAAATAAACGTGCTGTTCAATGGTAAATATATAGAATCAAATACTAGTTCTATTTTCCCCAATCTCCCAATAAACCAAGTGATTCCCGAATATTTCATGCAGAGTAAAACCAATGGCAGAAATGCGACAATCAAAGCATTTCGTGCGTGGATAAGACAGCAAATTAGTAACACAATTTAGTTGAAATTCTCAGAAATAGCTCTAAGAGGATGTTTGAAAAGTATTTGACTGTGATTTTAGGCACTCGTTGATCCCCCCTAACCCCCCTTAAAAAAGGGGGGAACCGGAATCAAAGCCCCCCTTTTTTAAGGGGAGCCACTGCGGTCTTCTCCCAAGGGGAGACGCCAAGGGCGATGGGGTCTCCCCAAGTGAAGCAAGTGGCGTGGATTTAGGGGGATCAACAACGTTTTGTTACCGAGAAGAGAACTTTTCAAACATCCTCTAATGGTGAATGAAAATACGACGAATGACCAAGCCTAACTTTGCAGCCTCTTTCTCTCTGTGTTCTCTGCGCCTCTGTGGTTCGTAAAAAAAGAGTTTCAGCCCTTTTGTGAACCGTATTGGGAGCTATTCTACATAATTACTTAGCGATAATTACCGATTAACATTCAAAACAATAGTTTATTTATACTTTTGTACGGAACTTGCAGCGAAAGTCGAGTAAACCTTAACTAAAATTGATACTTTTCTACTTTGTCGAAAATAAATTTTCATCTAGAGTAGGACAAAGATATATGCTGTTTACCAAAAAACAAAGCTAACTCAAGCCTCTGGCCCATAGCGATGGGAAACCAAGCTTAATGCTTTAGAGTCTGGTTTCAAAATGGGTAACAGCAACATCCCCTATCAGCTTGATCACCTATGCTAAAAGTTATGCACTCGGCCACCAACTCAGCCACCCCAAATTCCCAGTGGGAGGATTTAATCAAGCTTCCAGCCCCAAACACAGTTCAATGGGACAATATCAAAACCCAATTAGACTTGGTGCTGTTGGCGCTAGAAACCTTAACTGGGATTGGCTCAGAGGCTATGCTTTCGGCGGCAACTGATCTGAATTTAGAGTCAAGAGTGCCAGACCGCGTAGCTTTATGGCGACTGCGCCAATCAAATCCCCTACGCAAAGGTCAAGGAGGGCGTAAAAAGCTAGATATCGAAGAAGCGCGATCGCTTGTTTTGATCATCTGCTACCTAGCCAAACAGCACCAAGAATTGATTCGCCGCGCTGTCGGCCTGTTAGAACAAATGGCAGAAAATAACCGGGAACCTCACCAGGCTGCTTTACTTGGAGATTATATTGATGCTTTTTGCAACACCTACCAAGAACGGATGGAAGAGGACGAGCAAATCTCAACGGATTTACTAACGAACCTGGCACTAAAACTGCTTGTAGATTTACTTTTTTACAGTGCTGCTGGTGGCCATCGCCGTCTCTGGCTAACACTTATAGACCGTTCGACAAAATTTTAAATTTTAGATTTGAAATTCCTCAACCAAAATTCGCTTTCAAAAGTTTGTTAGGTAAGGATTCCCTTTTGATGGTCGTTAGCTCTTGGGCGATACACTATCAGCACTGCTTCCTGTTTGCACACCAGATTGCATAACGGAAAGAACCTGACAAAGTTCTGAGTGGAGGAATCCACTGGATCAACTTTTGTTTGCAAGCAACTGGCTTAACTTTTTGCAAAATCCCCAATAGTCTCCCTCGCAGTTTTTGTCATGCCTCTATCAAATTCTGTTATTCGTCGCTATACACCCCCGACTTGCACCCTAGAAGTATTCGCGCAAAGCTCACCTCTGTCGCGTTGGATGGGGAAAACTGTCCTGAAACACCTGAGCTTTGAGCTACGTTTTGATGATCCCCGACTACCAGAAGAACAGAGAGTTCCAATTCGGGGCGATCGCGAACAACTCGAAGCTTTATGTGATGCTGTCACCAGCTACGTACAGCAATTCCTTCAACAGTCTCCAGAAAGCTTTTGGGTCGGTTTCTCCCGTATCCAAGATTCAAGCACAGCACTGGATGAGCCGGAATTAAAGTCCTCAACAAAAACATTAAATGCCTTTAATACCCAGATTCCCAGGGCAAATATCCACTTAGAACCAAGCAGCTATTTAACTCACAAGTTATTTCTCGGTTCTCTTGCCAACCACTCATCTGGCCCCGTAATTCAACTCAGTCTGCTGCAACTATTTGATTTAGCAAGTGCTTTAGATGAATACTCAACTGATGTCATGGCACTCCCAACTCTCAACAGCACGAGTTCAACTGTGAGGTTCCCTGCTTGGGCGCCTATTGCCGCAGTATTAGTATTAAGTGTAGGTTTTTTACCAGTTACTTGGCAATATGCTAACAACATTAGAGAAAAGCAACAGCAGACAGCCAAAACAGCAGATCCAGCAGCAGTAAAGACTGCTTTAGAACCTTCACCGCCCCTAAACTTTCCCACACCTGAACCTGGGCTAACCACTCCATCAGATAATTTGCTAGGTTCCACCCCTCCACTAGCCACATCCACTTTACCCCAAGCACCTTTAACAGTCCCTAATTCCAGTTTCTCTACACCCCCACCTCTAAATGCACTGACAATACCTCAGGGCACAACTGCAACCCTTCCTAGTAATCGAGCCATGCCTTCACTAGGAGAGGCCGCTACGCGAACGCCAACGGCGAGACGCTTTGAGAACGCTAACGCACCATCCAGCAAAATCCCAGGCCAGGAAATTGCTATATTACCTAATCTGGGACAGAACCCTACAGGGTCAAGTCCCCAAGCTGGTACTCTCCCTCAACGGCGGAATTTGCCATCTAGGCTATCTCCTACTACAGGTAGCTTATCATCCAATATCTCACCAGTTTCCCCCCCGTCTCTTGACCCCATACCCAGTAATAATGGTGGCAATACCCTTGCCCAACCCAGCCCACTAAACTCACAACAGCTAGAGGAAAGAATTAATTCTCTACAGCCTCCTTCTCCTGGAGAAAAACCTGCTTCACAACTTCCCTCCTCTGGAACTGCTGCTAATAATCCATTTATCGATCAATTAGGCGACCCACGCAAAGCCCCTACATCCACAGAAGTAGCTACAGGCACATTATTTGACACACCTCAAGTAGCAGAAGCTAGAGAATACCTAACAAAGCGTTGGCAACCACCTACTGGACTGGGACAAATATTAGAGTACAGTTTGATAGTCAGTGTTGACGGCACAATTGAACGAATCTTTCCCCTCAATAAGGCAGCAAGAGAATTTGTTGATAACGCTGGGATGCCTGAAGTTGGTAAACCTTTTGTTTCCCCCAATAAACGCGGACAAAATGTCAGAATTCGAGTTGTTCTCAGTCCTGATGGCAAGGTACAGACTTTTCCAGATGAATAAGTAAACTAATCCTTTTGATGCCACTTGTAAAACTGGTACAAATATTGTGCCAGTTTCTACGTACTCCAATTGCTCTTGAGTTTGCCTTTTGGAGTCCGGTTACCAAACTGGTCTGACTATTGATACTAGTAAACCTACCACTTAATACAATCAGAGCATCTGGCGTGTGGGGTCAAATTCTATGCAACTTCACAAAGAATTGGTATAAATTATCCAGAGCAAAGGTAGGGAATATGCAAACAATTGGCTCTCAAAAAGACAGTGCTGCTTGGATTATTCAAACTTGGGCAGCTTTTATACTTTCTATTTCTATGACCACCTTCGGCATTGTAAACTTACCGGTTGATAGCTGGGTGAAAGGCTTTATGGGTATGGGTTTAGCTTTTTCTGTTGGCTCAACTTTTACTTTGGCGAAAACTACTAGAGACTTGCATGAGACTAGAAGATTAACCGCTAGGTTAGATGAGGCGAAAGTCGAAAAATTGCTTTCACAACACGATCCTCTAAATTTAAAATAAAAGCAGTCATGGCAATTGTGGATTAAAAAGCTTTACCAAAAAGCCATTTCCGGAATATCAAACAATACTACTTTTTTCTACTTGATGTAATTTAGACATCAGAAATTAACTATATGACAAAAAACGAAAGGACTGGTGTATCCAGTCCTTTGTTATATTTATTTAACTTTTTTATCTTAATAACGGGATTTTTTGGTCTTTAACTTTTGCTTTTTACGCCGACTTTCGCTAGCAGCAACTGCGTGTTCTACCGGATAACCCACTATAGGAATTACCTGATATTTGCGTTCTTCCTCTAACTTTTTCAGTTCAGTGTAATCAACCCAGTGAATGCAATCAACCGGACAAGTGTCAATTGCTTCTTGGATAATTTCCTCAGCGTCCCCATCTTGCCGAACCACGCGCGATCGCCCGTAATCTGGTTCAATATAAAAGGTGTTACGCGCAACGTGAGCGCAATGCTTGCAGCCAATACAGGTGATTTCGTCAACATAAACACCATTTTGGCGCAGCATACCACCCAATTCCGGTTCCAAACCAGAACGTCCTGGGGCATCCCGTAAAAAACCCCCTAATTCTGGTTCCAAACCGGAACGGTTGTCTTCTTGTTCTTCTAGCGACGGCAGAAAATCAGCCATTACGCACTCCAGCGCTGTACTACCAGGCGAATTGAACCATCTTCATTTTTTTGTTGTTCAGAGACTTGAAAACCAACACGGGCGGTTTCTTTCACAACTGTTTGATAAGCATAGCGCTGTGTTACCTGGCGCAAAAACCCATCGACAGACAAATCTTGCTGCCAATATTGCAAGTCAGCCACCAGTTCATATTCCTTGCCATTCCATCTAAAACCGATGTCATAGCCATTTTCCTGCTCAATACTAACTTCCGCAGGATGGGTTTGACCGCGATAGCCACGGACTTCACGTGGGCCGGGCTTCCAGTCTACGCCCAATTCAGTTAAAGCATCTTTCAAAGAATCAAGGTTACGAATTTGAGTCTTAATTTGGCTAAAGTGTGACATGGTGGTTGTGAATTAATAACACTAAACTACTGTGAAAACTTACCAATCGCTGTAAGTGGTGTGTGTATTCGCCACATTAGATTGCTGCACCTTAGCGGCGAAATATTCTGAGGTTGCCTCATGATTAAGTACTTGCCCTAGCTGTGCCTCTATTGCTGCTGTAACCTCAGCACAAGACGCACCCACAATACCGGTGACTTTTTCTTGTACCCGACCGTCTGGATAAATTATGAACTCTAATGTCTCCATTCTTTTGGCCAACTAGGATAAGTACGCTTAGATTGTACTGCCTTAGCAGAAGGCTACAAATATAGCCGTAGGAACATTTTTACTTAGATACAAACTTGCCATTTGTTAACTAATGTTCCATCTTTCAACATATATATCTCAGAATCTTTACAAAACTTATCAATATTATAAGCACACACATCAGTCTTTAGTTAGTTTCTCTTAACCTCATTGATTAGTCAAGATAAAAACTAGAGCTAGCTAAATAAGCTGCAAAAGTCCTAAAAATAAGCATTAGAGGTAGTATAGTCAGGAAGAAAATTCACAAAAATATAAAATTTATTGAAAAAATTTATTATTACCATTCGATTTAGCATGATTCTCTTAAGCCTTTTCAGGGCGTAGTGTCAGCCTAGAGCAAGACACTGGAGTATACTTACGTAGGCATTGTATGAGGTTTTTGGTATAGCGGCTGTACCTGGTATGGGGTGTAAAGGGATTTTTAGACTGCGTTCGCCATTTTCTAGTCTTAGAGGTTGTTTGAAAAGTCCTCTTGTAGGTATCAAAACGTTCTAGATCCCCCTAAATCCCCCTTAAAAAGGGGGACTTTGATTCCGGTTCCCCCCTTTTTAAGGGGGGTTAGGGGGGATCAACAAGTGCCTAAAATCACAGTGAAATACTTTTCAAACGTCCTCTTAGTGAGATTTACCAACCTCGACTCTAGACAGTTAAGTATGTACAAGTTTGCCCCAGCTTACGAGAAAGAGCAAATAGTCTTTGGTGCTGCACGACCTGGATACAGTGACGAGAATGTTCAGGATTGGATAGAATTTATGAAACGCCAAAATATCAAGCGTGTTTGCTGTCTTCTTGCTGAACAACAGCTAGCTTCTTACTCTGATCTTCTAAGCATATACAAACAGGAATTTGGGAATCAGCTAGTTTGTTGGGCACCAATTGCAGATTTTTATTTATCTGATTTAGAAACCCTCACACAGAAAATACTTCCTTTCTTAATAGAAGCAGATAAACAAAATGAGAAAGTGGTTGTACACTGCTCTGGTGGGATTGGACGTACTGGGCACGTGTTAGCGGCATGGCTAGTTAGTGTCCGAGGATTATCAAATCAAGCTGCAATAAATGCTGTCAAGAGAACAGGAAGAAATCCTTATGAAGCTGCGTTAGCTGCTGTATTTAGAGGTAGAAATCCCTTGACAGTTGTAAAAGAACTTGACCTGCTTCTGAATGATTGCCGTCTAGCAGTGGATAAAAAATTTTAAGTTTACTATTATCTGGTGTAATCAGTATATTGACGAGGTAAATTCTATGGCAATGGTTCTAGATAAAATAGTTCCTTTTGGGAGGTCAATGGATGAATATATAAAAATATTCAATTTAACAAATGCAGATTTAAATAAAAGAATCATTGGCATTGGGGATGGGCCAGCAAGCTTTAATGCAGAAATGACACGTGAGGGTAAAAGTGTCGTTTCTGTTGATCCACTGTACCAATTTTCCGGTGATGAAATATTGCAAAGATTCAATGAAGTAGTAGATAATATCATTAACCAAGTCAAAGCTACATCAAATGATTGGGTATGGAGCTATCATAAATCCCCAGACGATTTGCGAAACAATCGAGTTCAAGTTATTCAAGAGTTTCTGTCTGATTATGAAACTGGCAAAAAGAGTAACAGATACATAGTCGGAGAATTGCCGAAATTGGCTAATGATAATCAAGAATTTGATATAGCTCTTTGTTCACATTTATTATTTCTATATTCCGACCATCTCGATTACGATTTTCACTTCAATTCAGTAGGTGAGATGTTGCGTATTGCTAAAGAAGTCCGAATATTTCCCCTGATAACTTTAATGTGGAAACATTCACAACATTTAGATGAAATAGTTAGATATTACACTTCAAGGGGTTATAAAATAGATATTGAAAAGGTTGAATATGAACTACAACCTGGTGGAAATCAGATGTTGAAGATAAGCAAAGATGTTAAGTAGGTCGGCGCAATTAAAGCTAACTACCTAATGCTGTCACTTGTACTGAGCGACTTGTACTGAGCGTAGTCGAAGTAAGTCGAAGTATTTGTCCTTTGTCACTTGTACTGAGCGAAGTCGAAGTATTGGTCATTAGTAAAGATTTTAAGGCTATTCACGTTTCGTAACATACTTTGATTTTTTCACACCAACTTACTTATATAATTCGTATTCTATAGAGAATTGGTATAACCATTGCGGTTGGAATCTTATAACCATCCGGTGTATGCTATTGTTAGGCACATTATTCAGCAAAAATTTCAGCTAAGGTATCTAAAACTGCTTTTTGTTCATCAGAGTCAATTTGACCTAGCTTTTTGACTAATCGAGTTTTGTCAACTGTACGAATTTGATCTAGAACGATTTGCCCATCCTTGCCCTGAAACTGACAAACAACACGAGTCGGATAAGAGTGTCCTTTAGTTGTCATCGGAACAACAATAACCGTGGCAATATGTTTGTTCATCTCATCTGGTGAAATTACTACACAGGGTCTTGTCTTCTGAATCTCACTACCAACCGTTGGGTCGAGGTTAACTAAAAACACATCAAATCGATTGACTACCACTCCCATTCTATATGCTCCCACTCTGTAGTTACGGCATCATCAAGGAGTGCATCATCATGTTGCTTCGCCATTTTTTCAAATGCTTCTTCCCACCCCTGACGCGATTGAGAAGCAGCACGGATAATTAGATGACAATCTTGAATTTCAATTTCTACCTCTTCACCAATACCACTTTGCTCCAGCAGAAGTTTAGGAATGCGAATACCTTGAGAGTTCCCGATTTTAACAATACGGGTTCTAATTGCTGTCCCCATGAGGATATTTATTCTTTGTTGTAGTTACATTGTGATTACTAACTAG
>NZ_JAIVFV010000055.1 GCF_020829445.1 Nostoc sp. CHAB 5836
CATCGTAAACCCAAAATATTTTTTATTGATGAAGCTCATCATATGCTGATGATAGCTTCCGGGCGCAAGCTCACAGATTTACCAGAAGCTATTAAGTCTCTTGCCAATAGAACAAGTGTTGTGCATGAAGTATTTGGAACTGGCAGAGATAGAACAGCGTTTAATGGAACAGGGTTCATGGCAACTAATCTTGTGGGTGCAATGTCTGCTCTAACTGGGCGTTTGGACTTGCACTACCTTACCCTGTTACCTTGGGCGCAAGTCATTTCTAAAAGAGGCTTGCTCCGTCGTCACCGGGCTTGGTGTCCCAAATGCTACCAAAAATGGCATGACAATCACACAAGTGTTTATGAACCACTTCTCTGGTCTATCAATACTGCCCAAGTCTGTCCTTACCATCATCAACCGTTGCAAGAGCAGTGTCCTCACTGTCATCAACAACAACTGACAATTTCTGGAGACTCCCGAACCGGACACTGTAATAAATGTGGTAAGTGGCTGGGAAATAACCGACACAAAACTGTTGTCACAAACCTGATAAAGTCAGAAGCAGAACGAAATCGGCAATTGAATATAGTTAACAATTTGGGAGAGCTAGTTGCAGTAACACCTACTCTCAATTCTCCTCCTAATCTTCAGAAAGTTAGTAATACAATTTCTACATACATTTTGCAAGTTTTGAAATCTAGTATCCCTGCCTTTTCTCGGCAATCTGGGATGAATAAGGCAACAATTGGTTTGTGGTGTAAAGGAAAAGTGATACCTCAAATTGATAATCTTTTGGTTTTAACTCACTATTTGGAACTATCGCTGTTAGATTTCTTAACAACAGACGTATTATTAGCTGAATCAAAAAATATTTTGAAAGAACCAAAACTGAATGTAGTTAAGCAGGCAAGAAAATCTTATACGCACTTAAATTTGGAGAGAAAACAAGTTTTAAATGTAGTTCTAATAGAGGTACTCAAGGAGTATCCAGATCCTTCTTTGGAAGATGTGGCACTTCGTTTGAGATATCGTCCTTTAGTTCTGCAATATCATTTTCCTTCTTTATGTGAGTCAATCAAAATCAGACATGCCGAGTACAGAAAGGTAAGTAAACAGCAAAAAATACAACCAATTCTAGAAGCAGCACTCAAAGAATTTCCACCTCCTTCACTTCTTTCCATTAATCGACGACTTGGCTATAAAAATAACAGCTATTTATACCGATATTTCTCTGAACTTTCTCGCGAAATCTCTAAGCGGTATAAAGAGTACCAGAAAGCTCGTGGGCAAGAGAAAAGGGAACGCATATGCCAAGAGATTATTGATATTGCTCAATTGCTTCATGAAACAGGACACAAGCCGACTCAAGCTAGGGTGACTAAGCTTCTCTCTAAGCCAGCAGTCATGCTGAGTTGGTATGCTAAGAAGACTCTAAGCGATGTTCAAAGCTCTCTCGGCTATGAATAAGTATGATCTATACCCGAATAGCACGCTTGTTTCTGTAGAAGCATAACTTTGCCGAAATGAATTGGAAGCATAAGCACGTTTTAACGGCAATCTTATGGTTCCACCGACAGCAAGGGTTTTAAACTTTACGTGGCGGCTCATGTCACCCTCGCTACTTTTATCCCTTTTAGCATAGTAAATCCAGGAATTATTTACTATTATTCAATCCTCCCTTTGAGCGCGATTTATCCATTAACGCTTGTTGGGTAAAGAAACGCAGACTTTCAATCTGCTCAATTTCGTTTCTTGTTAATCGAGTTCGTATCTCTTCATACCAGTTTCCCTGACTGTAGCAGGTTTGCATCACAGGAGTATTATCCCCATGACGGTAAACACTCAGAGTATTGTTATCTAAGCTGGCACTCAACTCCCGTCCTTTGATACGGAAGTTATTGGTAACAAGCATATAGTCAGTGATTATAGAAGGCAAATGTTTGAGAGTAGAAGGCAGAAGGTTAAGAGAAGGAGGAACAGGGGAAGATTGCTCTTCCAGAAATTGTTTAGCACTGAGACCGTTTTCTTCTGAAATATCCTGTTGTGGGTGCTGTTTCTTTGGATGCGGCTGAACTTTTTTCTTGGTCTTATTTGCTTCCGAAGTGGGGTTATATTCTAATTTTGGTTGTATTATCGAAATCTCACTGGGATAATTACTGTTTAGTGTATATATAGTAACAAGTTTTTTAGAGTTACTATCGGTATTACCATTACTATCACTTGTACTACTATTAGTAGGTTTATCACTATACAGGTAATCAATATTACTTATAATTATACTATTTATGCGAGCAATTGCTTTGGCTTTAGCTTGTTGAATTACTTCCTTATCTTTGTCTTGGTCGTATGTTATTCCGTATTCAGACAGCAGTTTGTTCCAGCTATAAGGTTTGTATACTTGATAACCAGCGATTTTCACATAATTATGGATGTAGGTAAAGCCTAGTAGTTCCTCCCCCCGCATTTTAGGCAATACCCCAATGTTGTTTTCCTCCAAGCGTTGGATGAACGTAGAGACGGTAGGACTATCCTTGATGGCTTCCCCTATTGCTTGGCGAATAATTTCCTTACTTGTTGGGGTTTTGTGCTTACTATTGACTGCTCTAATAACCCAAGTTGCGGGTTATCAAAATCCGGGTGCTTCTGATCCAGAAATTAGTGCCATCGCCAATGACAAATTGGTAGTTGCGCTACGCGCAACCACGATTTTGACTAATCATTACAAGCAGTGTAATGAAGCGGTTTCAGGTATTAATAATTGCTTACTATAGAAATGCTTGTTTCAGAGTAAATGCAAAAATAAATGCTTCCAACTTAAGTATAAACCCTTGCAAAGTACACACGTGGATTGATTTTGGAAATACACAAGTGATGCTGCTAAACACTGTTTCAATGTAATGCCGGTGGATGTTGCTTGATATACTGATGACACGGTTCATCTTGACGCTTGGAATTCTTTTTCCGCATGACTTTCAAGAATATTTGGCTAGTTTCTTCCAGGTCATCTTCAGCAGTATAATCAGTGTATGCGGCATCAGTATATACTTCGCTGCCTGGTGGTAAATTTAACGGTAAGGCGTTCAATGCACGCACATCAGAGGCACTACCAGGCATCACAACAAATTCCACGCTCATTTCCAGTTTTGGTTGTTAATAACTGAACTCTAACTCCATAAAAATAACGTTTTTTTGATGCGATATAACCCCTATACTCTTCAGATTTGATTAACCTGACATTAAATTTCATTTAGCATATACCCCTCCCACATTTGTCTCTGGAGGGGATTTTATTGCTTTAAGTGCTTTTAGCGATCGCCTGTTTGAATAACTAGCAACTTGGGTTAATACTTTTCGAGCGGTTGGGACTGGTGAGTGCAGTTATGCCATACTCTTGCTGTAACTTAGGGGCGACGGCTTCATTTGTTGTCGGTGTTACCTCTAGTCCTAGTTCCGCCGCGATGCGTCTAGTTGAGACTTGGGAGTTGAAATAATCATAGGAATCATTAACTAAGCTGCCATCTAACCGAATCCGGGAGGTGATTATATGCAGGTGTTCGTGGTTGCGATCGTGGTGGCGTACTGCAACGAACTGACTCGTAGCTGCTACAGATGATTCTTCCTTCGGTAAGTATCCCATATCTTTGAGATATTCCCTTGCTACATAACTGTACTGACTGTCTGATAAATGCTCATGATAAGTAGGTCGGCACAATTAAAGCTAACTGGCTAAGGCTGTTATTTGTCATTTGTTCTTCGTCATTTACAAGGGTTTTAAGCCTATTTACGTTTCGTAACATATTTAGGTTTTTTCGCGCCAACTTACTTAGTTAGAGCGGTGTGCTATCGAGATAATGAGGTGGGCACACTGCCGTTTAACTGCTTTTTTGGTGTACTTGATGTTGAGAAACTGCTGGTTAAATTCATCTGGGTTTGTTCCCATCATATTAGTATCGACAATCGCAGCATCATCTTTCCCCAAGACATACTTGAGCGTGTCGAGAAAATTGGGTTTTTTATAGATGACGGGAATCAAATTGAAGGAGTTGAAAGTGGGGGATATAGAACCTGTAATGCCTTATTTATCTTGGCTTGAGGGTGATTTATCTAGAACGTCTAGGTTAAATGCAGCAGCTATGGTCTGATCTACGAGTGCGATCGCATTATTGACAGTATCCAAAATTTGCTGGTTGTTTGTTTCCTTTGCTAAGTGAGATAACATCATCAGTTCGCTTTTGAGGTTTCCAGCAGTAGCGCGGATAGTTATCAAGTAGGCAGATGGTTTTGCCGTTAGTACCCGCCTTAACCCACAGGAACGTAAATACTCAGATGCAGTTACCCCTGTGGCGATCGCTTTCTTCTCAATGGTAGTTTTCTCTTCCTCAAAGAGGTATACTTTGATAGATTTAGTTGGCTTTATGGGGTTACTTACCATACCTTCTTTCACTGCGGGACTGAGTGGCATACTTAGAGACTGCACTGAGGGACTTGGGGATAACCGGAAATCTGACAACAGTGTGTGGTTTCAATTGCGGACAATATCGCTGCTATTTTTGGTATAAACTATACTGCATTTAGATGCCGACAGTGAGAGTACTGTAACTATTGTGATATAAATACCATGAGGTTAATATCTTGTGGTTCATCTTGTAACTTACACTGAAGCCCTAAGAGTAATCCAAGAAATAAATGATCCAAAATGCTGGGATACTGGAGAAATAATCAGTGTGCCATCTTAACCATGTTTCCCGAATCTCTGATCCAACTCACCGACAGCCTTAAATCCCTTTACATCAAAACATCTCAGAAATTAAAAGGAAGTGACCGACGACAATTTATGGCAGAAGTAGTTAAAGGTTTGGGACGAGGAGGGCAAATAATCGCAGAGAGGGAATTAGGCTGGAATAGACGTACTATTCGTAAAGGGATGCAAGAATTAGAACATGGAATGTCGATTGCTGATTCATTTAAACTGAGGGGACGTAAGCGTACTGAAGAAAATTTGCCTTCAATACTTTCGGACATAGTGTCAATTGTAGACCCACAGAGCCAAACAGACCCAACTTTCAGAAGAAATGGTTTGTTGAAATATTTGGTAGCTCTGCCTGATTTCTGGATCATTTATTTCTTGGAACACTCTTAACGAACCAATTGTCAATCGAACATTTGAGACACTCAATGATTTGGAGGAAATTTTATTCCATCGCTGTCAATCTTTACTTCAACAGCAAGATTTGATTCAAGGGTTAACTGGTTTTCATTGGTGGACTCAAATCGGAGCTTAATCGTAAGTAACTTACCGAACATGATATAATCTGATTCGTTTACGATGGTTGCAATGATTTGGCGATCGCGTGTCGTCAACTGATCTAAAGTTGGCGTAGGGGCTGAAACTTGTGTCATCATTAAAAATACCTCTTAAATAGACATCTCCGAAGACGAATGTGGAGACGTTGCAATGCAACGTCTCTACAAGGGTTTCAGGTAACGCATAATTAATTTATGGAGATGTCTAATGGGTAAAAAGGCGATCGCAGACTTTCCAGGTGGGCGATCGCTTTTTGTTTTGCGTAAACAACGTTGTGAGGAATAGTTATGTCTAACCTATCAGTTTTTTCCTTTGAAGAGAAAGAAGTTCGTTTTGTTGGCACAGCAGAGAAACCAGAATGGGTAGCTAAGGCGTATTGTTAGCTGGTGCGCCCGGAGTTGGTAAAAGTTTACTTGCCAAAAACATTGCTAGCATTCTCAATTTACCACTACTCCAGCTTGATATTGGGTGAAAGTTTTAGCGGGATTTTAAACTCAGACCGAGACCTTGCTCCTTCTTTACTACCTGAAGTTGAAGTTTATGACGAGCAATTAATAAATGCTGCTTAATCCCTATTTCCCCATATACACTTATTTACAGGTAAAGATTGCCCTGAAGGAAACACTGTCAGCTTGAGCGAAAAATGCGTGAAAGTTGCCACTAGAATTGGGTGGGAGCCAACGTTAATTGGGGAAGATTGGGCAGCGAAGCCCAGTGCCGGGTGCGAACACCCAATAACGATCGCACCCAATAACCATCGCACCCAATACTGTGAGAATCATAACTAATTATGCGTATATGATATCACAATTTTACTCACCACTACTAAGGATTTTTTGCTGCTGATAACGCTGTTTAAACTGCTGTTGTTGTATTTTATGATCCACAATTGGGTCAGGATAGCCAACAGCACGACGTTCTAAAGGTGGAATTTTTCCAGTAACTAAATATTCTGTATCTACAGACCGCAATTCTGATACCCATTGCCGAATATATTCACCCTCTGGATCGAATTTTTGTGTTTGACTAGCTGGGTTGAAAATCCTCACAGGTTTGGGATCCATGCCGCTAGAAGCACTCCATTGCCAACCGCCATTGTTGGCAGATAAATCACCGTCAATCAACTTCTGCATAAAGTATTTTTCTCCCAATTGGGGATTAATTAGCAAGTCTTTAGTGAGGAAACTCGCGACAATCATCCGACAACGGTTATGCATCCAACCACTTTCGTTTAACTGGCGCATTGCTGCATCCACAATCGGGTAGCCTGTTCTCCCCTCACACCAAGCTTGGAAGTGTTCTTCGTTAGTTTCCCAGGGAAAGTTTTTGAAGGTGTCCCGGAAAGCACCATCAGCTAATTCGGGGAAGTTATACATTGCGTGTTGATAAAACTCCCGCCAAGCTAATTCCTGTTGCCATGTGCGAATATTAACTGCTGTTTCCTCACTGCGGCTATTTTCCAGTGCTTCTATGGTGGCTTGCCAAACGGTACGAATGCCAATTACACCAAATTTTAATGCTGCACTCAGTTGTGATGTTCCGTCAACTGCGGGAAAATTTCGCTGTTCTTGGTATTCAGTAATCGCTTTATTAGTAAATTCTTCTAATCGTTCTTGCGCCGCCACCTCTCCCGGTGAAATAATTAATTCTTCGTCCCAAATAAATCCTAAATCTTTTGCTGAAGGTAATGCGATCGCTCCTGCAAGTTTTCCAATTTCCTGTTCAGCTTCTGTTAACCCCTCAACATTTTGCAGTGTTTCTACTGGTTGAGCCTTCGGTTTGGTAATCCAATTTTTCCAGAAAGGGGTGTAAACTGTGTAAGGATTGTTACTACCCGTGCGTAATTGCTCTGGGGAGTTGAGGATTTGATCCCAGTTTTGGTTAAGAAACTCAATGCCTTTTTCTTTGAGGGCATTGATAATGGTGCGATCGCGTTCTTGTGAATAAGGTTCTACATCCCAATTCCAAAAAACAGCTTTGGCATTTATTGCCTGTGCTAAAGCTGGTATTGCTTGTACAGGATCACCTTGGAGTATTAACAACTGGCTACCAACTTGAGCATATCGCTCTTGGAGTTTCTCCAAACAGCCAATCATATAAGTTACTCTCACAGGAGCAACATCATCCCGTTCCAGAATATGCTGATCAAGGCAAAACACGCCCACTACCTTCGGACTCTGCCGTTTTGCCGCAGCCAGTCCTATATTATCAGAAATGCGTAAATCGCGCCGATGCCAAAACAGGATTAAGTCAGACATTCCATACTGCATATAGTTCACCCGTACTAGCTTAAATGCTAGTGGTACTAATGAACATCATTCTGGCGATAAATTTATTCTGTGAGTGGGGATTGGGAATTGGCAAAGGTGCGGCCCCTGGAGGGGATAAGGAGTAATGGGGACTGGGGATTGGGTCTGAATCAAAATATCGAATTGATACTTGATAGAATTTTACCAAGATAACCAAAATTGATCATATTATTATGCCAAGAAAAGAACAAGGATGGGTTACATTTCAAACCTCTGAGGATGAGCGGAAGATTCTGGAGGAGTTCTGCGAACAGTCTCAACGCACTAAGACTGAGATTTTGCGGGAACTTGTGCGTAGTCTCAATCAGCACTCACCTGCGCCAATATTACCACCAAATCAGCAGGAAATACAGGAAAAGACTTACACTCAAAAACCTGATATAGAAAGTAATATTCAAAAGAAATCACTAAAGGTTAGCTCTCGAAATATTCTTAAAGGTGTTGTTAAACGAGTCGTTTATGGAGCTGTTAATAGTGAGGTGACTCTGGAGATTATTCATAAAGTAGAATTAACCTCGATTATCACTAGAGCCTCCGCAGAAGAGTTAGAACTATCTGAGGGAAAAGAAGCTTATGCGGTTATTAAGTCTAACGATATTGTCATTGCTAGAGAATAAGCTGTTACGCATTTAAATTGTATATTCACTCGTGAGGTTGTCATTGGTCATTGGTCATTAGTTAGGGTTTTAGGGCGTGTCATCAATTATGGGCAGATATAGCATAGCTGACATCAGGGGCAAACGCGATGGTTGTGTCGGGAAAGTAGCCTATCCCGACATTGAACATAAATTAGGGACTTTCAAATAAAAATCCATAAACACCCATTTTTTAAACTTCCAACTCACCCAAAACTAAAACTTGCAACTCCGTCACTCGT
The DNA here is from genome assembly GCF_020829445.1 of Nostoc sp. CHAB 5836. Taxonomy (GTDB): domain Bacteria; phylum Cyanobacteriota; class Cyanobacteriia; order Cyanobacteriales; family Nostocaceae; genus Nostoc. The sequence goes on from NZ_JAIVFV010000055.1 coordinate 8,480, forward strand.
TTTAAAGCCACATCGTTCGTTAAAAAAGCCTCACAACCAGCACAAATTCCTACTGCTACCTGGAGCGCATCCGGCAACTTCAGCCCATAGCGAATCCGTAACTCAGCCGCTTGTTGTGCAATTGCGGCATCAATATTCACCAGTACAATGCCATCCGTAGCCGTCAATAAATCTGTAAATCTTTCTCTTAACTCTACCTGCCCTAAGCGAATAGGTAAAGTGATACATTCCGCCAAGGTTACAGGAGACACTACCCCTTGTATTTGCCCTTTCCCTATCAGAGCAAATATCCCCCGTACTACCTCAGCAAAAGCGGGTACAGCTTCCACATAATAAATTACAGGAGATGTATCCAAGAAAACTTTATTCACACCCTGTAAAGCATCATTGAGTTTCATTAAGGCTGTCTCCATGCTTCGCGCTCTTCCCACTCATCCCGTATCTGATTTACCCATTCCTGAGCATCTTCACCCCCTAGCAAATTGGGAGCTATCCCATAAAAATCAGTCACTTTATACTTAGGTTTTTGAGTTACCGCAACAGAATCAACAGATTGCTTAATCTGCTTAACCAAATGCTCTAATACCTGCATTTGTTCCACTAAACTTAATTGATCTATCTCGTTTAAAACGCGCTCAATTGAAAAGCTCATGATTTTTCTCCCTATCTAAAATCCTAAATTTCAAACCCATCATAAATCATTTGTGAAAATTATATATCTCCTTTTTCTTTCTTCCCTTTGCGCCCTTAGCGTACTTTGCGGTTCGTTTTCAAATTTTATATTTTTCACGACTCATTTAGGATTGCTATATATCTATCTAATCATTGGTGAAAAATGAACATCACACGCAGGTATGGAGGAGAACACGGAGATTTTTCTTTATGTCTTAACAATCTCTGCATCTCTTTTCATAGCGTTCTCCTGACTAAAGTTATCTCATTTTGAGTAGTGCTAATCCTTTGAGTACGGTAAACCGTATTTGTTTGTTAGTTCCCAAAGATTAATTTAATTGTTAAGTTTAGTTACATAAATAAGAAAAGGCTGCAAACATTGCTAAACAGGAGAAATTATGAGAAGCGTTAGTATATTAGACAATCCAGGCAAAATGATCAACTTGGCGATGTAGCCAAATGACATCACACAAGTCAAGCTCTCTCAAAAATAAAATTTAATTAACATTGTTTAACGCTGCGATGAAAGCTACAGATAAATTGGTGCATTTTTTAGAGGAAGAGTTGGGTATTTCTGGTGGAGCAATTTCTCTTGCTTTGCGACATTGTGAGCAGACCCCCAACTTTCTAGCCATGACCCTCTGGCAGTATGGGCTGGTAACACTAGATCAGTTAGCCCAAATTTTTGATTGGTTGGAAACAGTATAAGTAGGTTGGTGCAATTAAAGCTAACTGGCTAAGGCTGTCATTTGTCATTTGTCATTTGTCCTTTGTCATTAGTAAGGGTTTTAATCCTATTTACGTTTCGTAACATAATTGGGGGTTTTTGCACCAACTTACTTAAGCTGCTACTTCAACTATTTTGATGGTAAATATTGGACTTTCTCAGCAAGTCACATTCTCAACAGTTTTCATTATAAGGATTGGTAACAAAGTCTATGGCAATTAAAGAACAACCTAAGCCACCTCGGTTCCGGATTATTGCGAATATATTACTGGCAGTATCAGGACTATTCCTGCTGTTAAATTTATTCTTGCCTGGTTTATTTGCTTCTGGCCCTGCTGGCGTTCCCTATAGCCTATTTATTCATCAAGTACAAGAGGGGGAAGTCAGCCGCGTTTCCGTTGGTCAAAATCAGATTATCTACCAACTAAAAGCAGAAAATGCCGAACCGGGCCCGGTGTTTGCAACGACACCAATCTTTGATTTAGAGTTACCCAAACTGCTAGAACAAAAGGGAGTTGAGTTTGCTGCTACACCTCCACCGAAGAATACTTGGTTTACAACCCTCTTGAGTTGGGTGATTCCACCACTGATTTTTATTGGTATTTGGCAATTCTTTCTCGCCCGTGGTGGTGGCGGTGGCCCCCAAGGTGCGCTTTCCATTGGTAAGAGCAAAGCTAAGGTTTACGTTGAAGGCGAATCAGCTAAAATTACCTTTGCAGATGTGGCTGGGGTAGAAGAAGCGAAAACTGAGTTAGTGGAAATTGTCGATTTTCTCAAGACTCCAGGACGGTTTACGCAAATTGGGGCTAGGATTCCCAAAGGTGTGTTGTTGGTTGGCCCTCCAGGAACTGGTAAGACACTGTTAGCCAAAGCCGTAGCAGGGGAAGCAGGAGTTCCATTCTTCAGCATCTCTGGTTCTGAGTTTGTGGAATTGTTTGTCGGCGTCGGTTCTTCCAGAGTGCGGGATTTGTTTGAGCAAGCTAAAAAACAAGCTCCCTGTATTATATTCATTGATGAATTAGATGCGATCGGTAAATCTCGTAGCAGTAACGGCTTTTACGGCGGTAACGATGAGCGAGAACAGACCCTCAACCAGTTACTAACAGAGATGGATGGGTTTGCGGCTGGGGATGCAACGGTGATTGTACTAGCAGCTACTAACCGTCCCGAAAGCCTTGACTCCGCATTGCTGCGTCCAGGGCGCTTTGACCGGCAAGTATTGGTAGACCGTCCCGATTTATCTGGTCGTGAAGCAATTCTCAAGATTCACGCTCAAAAGGTAAAATTAGGAGATGATGTAGATTTAAAAGCGATCGCTACCCGTACCCCTGGTTTTGCTGGCGCAGATTTGGCAAACTTGGTAAATGAAGCCGCATTATTGGCAGCTCGCAATCTGCGTCAAAGTGTTGCTCAAGAAGACTTTGCCGAAGCAATTGAGCGGGTAGTGGCCGGTTTAGAGAAAAAGAGTCGCGTCATGAACGACACTGAGAAAAAGATTGTTGCATACCATGAAGTTGGTCACGCAATGGTCGGGGCCCTAACAACAGGGAACGGTCGCGTCGAAAAGATTTCGATTATTCCCCGTGGGATGGCAGCTTTGGGCTACACTCTGCAATTACCAACCGAAGACCGCTTTTTGATGAATGAAACAGAACTGCGGGGTCAGATTGCGACTTTGTTGGGTGGACGTTCCGCCGAAGAGATTGTGTTTAACAGTATTACAACCGGTGCTTCTAACGATTTGCAACGAGCAACAGACTTAGCAGAACGAATGGTAACAGCTTATGGTATGAGTAAAATCTTAGGGCCATTGGCTTATCAACAAGGACAACAATCAATGTTCCTGGGTAACGGTGCGGCTAATCCCCGACGAGCAGTGAGTGAAGAAACGTCGAAAGCCATTGATAGCGAAGTCAAGGAAATCGTGGAAACAGCCCACGAACAAGCCCTAGAAATACTCAGACAGAATCGAGACTTGCTAGAAGCGATCGCGACCCAACTCTTAGAAACAGAAGTCATTGAAGGCGAAAAACTGCACAATTTATTGAGTCAAGTGAAACCTGTAACTAATTCCTAATAAAAAAAGTCAACTTTTAAACGCAGAGAAACGCAGAGAAAAACTTTGCGTTTCTCTGCGCTTCCCTCTGCGTACCTTTGCGTTTTTAATACTCCGGAACAGCAGGATCAATTTCTCGACTCCAAGCAGTAATTCCGCCTTTAACATTCGTCCCAACAATCCCCGCTTCCTTAAGAATAGCCAGGGCTTTCGCCGATCGCCCGCCCATCTTACAATGAGCAATTAAGCGGTGTCCATTCAATATTTCCTTCACCTTCGCAATCCCATTTCCATTTTCAATCTCTGGTAAAGGCACCAACACCGAACCCGGAATCTTGGCAATTTCATACTCATTGGGATTGCGGACATCTAGCAGGACAAAATCCTTCGCACCGCTATCCAGCAATTCCTTCAAATCCTTGACAGTCATTTCTTGACTTTCCATCTGCTGTTTTGCCTCCTCTGCCTTAGCTTGTGGAATTCCGCAGAATTGTTCATAGTCTATCAGCTTTTCAATCACAGGGCGAATTGGGTTAGGACGCAGCTTCAACTCCCGGAATTTCATATCTAAGGCGTTGTATAACAGCAATCGTCCACTGAGAGTGTTACCTTGTCCCAAAATAATTTTGACAGTTTCCGTTGCCTGGATTAAACCAATAATTCCGGGTAAAATTCCCAATACGCCACCTTCAGCACAAGAGGGAACCATTCCTGGCGGTGGTGGTTCTGGGAAAAGGTCACGATAATTCGGCCCACCTTCGTAGTTAAATACAGTAGCTTGCCCTTCAAAGCGTAAAATTGAACCGTAGACGTTAGGCTTATTCAGCAATACGCAAGCATCGTTAACTAGATATCTGGTGGGGAAATTATCAGTACCATCCACGACAATATCGTAAGGTTGAAGGATTTCCAGGGCGTTTTCGGAACTCAGGCGAGTTTCATATAAATCAACCTGACAATATGGGTTAATCTCGTGAATGCGGTTTTTTGCCGATTCAATCTTGGGTTTACCCACCCAGGATGTACCGTGGATTACTTGGCGTTGCAGATTAGAAGTATCAACAACATCGAAATCGACAATCCCGATGCGTCCGATACCCGCCGCCGCCAAATATAAAAGTAGTGGTGAACCTAGTCCACCTGTACCGATACACTGGACACTAGCTGCTTTCAGGCGCTTCTGTCCTTCTAGTCCTACTTCCGGCAAAATCAGATGTCGGGAATAGCGTTCGTAATCGTCTTTGGTCAACTGGATTTCGTCCAGATTGGGATTGAGCATAGCAGTTATGATCTGGGAGAGCGGAATATTAATCCTATCGAAAAACGATATCCTTGTTAAAACTAAGCCGTTAAACCAATTCGCAATTCGCAATTCGCAATTCGCAATTACGTGAAAGTGACGGGGATTTAGACCCCGACACAAAACGTGCTGCCACAAGAGGCAGGGGACTTAAACCCCCAAAGTTCGTTGAAACTTCCCTTTGTGTTTTTAGCATAACTTCGGGTGCGACGCCGAATAGCCCGTCGTAGACATCCCATAGTGCCGTTTTTTACTTTCTGTTGTCCCTTCCCCTGCAAACTCAGCCGCCGCTTCTGTATTCCAGGCGTTTTCTGTTGGCATGACTTCTACCACAGTTTTACCCTCCTTAGCCAGATAGCCCAGAATTATACCACAGCACTCGTCTGGATAAGTGCTTTCGGCATGGCTGCGGATAATTTGCAACTGTTCTTGGCTAAGTCGGATCATCTCTGCGTTTGTGATTCTGGCAACCTAACATCGCCACGCACTGCCTTTATCTTGATCATAGCTTAGGCATAGCTCAATAACAGGCTACGCCCAATAGCCGCCGCAGCCAGTGCAGGGTTCCAAAAGGGAAATATATATTTTTTATCACTCTTCGAGCATTTACCTACTACTTTATGTATTGCTTGTCAACATAATTATTATTAACACGCAAAATTCAGTACTTTTAGATACAATTTTCGTAAATAATGTGAAGAATATGTAAAGATGCTTATTTAACCATAGACATTTAAGTAAGATATTCGCTATGTATTATATTGTGTAGTATTTAAGTATTATCTATTTTCAAACTACACACCCACGTATAATAGCCCACAAGGAGGGTATAAAAATCTCTTTGGCGAGATTAAGAGTCAACAGTTGACTATTTTCTCTTCTAGTAAGCTGATGTGAGTCTAAATTGTACATTTTGGTGTTAAGACCGTCCTTTGTCAATTGTCATCTGTCCTTGAAAATACAAATAACTCAGGACTTACGCAACTGGCATATTATTTTCAGTTTGTAGTGTTCGCGCAGCGTCTCGTTGGCGCAGCCTAAGAAGAGAAGAGAGGACTAAAGTCCTCAAAATCAGGGCTAAAGCCCTTACTACAAACTACAAACCTGATTTTTTTGTGACACTTGCGTAAGTCCTATAACTAATGACTAATGACAACTCTCTCCTGAAAGAGACGCTGCGCCTAGCTTGCTTGGCCGGAGGGGTACACCAGTAAATATACAATTTAAATGTCTAACAGCTTAGGACTTAGGCGCTGGCAAAAAACCAAATATGAAGTGTCGCTTTTAGGTATTCAATTGTGAAATTTTTCGATACTTGTTGAGTGATTTCTGCTGAACAAGGATGATTAATTTAGCCTGAAATGACCGATTATTCTGAACGCAGAGGCTGATGAATTTGTACAGTGCTTAAGATTTAGATAGTTTGAGATATTTAGATAGTTGCTATTTACAAGCCTTGGAATAGGCTGAGTCTTCGAGAAATATTACTGATCCTCAATGGTGACGTATAAAGTATGCCGAAAACCTCAAATTTCGGCAGGTTCTTTGTGCCCCAAAACAGCACAAACAGCAGTTTGAGAACTTACAGTTACTGAAAAAATCGATTTAGCTAGGTAAAAGTTATGGCAAATATAATTGGAACCAACGGTAATGATACTTTACTGGGAAGTGACGAATCAGACACGATCAATGGTAAAGAAGGCAACGATACCATCACAAGTAGTGAGGGCAACGACACGCTGACTGGTGGTGGTGGTAATGATCAATTTGTTTACAACAACGGCTACTACTACTACAACAGCAAGACTGATATCATCACAGATTTTGGTGGCGTAGGTAAAAGCGTAAATCCCTCGGCAGCAGTCATTGCCGAAGTAGACACCCTAACATTCCAGGGCGATCGCTTCACTGCCCAAAATCTGCTGCTTACCCAGAATGGCAGCAATCTGGAAATTATGTTTGAACCGGCGTATAGTACAAATATCAAAGTCATCCTGCAAAACTTTACCTTGGAAAACCTGAATAACCTCAGCAAATCTACAGGAGCCACTGTAGACTTGGGCAATATCCTGTTTGATGGGCAAACTAGCATCACCAAGAGCTTTGATGTCTTCAGTGCCAACTCCACCCAAAGCACTATCTTCAACAAAAATACAGTAACCTTCCTTAACGATCTGAACAATAATGTTAAAGGCTTTGACAACTCTGATGATGTAATTAATGGTCAGGGAGGTAATGACAAAATCGACGGCAAAAGTGGCAACGACCTGCTGAGGGGGGGACTGGGGAATGATACCTTGATTGGTGGTGCGGGGAATGACATCCTAAGGGGTTATAGAGGGAATAACTACCCCACTGGTGTTGCAAGGGATGGAATCGAGAAGACTTCGGGGAATGACTCCCTCGTTGGTGGTAGTGGGAACGATAGCTTGAATGTTGATTTTTCAACAGGTGATAACACCCTCGTTGGTGGTAGTGGGAACGATAGCTTGAATGTTGATTTTTCAACAGGCGATAACACCCTCGTTGGTGGCGCTGATAACGATGGCTTGAGTGCTGGCGCTTCCCAGGGCAATAACTTCCTCTCTGGGGGAAATGGCAATGATATTCTTTACACCTCTTACGTTGAAGATAACTCCGGCGGACCGGGGGTTATTAGCTCAACAGGCAATAACACTCTCAACGGCGGCGCTGGTGACGATACCTTGAATGCTGGGTCTCCATTAGGGAATAACCTACTTTTTGGGGGCGATGGCAATGATTACCTTGACACCTCTGGCGATTACGGCAGATACTCAGCTTTTTTCCCATCAGGCAATAACACTCTCATTGGTGGCGCTGGTGACGATAGCTTGAGTGCTGGTCTTTCATCAGGCGATAACCTACTCTCTGGAGGCGATGGCAATGATTCTCTTGACACCTCTGGCGATTACGGATACGGCGGACTGATCCCATCCGAAGGTAATAACACCCTCAACGGTGGTGCTGGTGACGATTACTTGAATGCTACCCTTTCAATAGGGAATAACTTCCTCTCTGGGGGTGATGGCAATGATACCATTGATGCCAGCACGATATTTGCAGATACTATCCCCTATTTTTCAGTGACTCAAGCGGTAGATGGGGGTAAAGGGGACGATTTATTGTCTTATAGTTCCTCTGACGATCCTACAAGAGGAATCACTTCGACATTTGATCCTAGTACTAACATTGGCTCAATTACGGCGGGCACGAATCGGGTTAGCTACAAAAATATCGAACGATTAAATATCTCAGGTACAGACTACGATGACAATATTGTGGGGAGCAACGGTAATGATATCCTCAAAGGCAATAACGGTAATGATAGTCTCTATGGAGGATCTGGTACTGATACCTTTGCTTTCAATAGTTTCAGTGAAGGCATTGATAGAGTATACGACTTCAACGCGACTAATGAACTGATTCAGATATCGGCTGCTGGTTTTGGTGGCGGGTTATCAATCGGTTCACTTGAGAAAAGTCAGTTTACCATCGGAACATCTGCAACCACTAGCGAAGAGCGATTTATCTACAACAGCGCTACAGGTGGACTGTTCTTTGATTCTGATGGCAGTGCGTCTGGGTTTACTCAGGTACAATTTGCTTTAGTTACTGCTGGATTATCTCTAAGCGAAAAGAATTTTGTGGTTGTTTAATTGTGATAAGTAGGTGGACACAATTATTTATAAAACGCATTTCGACAACTCTACCAGACGCCCAAGGGACGCTCAATGCTCGATACTTTGAGAAGACGAGGGTTGAGCGAAGTCGAAACCCGGCAATCGAAGTGAGGTTTAATTTAGTCCTTCTACTTAGGACTTACGCAAGTGTCACAAAAAAATGTCAACTGGCACATCTACTTCAATTACAACTTAATGCTTGTAAGCTTTGATTTATCACCATTAGAACCAAATTAGTTATGTGTGACAGTTTTGAGATTAATGTGCCAGTTGCATAAGTCCTGTGTGATTAGCGTTCTGCCATCACTCTAGGCACATAATGTGAAGTTCTCAATAGATCAAGAATGCTGAATGCTGAGTTGAAACATCGCCCACAAGGGGCGGGGCTTCTACCAAATACAGAAGTACTGAGTAACTCTTAATTAACTCGGCACTCAGCACTGAGTAGGGTGAATCTTCGAGAAAAAATTTCACCCTGAACGGTTACCTATAAAGTATGCCGAAAACCTAAAATTTCGGCGGGTTATTTCCAAAAACAGCACAAACAGCAGTTTCAGAACTGAAGTTACAGAAAAAATCGATTCAGCTAGATAAAAATTATGGCAAAGATCAAAGGCACAGACGGCTCGGACAGCATTAACGGAAAAGTATGGGATGATACCATCACTGCCTCGCAAGGCAATGATACCCTCACAGGTGGCGGTGGCAATGATAAATTTGTTTACAAAGATGACTACTACAACCGCAAGACTGATATCATCACCGATTTCGGTCGAGTAGCTAAAGGAACAAACTCCACAGCAGCAGTCATTGCCGAAGTGGATACCCTAATATTCCAGAGCGATGGCTTGACTGTCCAAAATCTGCTGCTGGCCCAAAATGGCAACAATTTAGAAATCACCTTTGAAAAGGGGAGTACTCTCAAAGTCATCTTGCAAAACTTTGCTCTGCAAAACCTAAATAACCCAAGCTTATCTACAGGAGGCACTTTCGGCTTAGGTAATATAGAGTTTGATAACCAGACCAGCATCACCAAGAGCTTTGATGTCTTCAATGCCAACTCCACCCAAAGCACTATCTTCAAAAAAAACACAGCCACCTTCCTTAACGAGTTGAGCAATAATGTTAGCGGCTTTGATAACTCCAATGATGTCATCAATGGTCAGGGGGGTAATGACAAAATCGATGGCAAAAGTGGCAACGACATACTGAGGGGTGGTGTGGGGAATGATACCCTCATTGGTGGTGCAGGGAATGATACATTGAAGGGTTATACGGGGATTGACTCCCTCAAGGGTGGTATTGGTGACGATCGCTTGTATACTGACGGTTCATTAGGCAATAACACCCTCAACGGTGGCGCTGGTGACGATACCTTGAATGCTCAGTTTTCATCAGGCGATAACTTACTCTCTGGTGGCGATGGTAATGATTTTCTTGACATCAGTGGGTATGAGGATTTTGATAAATACGGTAACGAGATTCAACAAGTCCCCTCATTAGGCAATAACACTCTCAACGGTGGCGCTGGTGACGATACCTTGAATGCTCAGTTTTCATTCGGAAATAACCTCCTATCTGGGGGAAACGGCAATGATTTCTTCGATCTCAGCAGCATATTAGCAGGTAGTATCCGCGATCTTTCACTGACTTCTTTAGTGACTGAAACGGTAGATGGGGGTATGGGTAACGATGTGTTGAGAGTTAGTTACCATGAGAGCTATACGAGTAGCTCTCGCTCTCCCGAGGGAATCACAACGATTTTCAATGCTACAGATAACATTGGCTCAATTACCTCCGGCAAGAATCGGGTTAGCTATAAGAATATCGAAGGATTAAATATCCAAGGTACAAGGTACGACGATTTGATTGTTGGGAGCAATGGCAACGATACGATCGACGATAGGATCAACGATAGATTCAATGCGCCGGGCTATAGCTATGGCAATGATACGATCGATGGGGGTATAGGTGACGATGTGTTGACAGTTCGTTACGATAACTATACTGACAATACTCAGGGAATCACAACGATTTTCAATGCTACTACTAATATTGGCTCCATTACGGCGAGCGCGAACAATCAGGTTAGCTACAAAAATATCGAACGATTAAATATCTATGATACTGCTTTTGATGACTTAATTGTGGGGAGCAATGGCAATGATACCATCTATGTGGGCGAATTTTACAATGAAAGCTTCCGAGAGAGCGGTAGTAACAATGATACCATCGATGGGGGTGTAGGTGACGATTTATTGACAGTTAATTACGTTAATTACTATGAGGACGAGGCCTATGCGAGTGGCCCTAATGAGGGAATCACAACGACTTTCAATGCTACTACTAATGTTGGCTCCATTACAGGCGGCGCGAAATATCAGGTTAGCTACAAAAATATCGAACGATTAAATATCTCAGGTACACAATACGATGACAATATTGTGGGGAGCAATGGCAACGATACGCTCTCTGCGTCTGCGGGCTATTATTGGATCTATGGTGACAATGATAATGATACTATCGATGGGGGTAAGGGTGACGATATGCTCTCTGGGGGCCATGGTGACGGCAATGACAGCCTAATTGGAGGCGATGGTACCGATACCTTTGCGTTCGGTTATGGTTTCGATCAAAAAATTGATACTATTTATGATTTCAACGCCACTAATGAACTCATTCAAGTATCAGCTTATCATTTTGGTGGCGGGTTATCAATCGGTTCACTTTCAGCGACTCAGTTTACCATCGGAACATCTGCCACTGCTAGCGAAGAGCGATTTATGTACAACAGCGCTACGGGTGGACTGTTCTTTGACAAAGATGGCAGTGCGTCTGGGTTTACTCAGGTACAATTTGCTTTAGTTACTGCTGGATTATCTCTAACCGAAAAGAATTTTGTGGTTGTTTAATTGTGATTGGCGTTCTGCCATCACTCTAGGCACATAATGTGAAGTTCTCAACAGATGAAGAATGCTGAATGCTGAGTTGAAACATCGCCCACAAGGAAGGGGCGGGGCTTCTACCAAGTACACAAGCACTGAGTAACTCTTAGAGGATGTTTTAAAAGTGTTTTGCTGTGACTTTAGGCACTTTTAGATCCCCCCTACCCCCCAGTTTATCGGGGGAACCGGAATCAAAGTCCCCCGATAAATTGGGGGACTTAGAGGGATCTAGAACTTTTGATACCGACAATAGGACTTTTAAAATATCCTCTTAATTCACTCGGCACTTAGCACTCACTACTCAGCACTGAGTAGGGTGAATTTTCGAGAAAAAATGTCACCCTCAAGGGTGACATCAAAGGATGTTGAAAGTGTTTACTTTCGGCGGGTTATTTCCAAAAACAGCACAAACAGCATTTTCAGAACTGAAGTTACAGAAAAAATCGATTCAGCTAGATAAAAATTATGGCAAAGATCATTGGAACCAACGGTAACGATACTTTAGAAGGCATCGGCAACTCGGACAATATTAACGGAAAAGCAGGCAATGATACCATCATTGCCTCGTGGGGCAATAATACCCTCACAGGTGGCGGTGGCAATGATAAATTTGTTTACAAAGATGACTACTACTACGACAAGACTGATATAATCACCGATTTCCGTCGAGTAGCTAAAGGAACAAACTCCACAGCAGCAGTCATTGCCGAAGTAGACACCCTAATATTCGAGAGCGATCGCTTCACTGTCCAAAATCTGCTGCTGGCCCAGAATGCCAAGGATTTAGAAATCACCTTTGAAAAGGAGTATCCTCCCAAAGTCATCTTGCGAAACTTTGCTCTGCAAAACCTAAATAACCCAAGCTTATCTACAGGAGCCACTTTCGGCTTAGGTAATGTAGAGTTTGGTAACCAGACTAGCATCAGCAAGAGCTTTGATGTCTTCAATGCCAACTCCATCCAAAGCACTATCTTCACAAAAAACACAGCCACCTTCCTTAACGAGTTGAACAATAATGTTAGCGGCTTTGATAACTCCAATGATGTCATCAATGGTCAGGGGGGTAATGACAAAATCGATGGCAAAAGTGGCAACGACATACTCAGAGGTAGCGTGGGGAATGATACCCTTATTGGTGGTGCAGGGAATGATACATTGAAGGGTTATACGGGGATTGACTCTCTCCTTGGTGGTATTGGTGACGATCGCTTGTATGTTGACCCTTCATCAAGCAATAACTTCCTCTCAGGTGGCGACGGTAATGATTTACTTAACACCGATGGCTATGATCGCGATTCTTACTATCCTGACAATATCATCGGTGGCGCTGGTGATGATACCTTGTCTGCTCAGTATCTTCGCGATCCTTTGTATTTTTTCTATCTAGCTGACAAGATCAACGCATCAGACAATAACACCCTGATCGGTGGCGCTGGTAATGATACCTTGTATGCCCGCAGTTCATCAGGCTATAACTTGCTCTCTAGCGGCGATGGTAATGATTTTCTTGACACCAGTAGCTATTCTTTATCCTATGATGATAACACCAGCTCGAAGTCTCTAATCCCTTCATCAGGAAATAACACTCTCAACGGTGGCGCTGGTGATGATCGCTTGTATGCTCGCTTTTCATTGGGAAATAATCTCCTATCTGGGGGCGATGGCAATGATTTCTTCGATCTCAGCAACATAGTGGCAGATAGTACCCGCGATTTTTCACCGACTTCTTTAGTGACTGAAACGGTAGATGGGGGTATAGGTGACGATGTGTTGACACTTAGTTACGATAACCCTACTCAGGGAATCAGAACGACATTCAATGCTACTGATAACATTGGCTCAATTACCTCGGGTACGAATCGGGTTAGCTACAAGAATATCGAAGGATTAAATATCTCAGGTACTTACTACGATGATTTAATTGTGGGGAGCAATAGCAACGATACGATTAATGATACGATGTTTTCTTATTATTCAGGCAATGATACGATTGATGGGGGTATAGGTGACGATTTATTGATAGCTAATCTCATTGACCCTACTGAGGCAATCACAACGACATTCAATGCTACTACTAACATTGGCTCAATTAACTGGGGCACGAAGAATCAGATTAGCTACAAAAATATCGAACGATTAAATATCTCAGGTACACAATACGATGACTTGATTGTGGGGAGCAATGGTAACGATACCATCGATGTGAGCGGTAGGGGCGATGATACCATCGATGGGGGTATAGGTGACGATTTATTGACAGTTAGTTTCAATAGAGACTATAGGACTCGCTATACCAAGGGAATCACAACGACATTCAATGCTACCACTAATATTGGCTCCATTACAGACGACACGAAGAATCAGGTTAGCTACAAAAATATCGAACGATTAAATATCTCAGGTACTGGCAACGATGATTTTATTGTGGGGAGCAATGGCAACGATACGCTCTATGGGGGCTATTATGGCAATGATACCCTGATAGGTGGCGATGGCAACGATAACCTGTATGGAGAAGATGGTAATGATACCCTGATAGGTGGCGATGGCAACGATAACCTGTATGGAGAAAATGGTAATGATACTTTGTATGGAGGAGCTGGTAATGATATCTTTGCTTTCAGTAGATTCTATTATTTGAATACAGGCATTGATACATTCTATGACTTCAACCCCACCAATGACCTGATTCAGATCAAGGCTAATTATTTTGGTCCTAGTTTTCCAATCGGTTCACTTGCAGCGACTCGATTTACCATCGGAACATCTGCAACCACTAGCACTCAGCGAATTATCTATAACAATATTACAGGTGCGCTGTACATTGACCAAGATGGTAGTGGGCGTGCGTTCACTCAGGTACAATTTGCACAATTAGAGGGTGGAGTCTCACTAACCGAAAAGAATTTTGTGGTTGTTTAACTGTGATTAGCGTTCTGCCATCACTTTAGGCACATAATGTAAAGTTCTCAATAGATGAAGAATGCTGAATGCTGAGTTGAAACATCGCCCACAAGGGGCGGGGCTTCTACCAAGTACAGAAGTACTGAGTAACTCTTAGAGGATGTTTTAAAAGTGTTTCGCTGTGACTTTAGGCACTTTTAGATCCCCCCTACCCCCCCGATAAATTGGGGGAAGAATCAAAGTCCCCCGATAAATTGGGGGATTTAGAGGGATCTAGAACTTTTGATACCGACAATAGGACTTTTAAAATATCCTCTTAATTCACTCGCCACTTAGCACTCACTACTCAGCACTGAGTAGGGTGAATCTTCGAGAAAAAATGTCGCCCTCAAGGGTGAGATCAAAGGCAATACTGCGTAGGTTTTGGAAAATCGTAGGTTGGGTTGAGGCAATGCGTTACCCAACAAAGCCCCCCAAATGTTGGGTTTCGTTCCTCAACCCAACCTACACGGGTTAAGGTTTTTGGGCTTAACCGAGCAGTATTGAGATCAAAGGATGTTGAAAGTGTTTACTTTCGGCGGGTTATTTCCAAAAACAGCACAAACAGCATTTTCAGAACTGAAGTTACAGAAAAAATCGATTCAGCTAGATAAAAATTATGGCAAACATCATTGGAACCAACGGTAACGATACTTTAGAAGGCACTTACGCCTCGGACAAAATTAACGGAAAAGCAGGCAATGATACCATTATTGCCTCGGAGGGCAGTGATAGGCTCACAGGTGGCGGTGGCAATGATAAATTTGTTTACAAAGATGACTACTACTACTACAGCGACTTGAACTACTACCTCTACTACAGCAAGATTGATACCATCACCGATTTCGATCAAGTAGCTAAAGGAACAAACTCCACAGCAGCAGTCATTGCCGAAGTGGACACCCTAATATTCCAGAGCGATGGCTTCACTGTCCAAAATCTGCTGCTGACCCAAAATGGCAACAATTTAGAAATCACCTTTGAAAAGGGGAGTACTCTCAAAGTCATCTTGCAAAACTTTGCTCTGCAAAACCTAAATAACCCAAGCTTATCTACAGCAGGCACTTTCGGCTTAGGTAATATAGAGTTTGATAACCAGACTAGCATCACCAAGAGCTTTGATGTCTTCAATGCCAACTCCACCCAAAGCACTATCTTCAACGAAAACACAGTCACCTTCCTTAATGAGTTGAACAATAATGTTAGCGGCTTTGATAACTCCAATGATGTCATCAATGGTCAGGGGGGTAATGACAAAATTGATGGCAAAAGTGGCAACGACATACTGAAGGGAAATGTGGCTAACGATACCCTTATTGGGGGTGCAGGGAATGATACATTGAGGGGTTATACGGGGGTTGACTACTTCGCAGATCCCTACTACAAGTATAGATATATACCAAGAGGTTATACGGGAAATGACTCCCTCTTTGGTGGTATTGGTGACGATCGCTTGTATACTGACGGTTCATCAGGCAATAACACCCTCAACGGTGGCGCTGGTGACGATAGCTTGAACGCTAGCTTTTCATATGGGAATAACTTACTCTCTGGTGGCGATGGTAATGATTTTCTTGACACCAGTGCGTATTATTATTATGATGAGGTAAATGACTTCTCTGGAGTTCTGTCATCGGGAAATAACACTCTCAACGGTGGCGCTGGTGATGATCGCTTGAACGCTAGATTTTCATCCGGAAATAACCTCTTATCTGGGGGCGACGGCAATGATTTCTTCGATCTGAGCAGCATATTTTTCTCCGATCTCATCGGCATATTTGGATATAATACCCGCGATTCTTCAGTGACTTCTTTAGTGACTCAAACGGTAGATGGGGGTATAGGTGACGATGTGTTGACAGTTGGTTACTTTAATAGTAACAAGAGCTATGGTCGTTACTACCAGGGCACCACTAGCAATAGCTTTACCGAGGGAATCATAACGACATTCAATCCTACAGATAACATTGGCTCAATTACCTTCGGTAAGAATCGGGTTAGCTATAAGAATATCGAAGGATTAAATATCCAAGGTAGCTACTACGATGATTTGATTGTGGGAACCAATGGCAACGATACTCTCTCTGCTGCAGGCCATGTTGACAATGATACCATGGATGGGGGTAAGGGTGACGATTTGTTGATAGTTGATTATTCTTTTGGCTATAGCGAGGGAATCACAACGACATTCAATGCTACAGATAACATTGGCTCAATTACCTTCGGTAAGAATCGGGCTAGCTACAAAAATATCGAACGATTAAATATCTTTGGTACATACAGCAATGACTTAATTGTAGGTACTAATGGCAACGATACCTTGGAGGGCTATGGTGGCAATGACATCCTAATTGGAGGCGATGGTACTGATACTTTTGCGTTCGGTAGTTTTGGTAGTATTAGGTTCAGTAAGGATTACTATCAAGGACTCGATTATGGTTACGATCGAGGAATTGATACTATTTATGATTTCAACGCCACTAATGAACTGATTCAGATCCAGGCTTATTATTTTGGTAGTGATTTATCAACCGCTTCACTTGAGAAAAGCCAGTTTACCATCGGAACATCTGCAACCACTAGCACTCAGCGAATTATCTATAACAATATTACAGGTGCGCTGTACATTGACCTAGATGGCAGTGACGGTTGGTTCACTCAGATACAATTTGCACAATTAGAGGGTGGACTCTCACTAACCGAAAAGAATTTTGTGATTGTTTAACTGCTGTGCGTGGGTTTAGAGGATGTTTGAAAAGTCCTCTTCTTGGTCGCAAAACGTTTTAGATCCCCCTAAGTCCCCCGATAAATTGGGGGACTTTGATAGATATTTTTCCGGTTCCCCCCTTATTAAGGGGGGCTAGGGGGGATCCAATTCTATGCAGCTTCATAAAAAATTGGTATGAGTATTTTTTATTTGGAAGTACCTTACAGAAAAAATCGATTTAGCTAGATAAAAATTATGGCAAAAAATCATTAGACATCTCCGACAAAAAATGTAGAGACGTAGCACTGCTACGTCTCTACAAGGATTATGGATAACGCATATTTAATTTCACTCCTATGTCTATTGACTATTTTTTGAATTCAAAATTCACGCATTCAAAATTTCAGAAATAATTTTGAATTGTTTAATTTAAGGATACAAGCAGGGCTATTTCATTCTAGACATAAACAACTTAACGTGAAAGTTATGTCCCGCAAGGAATTGAAGTTCCTTGCTAATAGCGAAAGTCATCTCAAAGATGACTAAATAATCGGAAAAATTTTTAGTCTAAACTCCAGACGCAAGTGTGACAAAAAATAAAAGCTTTTAGTTTGTAGTAAGGGCTTCAACCCTGATTTTGAGGACTAAAGTCCTCACTACAAACTCCAAATAATATGCCAGTTGCGTAAGTCCTATCTACTTCTGTAGACTTTACCTAAAAGCCAAAGAACTTTAGTTCAAGGCGGGTGGCGAAGCCAACAGATAGGCATTTCTAGGCTTTTGTTGACACCAATGGGGTTGACCATACCCCCGCCGGACGTTTGGGAAAAGCAGATAGATGAATTACTCAGCACTTTGATCTGGTTATATTGCAGGTTAAGATTTTACACTTCGCGCTATTCTTGATAAAACGTCGGCGAACAAGTTTATTGCAGCGAACACAAAAAAGCATGGGTGGCAAATTAATTGTATTTGAAGGGGTGGAAGGCTGTGGCAAAACCAGCCAAATACACCTTTGTTCTGAGTGGTTGGAAAGTTTAGGTGTTTCTGTGGTGGTAACTCGTGAACCAGGGGGAACAGAGTTAGGTTTACATCTTCGCCGCTTGTTATTAGAAAAGGCAGAGGATAGACCAGTTGCACAAGTCACAGAACTCTTGTTATATGCTGCTGACCGATCGCAACACGTTGAACAAGAACTCAAACCAAACCTCGCCGCCGGTAAATATATTTTATGCGATCGCTACACTGACTCTACCATTACCTACCAAGGATATGGTCGCGGTCTGAACATGAGTTTAATCAATCAGCTTAACAATATTGCAACTGGTGGTTTAGAAAGTGACCTAACTATTTGGCTAGATGTCGATATCGAAGTAGGACTGTCCCGCAAACTCTCAGACCAAGTAGGACTAGACCGCATTGAACAAGAAACTATCGCTTTTCATCGGCGCGTTCAGCAAGGATACGCACATTTAGCAGCATCCTATCCCTCACGAATTGTACGGGTAGATGGCAGCCTAAGTAAAGAAGCTGTACAACAGGTAATTCAAGGAATTTTGCGTGTACATTTGAAGGGGTCGCCGTAGACATCACCTCAAATGTAGAATTAAGTAGAGCGACGCAAATAAAGCTAACTAGCTGAGGCTGTCATTTGTCATTTGTCATTTGTCATTTGTCATTTATAAGGGTTTAAGGTGTATTTACGTTTCGTAATATAGTTTTGTTTATTTTTGCTAAGTTTTTTTAACGTATAAAAAAGTACTTATATTTGGGATGAGGGTAGTGTAATCTGGCATTATTACCACGTTAGTTTGTTTGAGTATGTGGGTAGTATAAATTACCGAAAAAACTAATTTGGCAGATGGTAATGTTCAAAACTAAATTATCACAATCCCGTGCTTGGGAGGAATTTTACACCTTGAAGTTAATGCATCGCCATATTGGGGCGATCGCAGCTTTAATTTTAATTAGCTTACTGAGTTCATTGAGTCGAACACCAATTGACCATACTATCTCTAACTACTGGGAAGGCTTTCTGTGGGGATTGGCAGATCCAGTAATTAGCTTGGATTGTTTAGTTGGTATTGTTGCTATTGGCTTACTCTCATCTGTCTTTGTTGGTGGCGCTGCGATCGCTGGATATTATGTCTTAGCAACAATTTTGGGCGTTGTAATTCATTTGTTCCAGCTAAATTTACCAGGCACAGAAATAGCGATCGCCATTTCTACCATCGTTTTTGGTACTATGCTGATGATGTCGAATCAACCAAACTTTATGGTACTTGCTCTAGTGGCCATCAGTGCTGGTTTATTTCAGGGTTACGCTGATGCTGAATCTATTATTGGGGTAGGAATGATGCCACTAGTTACCTATATACTAGGCATTACCTTAACTCTGTTTGCGGTTGCCATGAGTGCTAGAGATATTGGTCTTGCAATGGGTATGGGAAAAATAAACCGAATTTTACCCTGGAAAATGAGCATTGCTGGCTTGGCTTTGTGTGCGATCGGCATTGTCTTTTTGAGCAATTCGATCTCTAAGACTTACCTATGAAAAACCTGTATTTTACACAATAAAAATCTTTAGCGTGATTCTAATTTAGCAACTCGCTCCTCTAATTCATTGACTTGTTGCTTCAATTCAACCACCAAAGTTGCAAGTCGATCAAACATCCGATCTTGCTGTGATAAGTTCCCTCTAGAACCAGTTGACTGTCTTGGAGTCAGTGTTGTTCTTGGGGATGGAAATTGACGGCTTTGACCAAGTTGAGATTCTATCTGGTTTAACCGTGACTCCACACGATTAAAGTCCGCTTCTAGGTTGTTGATGCGGGACTCCACTTGCTGCGATGAGGCAGTTTTGGAAAAAAAACTGCCCCAGACAATTGTTACTAAAATCCCGGCGATTACTAGCACCTTGATTTTGTTCATATCAATAACTGACTTCTGACAATAGCCTATATAACCCCTGACTTTTCACGTTATGTGGAAAAGTCTACCAAAAACCTAACCCCCTAACCCCCTTCCCGATGCGGGAAGGGGGAAATTCAAAGTCTCTCTCCTTTTAGGAGAGAGATTTAGAGAGAGGTTTTCCAGATGCCGTGAAAAGTCAGATATAACCCAATACGCTTGGGATAAGACTAAAACCCTTGTCTAGTGGACAGTGTAGAGACGTTGCAATGCAACGTCTCTACAGGTCTATGGTTCTCCAGAAAATCCTTAACCCAAGCGTATTGCTATATAACCAAGCTTTACTGCTATGCTTACAGACTATAAATCTATGGATATTTCATTTTTTATCCGGTTGTAAGTTAGAAAATAAATTCTGCCAATCGATAGAGTTGACAGTATTTTCTCCCTGTTTAACCTCAAATGTAACGTTAGACGCTTTTTCTAGTTTTAGCGCTTGCACACAAAGTTCTGCCACATCCTCACGGCTGATTTTGCCTCTAATATTGTCACCTTGCTCAAATATTAATTCCTTACCACCTATGTCTTCAGTTAAAGCACAAGGTCTAATAATCGTATAAGGAATTCCGCTTTCTCTTAAACTATCTTCTCCCTTCAACTTCCAAGTTAAAATTCCTCCTAATTGGTCATTTAATTTGACTGCTGGAGGTTCTTCATCTAAATTAATACCAGGGCGACCGGGACGAGTTACGCCTGCGGAACTGACAAGGATAAATTGTGGTAAAGTTGTTCCGCCATAAGCTTTAATTGATTCCAACTGGAAAGCAAAACCACCTGGGGAAAATTTGGGATTTAAAGCGCCATCGTATTCAAATTTGCTCAACATCAGTTGAAATGAGCAAATTCTATTCTGCTCAATTGGCGGTGCATCTTTAACAACTTTTGCCCGAAAGACGGGAATCAAATCTGCAAAGGAAATGGGAATATCTATCCAGGTGTTAGCTACTGTATCAAAGGAATAGCTGTAGCCAATACCGTCCCATTTGGTATCTGTCCGTAGGAAGATTTTATAACGCTGACCGTCACCTTTGACGCGCAATTTCACACCTTCGTAACCAGATAAATTGAAGGGTGGATCAAAATTCTTGGTTCTGACAGAAGCAAATCCGCCAGAGTTAGCGGTGGAGACATTACCAGCAAATAAAGCTGCACTTTCTACTAATTGGATATTACTGGCACTTACGCCACCCATGACGACATCATCCAAGGCCCCCCAGTTATCCTTTAATTCTGCTGATGGCTTGGTGAAATCAAATATTAGTTTTTCCTTTGCTTGGGGTAAATATTTTGCGGCCCCTTGAACTAAGTTTTTGACACCTTGATATTCTACATTTTCGGGAGTGTCGCCAACAATTTCGGGTTGGTAAAATTTAACACCTTGATAGTATTTGGCTCTATCTGCTGTATCTCCCTCAACTGGTTGTACACGCACTGCTGTACAACAAACTACAGCTTGGATATCAGCCATAACTAAAGGACTTAAAGTTTCTGGTTGCGTAATATCCGCAACTACTAAATCTATATCATTACCAAGAATTGACCGCGCTTTGTCAATGTCTCGAACTAGGGCGCGAACTTTATAACCTTGTTGGAGCGATCGCTGCACCACTCGTTTACCGACACCACCTGTTGCACCTGCTACTAATATTACACCCACGTTTCTTCCTCCATTGGGTCTATCTTGATTATCCTTAGGACGACCTTGGATTAACTGCTGTACCCAGTTAAGGAAAGGAATTACCTCGAAGTAAGTCAGGGTTTCGATAAACCTGCCTAAGTCCCATTGAGAACGATTTTTCTCAGTCATCTTTGCGTCCTCATAACTTTCTTCACTTTAACAATTTTGGCAGTGGGGGGTGACCAGGGTGGTTTCATACGAAGAAAGAAAAATACATAAGTCTTGATTTCTCGTTTTGTAGCATGGCTTTTTACCCCTCTCCAAACCTCTCCCCGTTTCGGGGAGAGGCTTTGAAACCCAGTTGTTGTTTTTCTCTGCTTGTATGAAACCACCCTACCCTTTTTAAGGGGGGTTAGGGGGGATCGGGGTTTCAGGTTTTGAGTGCGTAAGTCCTGAAAGAGAAAGAAAATGTTGGGTTTCTACGAATATTCTTAACCGAACAGTATTGGGAGATGGGGAAGAAATAAGCAATGCCCAATGCCTAATGAGTTAGTGATGTTGTATTAAGTAGTAAGAACAACTGTTAAATATTGATGCAAAATTATGTACTTTCTGGAATTTGCTTCAAAAAGTTTCAGATTATATTTTCAATCATGAATAAATTTCAGGAGCAAATCAGGTGTTTACTTCAACCTTACTCGCTGCTGCAACCACACCCTTGGAATGGAGTCCTACGGTTGGGCTGATTATAATTCTCGCTAATATCGTTGCCATTGCTTTTGGCAAATCTACCATCAAGTATCCCAACGCAGAACCAGGACTACCCTCAGCCAATTTCTTTGGTGGCTTTGGTTTGCCAGCCCTTTTAGCAACTACTGCCTTTGGTCATATCTTAGGAGTGGGCGTTGTCTTAGGGCTGCATAATCTGGGGAGAATTTAGGTTCTTACCCAAACTAACCTTTATTTGATGATTTTTTTGTCTCCAGCTTTGAGCCAGACAACTAATTTTCTGGCTCTTTTTTTTTGAACCTAGCCCTCTCAAAGCATTCTGGGAGGGGTTCAAAATTATTATCGTCTGTCTATTTAACTCTTAACAAATGTCCACTCTAGTACCTTGATAGGGGCTTTTTGTAGTGCTTGAGTTAGTTCGGCGCTGCTCTTAAATTTTACCTGGGAGAGGTCGCAGGCTTCGACGTTGACGGTGAATTTATCGTCTTGGAAGGGCCAGGGTTTAACAACAACTAGGTTATCACTGCGCTGCATGATGTCATAGCGCTGACCTTCAGGGCCCTTGCTAATTTCCAAAAACCGCTCATCAGCAGGTAGTTCCTGCTGACAAAGGATGAGAGAAAGGCGATCGCACCATTGCATAAATGCATAAGCGGCATCAACTTCTTCCTTCTCCATGCCCAGTTCCTGGCGCCAACGTTGCTGGTTTTGAAGTTGCTCGTCTAAAAGTTTGTCTAGCTTGGAACCCTTACCCCGGCTTGGCTCATGCAAACGGCTGATATGCATGGAAGTTAATAGAGCCACCCATCGTCCACGGTAAAGGGCATTCTTTGCCACTTTAGCCAATTTATCGACACCAGCATCTACATTGGTATTTGAGTTGAGGGTGAAGTCCATTGGCGCACCTGCTTCAGTCAAAATGTCTTCTTCCCACTCTTTTTCTAAGTCATCGTGATGGGAAATTGCCGCTAGGGTTTCATATAATCTTGCTGGAGCATCTTTGCGTCGCCATTGTCCTGCCAGTTGAGCTGCTAATAAAGCATGGGCACGATGATAAATGACTTCCCACCCATTTGGTGTAGCGTTGACAATCACAACTTAATCTCCTGATTCTGAGTTTTGCTTTTGAGTTGAATTAATTTCTGAAGTCAGAAACGTCGGGGTAGATTTGAAGAGGCGATCGCTCTAACTTGTTAAATTAGGACTTACGCAACTGGCATATTATTTGGAGTTTGTAGTGGGGACTTTAGTCCTCTTTCATCAGGGCTGTTCGCGGAGCGTTCCCGTAGGGTAGCCCTGACTACAAACTAAAAGCTTTTATTTTTTGTGACACTTGCGTAAGTTTTATAGATCTCTTGCATAAATCAAACAATTTGAACCCCAAAGAGCCAAAGCTACACTTTGTCTCCCTTCCCGAAGAGCCTACCGTGTATACACAAGTCGGCAGACCTCTCCCCAAACCCCTCTCCGAGGCGGAGAGGGGCTTTGAAGATTGACTTCCCAACCCTTGAAGGGAAGGGGCTGGGGGTTAGGTCTGAGAGCGCTTTGAGTAAAATAAGTCACTTGTGTATACACCATAGCGCGAAGAGCGGGGTGGGCTGTTTGCCCACCGGACGATTGGGAGTTTTCAAAATCTCCCAAAAATCTCTTTGGTTCAAATCAACCCACACTCTAACTGCAACCTATGCAATTAAGAGTGACTTTCTAACGGATTGGCAACGTATTTGAATGTTGGCTCAGAATTCCAAGGGCCGCGTTCATCTTTACCATTTCCGTTTGTAGATAAGTTGTAGTAGAGAGCAACAGTTTCATCTGGCTTAATATTACCAAAGAATGGATCTGTCAGCTTACCTAGGGAATCTAGAGCTTTCATAAACATCTGGGTATGAGAGATTTCTCGTGTTAATAGATGCACTAAAGTCTCTTGGGTTCCTTTGTCGGTTGCCAACTTGATTAATGCTTCATAAGTCTGACGAGCGCCAGCTTCTGCTGCAACGTTAGCTCTTAAATCACGCACTACATCTCCACCCTCGTTCAAGTAACTTGCAGTCCAAGCAGTGCCCTGGCTATCTAGAAAATGAGGCCCAACCCCTCGGACTGCAAAGAGAGTACTTTTATAAGCCTCAGTTTGATCGACATTTTTAGTATGAGCTTCGATGAGTTTACCAACCATTTCTAAATGGCTGAATTCCTCGATCGCAATGTCTTGGAGCATATCTTTAATTCCAGCATTTTCGACATGGAATGATTGAACCCAATATTGAAGTGCTGCACTAAGTTCTCCAGTAGCTCCACCAAACTGCTCTAGAAGTAACTGAGCAAAACGAGGGTTTGCTTCAGTAACGTTAACTGCATGAATAGGCTCTTTTTTGTGAAAAAACATAGATTTACACTTCCAAAAATTATGATGTTAGAGAAGGGATTGACTAGTCTCCTAATATTTTTCCAGATGGAGCTAATTTGATGTTTGATAGCTTTTGAGACTGGTCAACTAGAAGACTAATGAAATACAGCAGTCATGTCCGCGTTAATAACTGGCAATCAGCAGTTAGGCATTGCTGCTTCTTCTAATTAATCCCCATAGATAAATAGCCACAGTTGCGCCAATCACAGCCACTAAAATACCAGGAAGAGTTAAACCAGCGCCAGCCGCAGTAATTTGCAGAGTTCCTGTTCGTAGCAAGGTAAACAGAGTTCCGCCGACGAAAGCACCAATGATACCTAAAATCATGGTGGAGAGAATTCCGCCGCCTTGATAACCAGGATAAATAGCTTTAGCGATGGCACCTGCTAAAATTCCTAAAACTATCCAAGCAATAATACTCATAACTGCCTCAACAATCTCACTTGTATCTAAGTTATCAAGTCTGATTCAAAATTCTTTCTACCAGATGGGATAAATGCTAAATCCAAAAGTTAGACAACGGAGTTGACATCAATTAAATAAATGGATAGAATCTGACATTTTATTTTTAGCATAAAAACCCTCAGAAAAATTTTGCCAGGATGATATATAAATCAGCAATTTATTTAACACCTAATACAATAATTTCATAGAAGTAATATATTTTTTATATCTATCTTCAGATGTAAAATATTCTCTAACTTTTTGTAGATGCATTAAAATGATTTGTAGTTGTTGATTATTTAAATCCCCTCAACCGTTATTTTTAAGGTAGATTGAGAGATGATAGCTAGCATTTAGCCAAAATGCTCAGAAGTGGTATCAAGTCAGGGCTATTTCATTGTCATCTAGCCCGCCTCAGAATCAATTCTGAGTCTAAGAGGTTGTTTTAAAAGTAGTTAGCTGTATCTTTGCACTCGTTGATCCCCCCTAACCCACCTTAAAAAGGGGGGAACCAGAATTCAACGGACTCTAGCTGTGAGGCCGGAACTTCAGTTGCGGGTGGTTTATGTCTAGAATGAAATAGGCCTCAATACTGCTCGGTTAAGCCCAAAAACCTTAACCCGTGTAGGTTGGGTTGAGGAACGAAACCCAACATTTGGGGGGATCTGTTGGGTTTCGTTCCTCAACCCAACCTACGATTTTCCAAAACCTACGCAGTATTGAAATAGCCCTGGGTATCAAATTGCGCGTGAGAATTTTGTCTCTCGCATTCTTGTGTGAGTATCAAAAATAACCGCAATATTTCTGACTAGTAATCTACCGATGTCTGTAATTTGGATCTGATTTTTTGATAAATTAACAAGACCATCAGCTTCTAATGGTTTTAACGCCTCTAGCTCCTCGGAGAAATATTCATCAAAATTGATATAATATTTGTTTTCAATGTCTTGCTTCTGCAACTGAAAATGAGACATAATACTCATGATTACATCTCGTCTGATCATGTCATTGGGAGTAAGCTTGATACCTTTACTAACAGGTAAAGCACCTGCTGCAAGTGTTTGATAATAATCCTTTAATTCCTTGTGATTTTGGGCATAAGCATCTTCTAGCATACTGATAGATGTAGCACCAAAACCAAAGAGTTCTGTCTGGGCGTGGGTGGTGTAGCCTTGGAAATTGCGTTTAAGAGTGCCATTGCGTTGAGCGATCGCTAGTTCGTCATTACTTTTGGCAAAATGATCCATCCCAATAAATAGATATTGGTGATTCGTCAATTCTTCAATGGTCATTTTCAGAATTGCTAACTTTTCCTCTGCTGGGGGTAGCGCCTCTTGAGGAATATTTTTTTGCGTAGGTTTGAGCCACGGTACATAGGCAAAGTTAAAGACTACAATTCGGTCAGGATCTAATTGAATAGTCTTTTTCAGCGTCTCCCGAAATGTGTCGCTCTTTTGATAAGGTAAACCATAAATTAGGTCTACATTCACACTTTCAAACTTAGCTTCTTTGATCCAACTCATCACATCAAATAGCATTTCTTCTGGCTGGACACGATTTACAGCTACTTGAACTTGGCTATTAAAATCTTGAATACCAAAACTAATCCGGTTAAACCCAATCTGTCTCAGAAAGAAAATGTAGTTTTTATCGATATACCGGGGATTAATCTCAATTGAGATTTCTGCTTGTGAATCGATGTTGAAATAGCGATTGATGTTTTTCCATAATAATTCTACTTGGTGAAGCTCCAAGTAATTAGGAGTACCACCTCCCCAGTGTATTTGCAACACTTTTCTATCTGGATCGATTAAAGCTGCGGTGTTTTTAATGTCTTGAACCAAAGACTCCAAGTAAGGTTTAGCAATATTCTTGTTGTTGGAAATTACCGTATTACAGCCGCAGAAATAGCAAGCACTTTGGCAAAATGGGATGTGGAAATATAAACTCATAGGAGTTTTGCGTTGATTCGATGCTGCGATCGCGGTCTTAAAATCAGTTTCAGTGAATGTTTCCCTTAACTCTGTAGCGGGTGGGTAACTGGTGTATCTAGGTGCGCGAGTGTTGTACTTTTGAATCAGATCCAAATCAAACTTGACACCAGGTAATAGAAAAACCATTGAGTTGCTTTCCAATGAATGAGGGAGATGAGGGAGATGAGGGAGATGAGGGAGATGAGGAGGATGAGGGAGTGGGAGAAGAACTATTGCCCTATGCCCATAGGCATTATTAGCTTCTGCAACAATCCGTTCTGCTGTTATATCATCAACGGGTAATGCATTTAATGCCTGACGATACTTATCCTTAAATTAATACCCTTGACTTTGTGAAAAATTGTAGTTGGGTTAAGCAAAGCGCAACCCAACACCAAGAATCGTTGATAGCGCTATTGTAGAAATCAGCGTCACTCAATCCTTGAAGTTTCAACCATGATAGCCCCGCCCAAAGAAAACTACTTTACTCCTGAAGAGTTCCTCCAAATGGAGGAACAAAATCCTGTTAAACATGAATACATCGACGGCTACATCTACGCAATGGCTGGAGCGCTTGATCCACACGTTACTATTGCTGGAAACCTGTTTGCTCTCCTGCGTAATCATGTACGCGGATCTGGTTGTCGTGTTTACATCGTTGATATGAAAGCCCGAATTGAATATCTGAATCGCTTTTATTATCCCGATGTTATGGTTACTTGCGACCAACGAGATCAAGAAACACCAGCTTATAAGAAATTTCCTTGTTTAATTGTGGAAGTTTTATCTAATTCTACTGAAGCTTTTGACCGGGGCGATAAATTCGCCGATTATCAAACACTGGAAAGTCTACAAGAATATGTCTTAATTAATACAAAACGTCAGCGAATCGAGTGTTTTCGACGCAATGAACAAGGGATGTGGGTTTTACAATCCTACACATCAGAACATAAATCATTTCGACTCAACAGCGTCGATTTTGAGGAAACAATGGCAGCACTCTACGAAGATGTAGTTTTTGAACAATTATGATGGGGTATTCTGCACGATATTTATTAACACTGCAACGTATTCATCCCACGCCTGAAGGACGTATGTGAGTTCCCAAGTCACCCACAGACAGACTCGTGGGTTTTCTGCTCTAATAGCTGTAAACTATATAACTGATAAGCCTTAAAGGTTTCCTCACCTGGCGGAAGGGTTGATGAAAGTAGGCACAATTGATTAAAAAAAGTTATGGCGCTCATAGTTCAAAAATACGGTGGTACATCTGTCGGTTCAGTCGAACGTATTCAAGCTGTTGCAGGGCGTGTTTATAAAACGGTTAAAGCTGGAAACTCTATCGTTGTAGTGGTTTCCGCAATGGGCAAAACCACTGATGGACTCGTCAAACTAGCTAATGAAATTTCTCCCAATCCTAACCGCCGGGAAATGGATATGCTGCTTTCCACTGGCGAACAAGTAACCATCGCCTTACTCAGTATGGCCTTGCAAGAACTCGGACAACCAGCAATTTCGATGACTGGCGCTCAGGTAGGAATTGTTACCGAAGCCGAACACAGTCGCGCTCGGATTTTGCATATTGAAACTACTCGCCTAAGTCGCCACATAAATGAAGGTAAAGTAGTTGTAGTAGCTGGCTTCCAAGGCATATCTAGCGCTGGAGAAATGGAAATTACGACTTTGGGGCGTGGTGGTTCTGACACTTCGGCGGTGGCGATCGCAGCCGCATTACAAGCAAATTTTTGCGAAATTTATACAGATGTTCCAGGGATTTTAACTACAGACCCCCGCTTAGTTCCGGAAGCTCAGTTGATGGATGCCATCACCTGCAATGAAATGTTGGAACTAGCTAGCTTGGGCGCAAAAGTACTACATCCCCGTGCTGTGGAAATTGCTCGCAACTATGGTGTTCCTTTAGTGGTCAGGTCTAGTTGGACAGATGACCCAGGTACTTGGGTAACATCAGCCAAACCCCAAGGGCGATCGCTGATCAATCTAGAAATTGCTCGTCCAGTGGATAATGTAGAATTTGACACTGACCAAGCAAAGGTCGCTTTATTGCGTGTACCCGACAAACCAGGCGTAGCAGCCAGGTTATTTGGCGAAATTTCTCAACAAAAAGTAGACGTAGATTTGATTATTCAGTCAATTCATGAAGGTAATAGTAATGACATTGCCTTTACGGTGACAACACCAATATTAAAACGGGCAGAAGCAGTAGCAGCAGCGATCGCCCCAGCATTGAGGAGTCAATCTAACCCCAAATTGGACGAAGCCGAGGTAATAGTAGAACATAACATTGCCAAAGTCAGCATCGCAGGTGCAGGAATGATTGGCCGTCCTGGTGTAGCTGCCAAGATGTTCGCCACCTTAGCCAAAGCAGGCGTGAATATTCAAATGATTTCCACCAGCGAAGTCAAAGTAAGCTGCGTAGTAGATGCAGGCGAATGCGATCGCGCCCTCACCGCACTTCGTACCGCCTTTGAGATCGATGCAGGGGAAGCAGGGGGAGATGAGGGAGATGAGGAAGCAGGGGGGGATGAGGGAGATGAGGAAGCAGGGGGAGATGAGGGAGTAGGAAGAGACAAATTAATTCTCTTATCCCCCTCATCCCCCTCATCCCCCTCAT
This sequence comes from Nostoc sp. CHAB 5836, assembly GCF_020829445.1. GTDB lineage: Bacteria > Cyanobacteriota > Cyanobacteriia > Cyanobacteriales > Nostocaceae > Nostoc. The sequence goes on from NZ_JAIVFV010000055.1 coordinate 38,301, forward strand.
CCCCCTCACCCCCCTCACCCCCCTCATCCCCCTCACCCCCCTCATCCCCCTCATCCCCCTCACCCCTCCATCACCTCCCCGTTCGCGGCGTTGCGCTCGATTTGAATCAAGCGCGTCTTGCTATTCGTCAATTACCAGATCGGCCAGGTATGGCGGCAAAATTGTTTGGACTACTAGCGCAGCATAATATTAGCGTTGACATGATTATCCAATCTCAGCGCTGTCGGGTAATTGATGGTGTTCCCAGGCGAGATATTGCCTTTACAGTTTCGCGGATAGACGGGGAAAGTGCAAAACAATTGCTCACCCAAGTAGCGGCAGAATTAGAATGGGGTGAAGTTGTTTTAGATAGTGCGATCGCTAAGGTGAGTATTGTTGGTGCAGGGATGGTAGGACAACCAGGTGTTGCTGCTAAAATGTTTGAAGCTTTAGCCCAACAACAAATCAATATTCAAATGATTGCCACCTCAGAAATTAAAATTAGTTGTGTCGTGGCACAAGACCAAGGTGTTAAAGCTTTGCAAGCTATTCATACAGCCTTTGAACTGGCTGGTAGCGAGAAATTTGTAGTCCCAGTATAAAACCTGACTCAAATCCCCTTTTTGCTATGGATATAGCGGTTCTCAGTTGAGTGAGGTACTGAACCCCACCCCGCCAAAGCTACGCTTTGTCTCCCCTCCCCGCAAGCGGGGAGACGCTAACCCGTTGGCGTCAGCCTAAGAAGAGAAGGCGGTTCGTTAAAAAAATTGACTTTGTAACAAAGTTTTAGCCTTAACCCAAGCGTATTAGATTATAGTCCGTTTTAACGGACTTTAGCTATTAGCCCGGAACTTCAGTTCCGGGTGGTTTATGTCTAGAATGAAATAGCCCTGGGGGTGCAATAACAGTAGAAGTCATAAGTGACACTGCTACTGTCATTGCCAACAATACGGTGTAGAGTCCATACATTTATCTCATTTGAAATTGCTTAATAAATAAATATTTATAGTTTAAAATCGCCAGCAATAACACGTAAGCTATAATCGAGCAATTTATCAGACTATATTTATATTGATGAATAGTCATTTACTGGATGGACATTATCGAATACTAAAAGTTCTCAATGATGGGCAAAAGGGGAAAACCTATCTAGTTGAAGATGTCAATCTTCCTGGCAGCCAATTTCTAGTAAAGCAGTTATGTCCTCCTAGTAGCAATGCTCAAACTTTAACAATCCTGCACCGCTTGTTTGCGAGGAAAGCAGCAACTTTAGAAAAACTTGGACAAGAACATGACCAAATCCAAAAGTTAATTGCTTATTTTGAAGAAAATGAAGAATTCTATATAGTCCAAGAATTCATCTCTGGCAATCCTTTAACTGACGAAATTATCCAGGGACAAACTCTGAAAGAAGACCAAGTAATTAATTTTTTATTAGAAATATTAGAAGTTTTGGTGATTGTACATAGCTACGGCATAATTCATCGGGATATTAAACCAGCAAATATTATTCGCCGTGAGTCAGATAAAAAGTTAGTTTTGGTTAATTTTGGTATTTTTAATGAAGCCATCACTAATACTGTTGACAATCTCGAATATATGCCGATAGAACAAGCTAACGGCAACCTCAAATACAACAGCGATATATATGCTTTAGGTATAGTTGCGATCGCAGCACTTAGAGGTTTATCAGCAAAGGAAATATCTCATTTGCGCAATCAAAAAAATCAGATTACAGGTGAAATAATTTGGCGTAACAGCAATCTAAAAATTAACACAAAATTAGCAAAAATTATTAATAAAATGGTGCGTTTTAACTATCGTAAACGCTACCAGTATGCAACTGAAGTTTTAAACGATCTGAAAAAGATCACAA